>NZ_JBKCLH010000240.1:0-19420 GCF_046300915.1 Roseateles sp. | reverse complement strand
CCGGGGGCCCCTGCGGGCCGAGGCGCCCGGGGGCGCCGACACGCCCCACGCCCTCTGGGGGCGGGGGCCCGACTGTGTTGCGCTGAGCCGCCGGGCTGCGCTGAGCCTTGGGGGTGGGCGGGGGGCGCTCACGCGCGCCCGCTCTCCTCCTACACTGCGGCCGATGCCAGCATCCATGCCACCCGAGACTGCGCGGGCCCTGTGCGCCGCCCTGTCCAGCCCGCGCCTGCGGCTCGAACCCCTGGGCGAGCACCATGCACCGGCCTTCTATCCCGCTCTGACGCAGGACGAAGCCCTGTACCGCTGGATCTCCATGAGCCGTCCCGCGAGCGAAGCCCAGCTGGCCGAGCACTGGCGCTGCCTGGTGCACAGCGGCTACCGTTCGCCGGACGGGCTCAGCGCCTGGCCCACCTGGGCGGTGCGCCGCGCCAGCGACGGGCAGGTGCTGGGGCGTGTGGATGCCGAGCTGGTGCTTGAAGCGCCCGCGCAGGGAGAGGCGAGTGGAGTCGCAGCTGCGCTGGTCGCCCCCAATCTCGGCTACTACTTCTTCAGCCCCTTCTGGGGCCAGGGCTACGCCAGCGAGGCCGTGAGCGCGGTGCTGGCCCACCTGGCCGGCTGCGGCATGCAGCGCTGCGCCGCCACCGTGACCGTGGGCAACCAGGCCTCCGCCCGCGTGCTGCTCAAGGCCGGTTTTCACTTCCACCGCATCCTGCCCGGCAACGATGTGATTCGGGGGGAGGCGGTGGATGATGAGGAGTATGTGTGGGGGTTGGCCGGGTAGCGGTCGCAGTTGTTGCCGTGAAGTGACGGAACTCGTGGGTACCGGTCACCCGAGCGCTGGCGGGCCCACGGCGCTGCCGAGTGGAAAAGAGCCAGGGAGGAAAACTTGATTGACGACGAAGACGGCAAGGTCAGGCGGAATCTGGTGGTGTATTCCACGCTGGTGATCGTGGTGACCTTCTTGGGTATTCAGCCGATGCAGATCCTGTTGAAGCTGATAGGCGATGACAACGGCAAAGTCGAACCCTGGCGGGTTTGGTCGGTATCGGCCGCAGTCCTGTTCTACCTCTGGCACCGTTTCTCAACTGCCCCAATTCAGGATTCCAGCGAGCAGGCGAAGGCTGAACGCGCGACTATCGATCGTCCGAGGTTTCTTGACGTCTGGGAGAAGTTGTGGACCCCGCTCCGGTTCCAGCTGATCAAGGAAGATATCGAGCACTGGAACAACGGCGCGCCGCAGTTGATGCGCGCAATTCAACGGCACTCGCTCCAGTCTGCTTATGAGCTGGTTCCCCTCGGAACCAAGCTCAAAAACGATAGGAGGGCCTCAATCTTTGCGACTTTCAGCGAACCCTCCCCAGTTTCACCGAAGCCGCTCCGCCGAAATGGCACCTTTCAAGCCATTGTTCAGCTGAAGATCCCAACAGATCAGCGTGGCGAGTCCATGGAGCCCTATGGTGGAACTTCCCCTATGGGGGGGCTGTGCTACGTGCTCCCGCGAAGCTTGTGGCTGCAGATGCTTGTTAAAACCATTCCAGCGGCTCTGCTCACGACCGACGATGGCCTGCAGCACAATTTTCCGCGGCTGCTTGCTCAGGTGGCTGCAGGCTGTATTGCTTGGCAACTCTTCTGTATCGTCTGGGTATGGTGGCGCTCCGGTACTGTCTGAGTAGGTTCAGTCGTCGCCATCCACCGCCTCCGTCCTCTAGTTGCTAGCGATCATCTAGGGCTTTGAGCAAGGTTTGTTTGGCGGAGATTCACCAATGGTGAAAGCACAGACAGATGCGCTTCTATAGCGTCAAGAACCCATGAAGCCACGAACCTCTGCGATCGACCTGAGTTCAGGTCGGAGGTCAGAATGCCATGCCGATAAAGGCAGGCCGACCCAGCCTTGCTAGTTTATGGTCGGCCCTTCATGCCCCTCCACGCTAGGTGAGGCTTTCGCGGCTTTCGCAGCCTTCCGCTTGACAGTCTTCAAGCCTGAGGTGTCCTGCGGCTTGAAGTAGAGCGCTACCGCCATGGTTCGCACAGTGACCCTCATGCCTGTGGCGTCGTTTTCATGCACTGAAAAGCCGGCCAATCGGTTCTTGCAGCAACTCCATGGGTTAAGTCCCATCCTATGGAGCTTTGCCAGCCATTTGTTCAGCACGTCCCGTGCTTTCGGCGTCGCGACCATGTAGAAGATCAGCCCACCCTGGTCGTGGCTGAAGTTGCCGGAGGCTGGCCGGTAGCGGCTCATAAGCTGCAGCAGCCCTTGGTCGAAGTTGCCGTCCTTCTTCGCTTCACCAAACCAAGTGTAGGGCCCCAGCTCGATGGTCAGGTCCACATGCCCCCCGCTCTTCACATCCGGGTAGCCTTTGTAGCCTTGTTGCCGCAAGCCATGGAGGATGTCACCGCTGAGCCTGTCTTCGCAGTCATTCTGGCGCAGCTCCGGCGCGCTTTGCATGTTGAAGATGACCGCGTCGATGTCCTCGTATAGCTGGTCAACAAACTCCCCGTACGTAGCTACACCGTCGCGAATCAGCTCGCGCCGCATCGCGGCCCGTACCACTGGCCGCCCTTGCAACCGCTCTAAGTCTTTCAACGAGAAATTCATCGAGCAGCCTGTTCTTTCAGGCCGACGCCGGGCGCAAAGCAGACGAGGATTTCAGACGAGCTCAGGGGCTGCCCGAGCTCTGGGTGGTACACCACCTCACCCTTCGCGTAGTGCTGAATTTCTTCTTTCGGTAGGTCGTAGAAGTAGCCTCGGAACTCGTACATCAGACAGGTCTCGAGGACCCGCAAGCTCGGGTTAGCTAAGTACATCACCGCCCGCGCGACAACCTTCTGATCGTCCTCGGCAGCAAATCGCAGCAGGTCGCCGAAGGAGTAGTGATCGAGCCGTTTTTCTTCGTTGGTCAAGGCCTGCAAAACACGCAGGCAAGCGTCCCTCACGCCGGGCTCATTGGCCCAGTCATTTTGGATTGCCTCGGTCACGCTCACTTTGGCCTTCTCGACAGCCGGTTCAGCATATGGCCGACCACGAACTCGTAATCAGAGGCATCCATGCAACCCATGATTTCGGCCATCGCAACCCCCTGGTCGGCGCCAGAGTAGATTGCCCGAACGCTACCGCGCAACTCTAGGCCCAGGTCTGCTTTCTGGCCCGGCTGATCCCAGGTAATGCCTATGGCGTACGGCGTTACGGCGTTTACTGCCTTCTTGCCACCAACATGAAAGTGGTCCTTGCGGAAATCCTGCGTGCGGCGCCTATGGATCTGGCCGTGGTTGTTCGACGATGTGTCCCGGCTAGTCGCGACGAAACCCAGGGCGGTAACTCGGCCACAGCTCTGGTCCCTGTAAAGCTTGTCGATGGCAGGGAAGAAGTTCATCAAGCCGACGTTGACGGCGGACCTGTCAATGAACTTGGTCGTCATGCGGTTCAACTCGTTCATGATCCCGACGTAAGGCAGCGCCTTCTTGTCCTCGGTCATCCCCGGCTGGAAGTCGGTCCGAAACTCCACCAGCTCCTTGCCGATGTCCACCACCACTGTGTCGAAGCATGGCACCTGGCGCCACTTAACGCCGATGAGCTCCTGATACTCCGCGAACGTCCTAGCCTGCGCAGCACTCATCTTGGAGATGTCGAGTTCCTCTCGCAATGAATAAGCCCGCGTCGTGAAGAACTGCAGGTACAACTTATCCGCGACAAAGTCCGCCGCGATGAGTTGCGGCGGGACCGACTTGAACGGCTCGAGGCCGTCCTTGACGGTCGGAGCTCCAAGGATGTCGAAGGGGCGTTTCTTCAAAATGGGCTGGAGGTCGGAGATAGCCTTGACCCTCGCCCAATCGAGTACTTCTTTCTTGGCTGCCTCGCCTTGCTCCCGCAAGTCGTAGATATGTACGTGTTTGTTGCCAACGTAGGTGTGGTTGATCGCCACTAAGCTGAGCGACTTGTACGCTTGGTTCCAGACCGCGTCGCTGTGTACATCCAGTCGGGCTCGACTTAGGGTCTCGGTCCATCCACGACTTGCGTGCATGCCGGTGGAGGCGATGAGCGGGCGAGCTGACGAATGGAGCATCCGCGTCTCCAGTAGCTCCAGAATCTGAACGACGCGGTCGCGTGCAGCAATCGTGCCTGCCGCGGTACCGTGCGACGGGTTCTTCATGATCCCTCCCTGGGGTATCTCGTATTTGTTCACCGCATGATAACGACTGAGGGAAGGTCTGCATCAACCGCGGGCAAGTCTGCCGCCACGCTTCATTGGCGTTATTGAGGCAGGCCTTTAGCTCGAACCCCGCGAGAATCGCGGCAGTTCACTTCCCTTTCACCATGGACAAACTCTTGCTGCAGCGGCTGGTGCTGGAGCGGCTGACCCAAGACCTGCTGCAGGCCGAGCAGGGCGCGCGCACGGCGCATGAAACGGCGACTCACGAGGAGAACATCGCCGAGAGCAAATACGACACGCTGGGGCTCGAAGCCTCGTACCTGGCCACCGGCCAGGCGCGCCGCGCCGAGGCCATACGCCAGGCCATCGGCCAGTGGCAGCAGTTCCGCCCCCGCGCTTACGACGCGGGCCAAGGCATACAGCTCGGCGCCCTGGTCTGCCTGGGCCATGTCGATGACGATGAGAAACAGCAGCTGCTGTTTCTGGGCCCGGACGGCGGCAGCATGAAGCTGGCGCTGGAGGGCGGCCAGTGGGTGCAGGTCATCAGCGGCGCCGCCCCCTTGGGCCGGGCCCTGCTGGGCAAGCACGAGGGGGATGAGGTGAGCATCCAGGTGGCGGCAAGCCGGCAGCAGTTCGAGGTGCTGCGGGTCGATTGATCTGCACGCAAACAAACAAACAAAAGTCTTGTTTTGGCCATGCACGCACCCACCCCCACGCCCACAGCCCCAGCTTCCGCAGACCCCGCGCTGGGGCCCGCGGCGCCGTCCCTGCCGCGGCTCTACACCTTCCGCCGCTGCCCCTACGCCATGCGCGCACGCATGGCCTTGCTGCAGGCTGGGCAGACCTTCGAGGCGGTGGAGATCAGCTTGCGCGACAAGCCGGCCGGCTTGCTGGCCCTGTCGCCCAAGGGCACGGTGCCCGTGCTGCAGCTGCCGGACGGCCGCGTGATCGAGGAGAGCTGGGAGATCATGCGCTGGGCGCTGCTGGAGGCCGCGGCGACGACAACAGCGCCCCCCGATGCGCAGGGCTGGTGGGCGCGGGCGCAGACCCCCGAGAACCTCGCGCTGCTGCAGCTCAATGACGGCGACTTCAAGCGCCATCTGGACCGCTGGAAGTATCCCCAGCGCTATGCCAGCGAGCCCGGCGAGCCGGCGCCGCCCGAGGCCCACCGCGACAGGGCCGTGGACTTGCTCTTGCGCCCCCTGGAGCGGCGGCTGCAAGACGGCGCCGCGCCCTTCCTGGGCGGCGCCACGCCCTGCGCCACCGACCTGGCCCTGATGCCCTTTGTGCGGCAGTTCGCCGCGGTGGACCCGCCCTGGTTCGCCAGCCTGGACCTGAGCGCGCTGCGGGCCTGGCTGGAGGGCTGGCTCAGCGCCCCGCTGTTCCTGGCCTGCATGCACAAGCCGCCCGCGGATAATTCCGTCATCCAGTTGTAAAGTCCCGGGCCTTTTCTTTGCAAAGCCGCCCCACACACCATGCCCAAAAACCCTCACAAGCCTTTCGTCATCGGTGTCGCTGGGGGCAGCGGCAGCGGCAAATCCACCGTGACGCGCCAGGTGGTGGCCGCCATCGGGGCGGAGAACGTGGCGGTGGTGATGCAGGACGACTACTACCGCGACCAGTCGCACATGCCGCCCGAGGAGCGCTGCAATCAGAACTACGACCACCCGGATGCCTTTGACTGGCCGCTGATGGCCCAGCACCTGGCCGCGCTGCGCAAGGGTGAGGCCATCGAAATGCCGGTGTATGACTTTGCGGCCCACAACCGGTCCCGCGAGACCATCACCGTGAAGCCCGCGCCGGTGATCGTGGTGGAGGGCCTGTTCGCCCTGTACGACACCAAGCTGCGCAACACCATGTCGCTGAAGATCTATGTGGACACGGCCTCGGACGTGCGCTTCATCCGCCGGCTGCAGCGCGACATCTCGGAGCGGGGCCGCAGCACCGAGTCGGTGGTGAACCAGTACCTGGAAACGGTGCGCCCCATGCACAAGCAGTTCATCGAGCCGACCAAGCGCAATGCCGATGTGATCCTGCCGCACGGGGCCAATGGCCCGGCGGTGGACATCATCACCACCAAGGTGATGAGCCTGCTGTCGAACGGCGCGCAGCGCGGCTGATGAGCGCCGCGGCCCGCCGGCCGCCGATCGGGGCTTCCCCACTCCGGGGGGCATGATGCGTGCACCGGGGCTGGCAAGATGTGCGCCCGGTGCCGTTCACTCGGTATCGCTGCCCACACCCGAGACCCTCAAGGAAATTCAGATGCGTCGACTGCTCCTCTCCCTGGCCCTGGCGAGCGCCTGTGCCGTGCATGCCGCCCCCGCCAGCCAGGCCTCGGTGGAGGCCCTGCTGCAGGTGACCAAGGCCGAGTCGATGATGGATGCCATGTTCGTCCACATGGAACAGATGATGCGGGCTGGCATGCAGCAGGCCACCCGAGGCAAGACCTTGAGCGAAGAGCAGCAGCGTCTGCTGGATGCCGTGCCCGCGAAGTTCATCGGCGTGATGCGCAGCGAGATGAATTGGCAGACGCTCAAGCCGCAGTTCGTCAAGCTCTACCAGGACACCTTCGAACAGTCGGAGGTCGATGGCATGCTCAGCTTCTATGCCAGCCCGTCGGGTCAGGCCCTGATCCACAAGATGCCGGTGGTGATGCAGAAGTCCATGCAGCTGTCCCAGACCCTGATGCAGGCCGCCATTCCGCGCATGCAGGCGGCCATGGAAGAGGCCATCAAAGAAGCCAAGCTTTCCAGCGCTCGCTGAGTCGCGTCGGCCTGCCCGCGCAGCAGGCCCAGGCTGAGACAATCCACCCCATGGGTGAATTCGACCTGATCAAACGCTTCTTCACGCGCGACACCAGGGCGCCGCAGCCGGGTGTTGCGCTCGGCATTGGCGACGACTGTGCCGTGATCGGCCCGACACCGGGCGCGCAATGGCTGGTCTCGACCGATATGTTGGTCGAGGGCCGGCACTTCCTGTCCACCGTGGCGCCGGAGCGCCTGGGCCACAAGGCCCTGGCGGTGAATCTCTCGGACCTGGCCGCCTGCGGCGCCACGCCGCGGGCCTTCACCCTGGCCCTGGCCCTGCCGCGAGCGGACGAGGCCTTTCTGGATGGCTTTGCGCGCGGCCTGTTCGCGCTGGCCGATGCCCACGGCATTGCCCTGGTGGGGGGCGACACCACGGCCGGCCCGCTGAATATCTGCATCACCGTGATGGGCGAGGCCCCGGCCGGCCAGGCCCTGCTGCGCAGCGGTGCGCGGGCGGGCGACGATCTCTATGTCTCGGGCAGCCTGGGTGATGCGCGCCTGGCCCTGGAGGCCTTCCGCGGCACCGTGTCGCTGAGCGCCGAAGACTTCGAGACCGCCCGGCGCGCCATGGAATGCCCCCAGCCCCGCGTGGCCCTGGGCCAGGCCCTGCGCGGCCTGGCGCACAGCGCCATCGATGTGTCGGACGGTTTTGTGGGCGATCTGGGCCATGTGCTGGCGCGCTCCGGCCTGGGCGCCACGGTGAAAGCCGATGCCCTGCCGCGCGGGCCGGCGCTGGCGCGCCAGGCGCTTGAGCTGCAGCGCCTGTGCACCCTCTCCGGGGGCGATGACTACGAGCTCGTCTTCAGCGCCCCGCCCGCGGCCCGCGCCGCAGTGCAGGCGGCCAGCGCGGCCAGCGCCACGCCGGTCACCCTGGTGGGCCGGCTGGAGGCCGAGCCGGGCCTGCGCCTGCTCGATGCCCAGGGCCGGGCCCTGGACTGGCGCGTGGCCGCCTTCGACCATTTCAAGAGCTGATGACGATGAGCAGCAGCAACACTGACGCCGATTCGCCGGCCAGCCCGGCACAGGCCAGCGCTCCCGAGCAAGACCTGGCCCCACGCCGCGCCACGGCCGGCTTCATGCTGCGCCATCCGGCGCACTGGATCGCCCTGGGTTTTGGCAGCGGCCTGGCGCCCAAGGCGCCGGGCACGGTGGGCACGCTCTGGGCCTGGGCGGCTTTTCTGGTGCTGGATGTCTGGCTCAGCGATGCGCACTGGGGCTGGCTGATCGGCGGCGGCACCCTGCTGGGCTGGTGGGCCTGCACCGTGACCGCCCGCAACCTGCGCACGCCCGATCCGGGCGCCATCGTCTGGGACGAGGTGCTGGCCTTCTGGGCGGTGCTGTGGCTGGTGATGCCCACCGGCTTCTGGGGCCAGGCCCTGGCCTTTGCCCTGTTCCGCTTCTTCGATGCGGCCAAGCCCGGGCCCGTGCGCTGGGCCGACGGCCTGTTCAAGGGCCAGCGTGGCCGGCCCGTGGGCTGGGCCCAGGGCTTTGGCATCTTGTTCGACGATTTCGTGGCGGCCGGATGTACCCTGCTCGTCATCGCCTTGTGGCGCAGTCTTGTGGGGTGAGCGAGCCATGCTGTTTCCCGAAGAACATGAGCTGATCGAGCGCATCGCGGTGGCCCTGATCCGGCGCCGCGAGTGCATGGGCACGGCCGAGAGCTGCACCGGTGGCCTGATCGCCGCGGCCTGCACCAGCCTCTCGGGCTCCAGCCAGTGGTTCGAGCGCGGCGTGGTGAGCTATAGCAACCAGGCCAAGACCGAGCTGCTGGGCGTGCCGCCGGCCCTGATCGATCTGCATGGCGCGGTCAGCGCCGAGGTGGCCGCCCATATGGCGCGCGGCCTGCTGGCCCATGCGCCGCTGGACTGGGCCCTGGCCGTCACCGGCATTGCCGGCCCCAGCGGTGGCAGCGCCGACAAGCCGGTGGGCACGGTCTGGCTGGCCCTGGCTCATGGCGGCGAGCCGCCCCAGGGCTGGCCGGGGCATTTCGCGGGCGACCGCCATGCGGTGCGCGTCGCCACCCTGCGCTCGGGCCTGATGGCCCTGTGCGAGGCCCTGGAAGACCGGGAAGCCTGAGCCCATGAGCATTCTGCTGAGCGGGCGCTGGCCCGAGGCCGAGCGCGATCAGTGGCTGGCCCTGCTCAGCGCCGCCCTGCCCGAGGAGCGCTTTGTGCTGGCGCCCGAGCCCGAGGTGGAGATCGCCGTGGTGGCCAATCCGGCGCCCGGTGCGCTGCAGGGCCTGCCGCGCCTGGGCTTCATCCAGTCGCTCTGGGCCGGGGTGGAGAAGCTGCTGGCGGACGAGACCCTGCCGCCGGGCATTCCGCTGGCGCGCATGGTGGACCCGGCCATGAACGAGGCCATGCCCCAGACCGCGCTGTGGGCCGTGCTGGGCCTGCATCGCGGCTTCTTCCAGGTGCAGGCGCAGCAGCGCCGCCGCGAATGGCGCCAGCCCGCCCAGCCGCGCGCCGCCGAGTGGCGGGTGCTGGTGCTGGGCCTGGGCGAGCTGGGCGGCCGCGTGGCCCAGCTGCTGGCGGCCCAGGGCTATGCGGTGAGCGGCTACAGCCGCAGCCCGGCGGAGCTGGCCGGCGTGCGCTGCCTGCATGGCGGCCTGGAGGTGCTGGATGCCGCCCTGGCCGAGGCCGATACCGTGATCAATCTGCTGCCCCTGACCGCGGCCACGCGCGGGCTCTTTGACGCGGCGCGCCTGGCCCGCTTCAAGCCCGGGGCCGGCTTGGTGAACCTGGCGCGCGGCGCCCATGTGCAGGAGGCCGATCTGCTGGCTGCCCTGGCCCAGGGCCGGCCGGGCCACGCGGTGCTGGACGTGTTCCAGCAGGAGCCCCTGCCGCCCGAACATGCCTTCTGGGGCCATGAGCAGATCACCGTGCTGCCCCACACCGCGGCCCAGACCGATGCGCGCAGCGCCGCCGCCCTGGTGGCCGCCAATGTGCGGGCCTGGCGCGCCGGAAGCCCCCCGGCCCATGGGGTCAAACGGGAGCGCGGTTACTGAGTATCTGGGTTAGCCTTGCTGCACGTTGGGATAAAAAGATCACGTGCGATATGGCTGCAGTCCAGGCCTTGATCGAGATGTTTGCCACCGAGGAGGCCGTGCAGGCCCTGGAGGCGCGTTACCGGGCGGCACCCGAGTCGGGGCTGGCCCTGGAGCTGGCCTGGGCCCTGCGCCAGCGCGACACGGCCCGGGCCCTGCAGCTGCTGCGCAGCGTGCCGCCCTCGCCGCGGCTGTGGCTGACCGAGGCCGAATGCGTGCTGCTGCTGGGGCGGCTGGACGAGGCGGCAGGCCTGCTGCAGCGGGCCGAGCAGGGCTTTGCGGCGGTGGACGATGCCGTGGGCCTGGCCGATGTGCAGTGGCTGCATTACTACCTGGCGGCCGACCGCGGCGACACCCCGGGCCTGCACCGCGCGCTGGAGCGGGCCATCGCCCTGGCCGAGCGCGGGGGCGATGCGCGCCGCCGACTGGTGTTCGAGGCCAGCCTGGCGCGCGCCGAGGTGCTGCGCGACCGTGCCGCAGCCGAGTCGCGCTGGGCCGACAGCCTGCCTGCGGCCGATGAGGCCGATGCCCTGTGTGCCGCGGCGCTCAATGACTTTCGCGGCATGCTGGCGGCCCTGGGCGGGCAGTTCCTGGAATCCATCGAGTGCTGCTCCGCCGCCTACAGCCAGGCCCTGCACAGCGGCCAGCTGCGGCGGGCCATTGCCCTGGCCACCAATCTGGGTTTCACCTTCACCCGGATGCACGATTACGAGAGCGCGATCGACTGGCTGCGGCGTGCGCTGGAGCTGGCGCGCTCGGCGCGCTGGCCGGGCATGATCAGCCTGTGTCTGGCCCACACCGGCGAGGCCTTGCGCCGCCTGGGTCAGCTGGGCGAGGCGCGCGAGCTCTTGCAGGAATGCCTGCAGCTGCAGGCGGCCCGGCCCCAGGCCCGCACCACGGCCCTGGGCCGGCAGTATCTGGCCGATGTGTCCATGGATCTGGGCGATACCCAGTCCGCGCTGCAGGGCTTTGAGCAGCTGGGGCGCGAGGCCCAGACAGGGGGCTGGATCGATCTGCAGATCGAGTCCGCCCGGGGGTGTGCCCGCGCCCTGCCGGCCCTGGACCGGGCCGAGGAGGCGGTGCAGGCCGTGCAGCAGGCCCTGGCCCTGTGCCAGTCCCAGCATGAGCGCGGCCAGCTGCCGGAGCTGCGCGGCCAGCTGGGCGAGCTGCTGCTGCGCCTGGGGCGCGCCGAGGCCGCGCGCCAGTGCTATGCCCAGGCCCTGGAGGATGCCCAGGCCCTGCCCGGCTACCGCCTGCCGCCGGCCCTGCTGGATGGCGCCGCGCGCGCGCATGCGGCCCAGGGCCAGTACGAGGCGGCCTTCGAGCTCTCGCGCCGGGCCGGCGAGCTTCGCGAGCAGGGCTTCAGCGAGGATGCCCGCCAGCGCTCGCGCGCCATGCACACCCATCACCAGATCGAGCGGGCCCGCGCCGAGAGCGAGCATCTGCGCCGCCTGGCGGCCTCGGAGGCGGCGCGCTTCGAGACCTTGAAGGACGCGCATGCGGTGCTGCAGCATCTGAGCAGCGTGGGTCAGGAGATCACGGCCGAGCTGCAGGTGGAGCGGGTGCTGGAGGTGCTGGAGCGGCGTGTGCACGCCCTGCTGCATGCCAGCTGCATGATGGTCTATCTGCTGGACGAGAGTGGCAGCCGCCTTCTGTGCGAGTTCGGTGTGGAGGACGGCGAGCCTTTTCACGACCCGCCCATTCCCCTGGATGCGCCCGACTCCTATGTGGCCCGCTGCGCGCGCGAGCGCCGCGAGTTCGTGCTGGATGCGCCCGACGAGCTGGCCCTGGCCGCCCAGGTGGCCGACACGCCGCAGCCGCAGAGCCTGGTCTTCATGCCCCTGATGGTGGCGCAGCGCCTGGTGGGCGTGCTGAGCCTGCAGTCGCCGCGCAGCGCGGCCTATGGCGAGCGCGAGCAGCTGATCCTGCGCAGCCTGGCGGCCTATGCCGCCATCGCCCTGGAGAATGCCCACGCCTATCAGCGCCTCTCGGCCCTGCAGCGCCAGCTGCTGGCCCAGGAGAAGCTGGCGGCCCTGGGGGCCCTGGTGGCGGGTGTGGCGCACGAGATCAACACACCGATTGGCAACAGCCTGCTGGCCACCGGTACCTTGCTGGGGGCGACCCGTCAGCTGGCGCAGCGGGTGGAGGACGGTGCTGCGCTGCGGCGCAGCGACTGGCAGAGCTATGCGCGCGACTCGCTCAGCGGCCTGGAGATGATCGAGCGCAATATGCACAGCGCCGCCAGCCTGGTGGACAACCTCAAGCAGGTGGTGCAGGAGCGGGATGTCCAGCAGCGCCGCCAGTTCGCCCTGGCCGAGCTGGCGGGCGAGCGCTTGCAGCCCCTGGCGGCCCAGGCCGCGCGCGCGGGACATGCCCTACGTCTTGAGATCGATGCGCAGCTGCGGCTGGACAGCTACCCCGGCCCCCTGGGTCAGGCGCTGGAGATCCTGGTCGGCAATGCCCTGCTGCACGGGCTGGAGCCCGGGCGACCCGGTGTGGTGACGGTGCTGGCGGCGCTGCTGGACGAGGGGCGCTGCCGGCTGGAGGTGCGCGACAACGGGCGCGGCATGAGCGAGGCGGTGCTGGAGCGGGTGTTCGACCCTTTCTTTTCCACCCGCTTCGGCCAGGGTGGCAATGGACTGGGCCTGGCCATCTGCCACACCATCGTCTGCCATGTGCTGGGGGGCGAGATCCATGCCCACAGCGCGCCGGGACGCGGCAGCCGCTTCATCATGTCCCTGCCGCTGCGCACGCCCTGAGTCGGTGAGGCGGCCGCGCGCCAGGACTCAGGCGGCTGCGGTCTTGTTGGCCGTGTCGGTGGCGTCCAGCGCGGGCGCCTGCCAGCGCGCCAGCCAGGGCAGGAAGTCGGCCGCGGGCATGGGGCGGCCGATGCCGTAACCCTGACCCTCGTTGCAGCCCAGGGCGGCCAGCAGGCGCCAGTGGGCCAGGGTCTCGACGCCCTCGGCCACCACGTCCAGCCCCAGGTTGTGGGCCAGCTCGATGGTGGAGCGCACGATCTTGGCATCGGCGTCGTTGCGCTCCATGGCCATCACAAAGCTCTGGTCGATCTTGAGCTCGTTGACCGGCAGATGCTTGAGATAGGCCAGGGAGGAATAGCCGGTGCCGAAGTCGTCGATGGACAGCCTGAACCCCATGCCACTGAGGGTGGTGAGCGTGTTCAGCGCACGCTGCGGGTCGTCCATGATGGCGCTCTCGGTGATCTCCAGACACAGCATGGCGGGCGTCGCCTCCTGGCGGGCCAGCTGCTCGGCGATCTTGGCCGGCAGCTCCTGGTCCAGCAGATCGCGCGTGGAGAGATTGACGCTGATGCGCAGGGGCAGGCCCTGGGCATGGGCCTCGCGGGCCTTGCGGGCCGAGGCCTCGATCACCCAGGCGGTGAGCTGACGGATGAAGCCGGTCTGCTCGGCAAAGGGAATGAACTGCAGGGGCGGCACCAGACCGCGCTGCGGATGCTGCCAGCGCAGCAGGGCTTCGGCGCTGTGGATCTGGCCGCTGCGCAAGTCCACCTTGGGCTGCAGGTAGAGCCGCAGCTCGTCCTGCTCGATGGCGCGCCGGAGTTCGCCCAGCAGGGACAGCGCCTCCTGGCTGCCGGCGTCCAGGGCGCTGTGGTAGACCATGCTGCCGCTCTGGCGGCGCTTGGCGGCATACATCGCGAGCTCGGCCCGGCTCAGCAGGGTGCCGGCCTCGCGGCCGTGTTCCGGGGCCAGGGCGACGCCCAGGCTGGCGCCCAGGTCCACGGTCTGGTCGTCGATGCGCAAGGGGGTTTCAAAGTCCTGGTGGATGCGCCGCGCCAGATCCAGGGCGCCCGCTTCATCGGCCTGGTCCAGCAGCATGGCGAACTCGTCGCCGCCCAGGCGTGCCAGCAGGAAGCCGCTGCCGAACTGCAGGGCCTGCAGGCGTGCGGCCACGCTGCGCAGCAGGCGATCGCCAAAAGCATGGCCCATCACATCGTTCACATGCTTGAAGCGGTCCAGATCCAGCATCAGCACGGCGCAGGGGCGCTCTTGGGCTTGTGCCAGGCGTTCGGCCAGGCGCGGGCCGAACTGCCCGCGGTTGGGCAGGCCGGTGAGCGGGTCCCAGAAGGCCAGGCGGTGCACCTGGGCCTCGCGGTCGCGGATGTCGTGGCGCATGGCCTCAAAGGCGCCGGCCAGCTCGCTCACCTCGCCCAGCGTGGAGGGGGCCGAGATGGGGGTCTCGTAATCGCCGCGGCCCAGTCGCTTGGCCGATTGGGCCAGGGCCGTGATGGGCCGGCTGATGCGGCGGGCCGTGAAGATGCTGCCCACGGCAAAGGCGGCCAGACCGGCCAGGGTCAGCGCCAGCAGGCTGAGCTGCAGCTGGCGGTAGGGGGCCATCTCCTCATCCACCGAGGCCCACATGGCCACGGCGGCCCGGGTCTGCGTGGCCGCAGGCGTGGCCAGCAGAGGCAGGCTCATCAGCCGCACCTGCCAGCGCTGATCGCCCCAGCTGCGCAGCACCGAGACGCCCGGCTCCTGCGCATTCAGCACGGCGCCGATCTGCTCGCGTTCGCGCGGGTCCAGCAGGGAGACAAGCTCGGTCCAGGGCCGGCCCGGTTCGGCGCTCAGGAACATGGCGTCGACATTGACCAGGCGCTTGAGGTCCTGCAGCGGCGTGTCGTCCAGGGCAAAGCCCATCAGCACATGGCCCATCAGGGTTGGCGCCTTCACGGGCACCGCGACCAGCTGCAGCAGCTGGCCATTGAGCGGCACCAGGGCGGGGAGTTCGCCCTCGCTGCTGCGCCCCAGGGTGCCCAGCAGGCCCTCGACATCGGGTCGGGTGGCGGTGACCAGACGGCCATCCAGGTCGAGATAGGCGACCAGGGCCGCGCCCACACGCTCGCCGTTGTTGGCCAGGGCGTCGCGGATGGTGTCGCGGTCCTGCTGTTCGAGATGGCCGCGGCCCAGGGCCTCGCGGAAGCCCCAGTCGGCCGCCAGCAACTCCGCGGCGGCCCTCTCGCGGGTGACCTGCTGCACCAGCAGGCGCTGCATCATGCGGCCGGCCGTGGCCAGCTTGGCGTCGATGGCGCGCTCGGCGTTGGCCTGTATGGTCTGGCGCGTGAAGGCGAGGCTGGCGAGCTGCACCAGCAGCAGCAGCGCCAGAAAGAGCGCGACGATGCGGCCCTCGATGCGGCGCAGATTGAGAAAGGCGGGCAGGCGGCTCTTCATGCGGCGCGTCTCAATCCTCGACGAGCTGTAGGGAACTCAGGGCCGGATCCTGGGGCCTGACGTTCAGGCTGCGCGTCTGCAGCAGGGGCTTGCGCAGGCTGGCATGCCACAGGCGCACGCTGTGCTGCCCGGGCGGCAGGTCCAGTTGCACGCGCCCCGTGGCGTCGGTGAGGGCGAACAGGGGCGTGTCGACGACGACGATATGGGCGCTCATGCGGTCGTGGATATTGCAGCCCAGGGCCGCGACGCCGGGCTTGTCGAACACGATGGGTTCGGCCGGTGTGCCCGAGTAGAGCTTGATGTCGAAGGGCTTGATCGGCGAGAAGGAATAGACGTGGTGGCGCACGGTGTCGAAGTTGGGGAAGTACACCGCCGTGCCCGTCTGAACCGTCAGGACGGCGGGCTGGAACTGGCGCTCGCGTTGCACCATCTCGGCCCGCGCGCCGCGCGGCGCCATGCGTGCCTGCCCCTGCAGCTCAACGGCGACCACGGCCTCGGCCAGGGGCTGGCCCTTGCTGTCACGCACCTCAAACGTCCAGGGCAGGGCCAGGCCGGCGCGCGCAGCGCTCAAGCCCCCCAGAATCAGTGCCAGTCTCCACAGCGCTCGCATACTTTTTGGCGGGCAGGGCCGTTCGTCGCAATGGGACTGACTCTAGCCGCAATGGGGTGTGCAGGGATAGGGGCGGGGCCCGGGTGTCATCCTCCGGGCCACGGAACGCCGGGGACGCTCAGGGCCGCAGGGCCAGCTTGGGCGCGCGTGGGGCGGCGGCCACCTCGATCAGCATCAGGGCCAGGCGCTGCAGAGCGTCCCAGGGCTCCTGGGGCCAGCCAGGGTGGCGCAGGCCCTTGACGATGCCGTCGCAGACCTGGGCCGCCTCCACCAGGGGCGTGAGCTGGGCTAGGCGCAGGCCGGGCACGATGCGCTCGAAGAGCTTTTCCTTGGCGCCCCAGATGCGGCCCTCGCGCAGGGCCATGGGCAGGGGCTTGCCGGCCTCCACGGCCTCGCGCACGCGCTTGAGGGCGCGCACATCCTCGGCCAGGGTCCAGTGCACCAGCACGGCGGCCTCGCCCTCGGCGCGCAGGCCGTCCAGCATGCGCAGCACCCGGGTGAGCTGGCCGGCCAGCACGGCCTCGCTGAGCTTGAACACGTCGTAGCGCGCCACGTTCAGCACGGCCTGCTCGATCTGCTCGAAGCTCAGCGGCCCCTGGGGGTGCAGCAGGGCGAGCTTTTGCAGCTCCTGGTGGGCGGCCAGCAGATTGCCCTCCACCCGGTCGGCAAAGAAGGCCAGGGCGCGCTGGCCCTCCTCGCCTTCGGCCACGGGCTGGCCCTGGGCCGCCAGGCGCTGGGCAATCCACTGCGGCAGGGCGCGGCGCTCCACTGGGTCCACGCGCACGGTGAGGCCATGGGCGTCCAGGGCGCCGAACCAGGCGCCGTTCATCTGGGTCTTGTCCAGGCGCGGCAGGCTGACCAGGGTGACCACGTCCTCGGGCAGGGCCTCGCAGTAGCGCTGCAGGGCCTCGGAGCCGTCCTTGCCGGGCTTGCCCGAGGGGATGCGGATCTCGATGAACTGGCGCTCGGCAAACAGGCTCAGGGCCTGGGCCGCGCCCAGCACCGGGCCCCAGTCGAAATAGGCGCCGCTGACGGTGAAGACCTTGCGCTCGCCATAGCCCTGGGCCCGGGCCGCGGCGCGGATGGCGTCGCAGGCCTCCTGGGCCAGCAGGGGTTCGTCGCCGTAGACCGTGTAGAGGGGCTTGAGGCCCTTGGCCAGCTGGGCCTGGAGTGCGTCGGGGCGGATCTGCACGGCGCGGGGCTCAGCCGGGGAGGCGCACCGTGGCCAGGCGGCGCAGGATCTGGGTCACCGCATCGGACTGCATGGCGCGGAAGAGCTGGGCTTCTTCCTGCTCCTTGGCCAGGGCCTGGGTTTCGGTGTAGTTCATCTCGCGGCTCAGGCGCAGCTCGGTGGGCGGCAGCAGGATTTCGCCGGACGCGGTGCGCAAGAGATAGTCCACGCGCAGGCGCAGCTCCCACTCCCGCACCTGGCCGGCGCTGCTGGTCACCAGGGCCCGCTTGTCGCGGTCGTCGCGCCGCGCTTCCAGCACCAGCTCCGCGCGGTTGAAGTCCTCGGGTACCTGCACCGAGCTGCGCGCCAGCAACTGGCGTCGCAGCTCCGCCGCCAGGGGCGAGCCGGGCTTGAAGCCCTGCAGGCCCAGGCTGCGAAAGCGCAGCTCCGGCTCGCGCCGCGGCGCAAAGCCGCAGGCGGCCAGGCCCAGGGGCAGGGTGGCGAGCAGGAGGGTGCGGCGGCGCAGTGCCATCAGACGACGAGGTTGACCAGGCGGCCGGGGACGATGATGACCTTCTTGGCCGGCTTGCCCTCGCTGAACTCGGCGAACTTCTCATGCGCCAGGGCGGCGGCCTCGATGGCGGCCTTGTCGGCCTGGGCCGGCACCTTCAGCGAACCGCGCAGCTTGCCGTTGACCTGCAGCATCAGCTCGATCTGGTCCTGCACCAGGGCGCCTTCGTCCACCTGCGGCCAGGGGGCATCCAGCAGATCTCCCAGTTCGGCGGCAAAGCCCAGGTCCTGCCACAGGGTGTGGCTGATGTGCGGGCAGGCGGGGTAGAGCACGCGCAGCAGCACCGAGACGCCTTCGCGCACGGCGGCGGCTTGGGGCCCCACATCCTTGAAGCCTTCCAGCGCATTCAACAGCTTCATGGCCCCGGAGACCACGGTGTTGTACTGCATGCGCTCGTAGTCGTAGCTGACCTGCTTGAGCACCAGATGCACCTCGCGGCGCAGGGCCTTGCCCTCTTCGCTCAGGGCGGCGAAGTCGCTGCCCGCAGCCTTCAGGGCCTCGGCGTTCTTGGCGGCAAAGCCCCAGACGCGCTTGAGGAAGCGGTGCGCGCCTTCCACGCCGGCATCGTTCCACTCCAGCGTTTGCTCCGGCGGGCTGGCGAACATCACGAACAGGCGGGCGGTATCGGCGCCGTACTGGTTGATCAGCTCCTGCGGGTCCACGCCATTGTTCTTGGACTTGGACATGGTGCCCACGCCCTCGTAGTCGATGGCCGAGCCATCGCTCTTCAACTTGGCGCCGATGATCTTGCCGCTCTTCTCGTCGAAGACGTTCTCGACCTCATGCGGCCAGAAGTACTCGATGCCGCCCTTGTCCGTGCGGCGCGAGTAGATGTGGTTCAGCACCATGCCCTGGGTCAGCAGCTTGGTGAAGGGCTCGTCGATCTTGACCAGGCCCAGATCGCGCATGACCTTGGTCCAGAAGCGGGCGTAGAGCAGGTGCAGGATGGCGTGCTCGATGCCGCCGATGTACTGGTCCATGACGGCGCCGGGGCGCATCCAGTATTCGGTGCCGGCGCCGACCATGGCGTTCTGGTTCTGCGCGTCGCAATAGCGCATGAAGTACCAGGACGAATCCACGAAGGTGTCCATGGTGTCGGTCTCGCGCTTGGCGGGCTTGCCGCAGACCGGGCAGGGCACGTTCAGGAAGTGGGCATGCTTGGCCAGCGGGTTGCCGCTGCCGTCCGGGATGCATTCCTCGGGCAGTACCACCGGCAGGTCCTTTTCGGGGACCGGCACGGCGCCGTGC
The DNA here is from genome assembly GCF_046300915.1 of Roseateles sp. GTDB lineage: Bacteria > Pseudomonadota > Gammaproteobacteria > Burkholderiales > Burkholderiaceae_C > Kinneretia. Next base: position 615 of record NZ_JBKCLH010000240.1, on the reverse strand, counting down.
TCTTCGCAGTGGATGATGGGGATGGGCGTGCCCCAGTAGCGCTGGCGGCTCACGCCCCAGTCGCGCAGGCGCCAGGTGGTCTTCTTCTCGCCCAGGCCCTTCGCGCCGACGAGCTCGGCGACCTTGTCCACGGCAGCCTTGTGGCTCAGGCCGTCCAGCACGCCGGAGTTGACGCAGACGCCTTGCGTCTTGTCGCCGTACCAGTCGGCCCAGGCCGTGGTGGAGAAGCTCTGGCCTTCGACAGCCACGACCTGCTTGATCGCTATGCCGTACTTGTTGGCAAAGGCAAAGTCGCGCTCGTCATGCGCCGGCACGCCCATCACCGCGCCGTCGCCATAGCTCATCAGCACATAGTTGCCGATCCAGACCGGCACCTGGGCGCCGCTCAGCGGGTGCGTGACCACCAGGCCGGTGGGCATGCCCTTCTTCTCTTGCGTGGCGAGTTCGGCCTCGGTCGTGCCGCCCTGCTTGCATTCCTCGATGAAGGCGGCCAGCTCGGCATTGCCGGCGGCGGCATGCGCGGCCAGCGGATGCTCCGGCGCCACGGCGCAGAAGCTCACGCCCATGATGGTGTCGGCACGGGTCGTGAAGACGTAGAGCTTGCCGTCCTGGATC
>NZ_JBKCLH010000239.1:0-33816 GCF_046300915.1 Roseateles sp. | reverse complement strand
CTTTCATCACCACATCGGCGATCAGGAAGCGGTCCTGGAAGACCTGGCCCTGGAAGTCCAGGCCCAGCATGCGGCGGGTGTCGCTGCCCGCGCCGTCGCAGGCCAGCAGGTAGTCGGCCTGGATCTCGAAGCGGCCGTCGGGCGTCTCGACCTGGAGCGCGATCCCGTCGGCGCCCTGCTCCAGCGCTACCAGCTTGTGCTTCCAGTTCAGCGAGATCAGGGGCTGGGCCTCGCAGGCGGCCACCAGGGCTTCCTCCAGGTGGTACTGCTGGAGGTTGATCATGGCCGGCATGCGGTGATGGGCCTGGGGCAGCAGGTCGAACTGGTAGGCCAGCTCGCTGCGATGGAAGACCTTGCCCACCTGCCAGCGCACGCCCTGATCGGCCAGGCGTTCACCCAGCGGCAAGCCCAGGCCTTGACCCAGTCGCTGCCACACCTCCAGCGTGCGCTTGGCATAGCAGACGGCGCGCGAGCCCTGGCTGACGCTGTTGTTGTCGTCCAGCAGCAGCACCGGCAGGCCGCGGGCGGCACAGTCCAGGGCGGCCGTCAGGCCCACCGGGCCGGCACCGATGATGACGACCGGGTGGCGCTCCACCCTGCCCTCGCGCTGGGCGGCGCGCTGGCGGTAGGCGTACTCGGGAAAGCTGTAGGTCTTGAGCACCGCGCTTGTCTCCTTGTGTTCTTGTCGGGGCGCAGCGGCGCTCAGGCCGGATGGAATTCCTTCTCGTGCATCCAGGCGGCCTGCTTGGGCGCGCGCTTGGTGCGGCTCCACTCCTCCAGCATCTCCCACTTGCAGGCGTCGAGCTTGGCGTACATCTCGGGTGTGCCCACATCGGCGGCCAGCTCGACGCGGTGGCCGTTGGGATCGAAGAAGTAGATGCTCTTGAAGATGGTGTGGTCGGTCACGCCGATCACCGCTATGCCGGCGGCCTCCAGCTCGGCCTTCTTGGCCTCCAGCTCGGCCACGCTACCCACCTTGAAGGCGATGTGCTGCACCCAGGCGGGGGTGTTCTCGTCGCGCCCCATGGGTTTGGCGGTGGGCAGCTCGAAAAAGGCCAGCACATTGCCCTGGCCCGCATCCAGAAAGAGGTGCATATAGGGGTCGTCGGCCTTGGTGGAAGGCACCTTGTCCTCGGCGATGGCCAGCACAAAGTCCATGCCCAGATGCTTTTGATACCACTCGACCGTGGTCTTGGCATCGAGGCAGCGGTAGGCCACGTGGTGAATGCGTTCGATCTTCATGGGGGCGTCCTTTACTTCACGTCTTCCAGCGCTTTCCACATCTCGATATCGCGCTCGGCGGTCCAGATGCGGGGGTCGGGGTACTGCGTGGCCTCGTCATAGGCGCGGGTCACGTCAAAAGGCATGCAATGGGCAAAGATCACCCACTGTCCGTACTTGGGCGCCAGGGCGTCAAAGGTCTCGCGGTAAACGGTCTTGAGGTCGCGGCCCGCAGCGGCGCCGGCCTTGACGGCGGCATAGAGCTCGGAGACGAAGGCGCGCGTGCCCTCCAGGCCGGCAGCCACCTCGGCCGGGGTCTGCAGGGCGCGGCCGCGGCCGGGCACCAGCTTCTCGGGCTTGAGCGCGGCGATCTTGTCCAGGGTCTGGGGCCAGTCCTGGAAGTAGGCGTCGCCGGCATAGGGCGTGGCGTCGAACTCCACCAGATCGCCGCTGAACAGCACCTTGTCCTGGGGTAGCCAGACCACGGTGTCGCCCTTGGTGTGGCCGCGGCCCAGCTGCAGGATCTGCACCTCGAGCTTGCCCAGCCACAGGGTCATCTTGCCGGTGAAGGTGATGGTGGGCCAGGTCAGGCCGGGAGGCACCGATTCGACATTGCGGAACAGGCGCGGGAAGCGGCCGATCTCGCTGGCCTTGTCCTGCTCGCCGCGCTCGACGATCAAGTCATAGGTGTCCTGGCTGGCGATGATGTGCTCGGGCCGGTAGGCGCTGGCGCCCAGCACCCGCACCGCGTGGTAGTGGCTCAGCAGCACGTACTTGATGGGCTTGTCCGTCACCTGGCGGATGCGGCGGATCACGTCCTCGGCCATGACCGGCGTGGCCTGGGTGTCGATCACCATGACCGCGTCATCGCCGATCACGATGCCGGTGTTGGGATCGCCCTCGGCGGTGTAGGCCCAGGCGTGGGGCGAGAGCTGGTCAAAGCTGACCTGCTTTTCCTCCACATCGGCGTGGGAGGCAAAGGTCTTGGTGCTCGTCGGGGCGGTCTGGCTCATGGCGGCGGCTTCTGTCTCCAAATTTAACTTTAGGCAAATGGATTTGCCTAAGACGAATTTCCGGCTTGATCTTAGTCATCACGTTTGTTAATGTCTAATTGATTGTTTTAAGTAGAAACCCTGATCCATGGACTCTCTCCCAGCGCCCGCCGAGCGCGGCGGCCCGCGCGGCATTCAAAGCATCGAGGTCGGGGGGCAGTTGCTCATCGCCCTGGCCCATCACGGCCGCCCCCTGGCGCTCAAGGATCTGGCGCGAGAGGCCGGCATGCCGCCGGCCAAGGCCCACCCCTATCTGGTGAGCTTCATCAAGCTGGGTCTGGTGGAGCAGGAAGCCGAGGGCGGCCGCTATGGTCTGGGGCCCCTGGCACTGCAGCTGGGCCTGATCAGTCTGCAGCAGTACGACCCGGTACGCCTGGCCACGCCACGCATCGAGGCACTGGCGGCCCAGCTGGGCCATACGGCGGCCATCGCGGTCTGGGGTAATCGCGGTCCCACCATCGTGCGCGTGGCCGAGGCGGCCAGCCCGGTGCATATCAGCATGCGCCACGGCACGGTGATGAGCCTGCCCGGCACCGCCTCGGGGCGGCTCTTCGCGGCATTCAGGCCGCGCGATCAGGTGCTGCCCGTACTGGCTCTGGAGAAGCTGGGGGCCGACTATCTGGATCAGCAGCTGGGGCCACAGCTGAGCCAGATCCGGCAGCAGGGACTGGCCAGTGCGCGTGACGCGGTGGTGGACGGCGTGAGCGCGCTGGCGGCTCCCGTCTTTGACGAACAGGGAAGCATGGTGCTGAGCCTGACCCTGATCGGCCCCAGCGGCAGCCTGGACCTGAGTCCGCTGGGCAGCGAAGCCCAGGCCCTGATGCGCGGCGGCGCCGAGCTCTCAAGACAGCTGGGCTGGCGCCCCGTCTGAGTTGCAGGCCTCGCGGCCCCGCCTCAGGCGTGGCCGACTGCCGGGCTCATGAAACCAGCCAAGCGCAGGCGCTGCAGCTGGCGGGCCTCCTCCTCGGGGGCGAAGAAGCTGGGGTAGAGGCTGCGCAAGCTGCCCGCGGGCCTGAGCGAAGCACGGCCGGCCAGGCTGGCGATCTGACGCTCGGCATGGGCCAGGTCCAGACGCATCAGCACGGCAGGGGCGCCCACACGCGGGCACGCGCGCAGACTGCCGCACAGCTCGAAGCCCAGCATGCGGCGGTAGTAGGCGGCGTGACGGGGGTTCACCTCGATCACCACGCATTGCACCTCGCGCACGCGATAGGCCTGCAGATAGGCGCTGTGAAACAGGCCGGCCAGCAGCGATTCGGACGATTCCTGCCCGCCCAGCAAGGCGAGCTGGGTGAACTCGCAGACGCTGAGACCGCGGGCACGGATCTCGGCCATCTCGGCGGGGAACACCTGATCGGCCTTGAGCCCAGCGGGGCCGTCGAAGCGCACGCCCAGCGTGCCGGCGGTCTCGCCGAACTCGTCTTCGGCATGCAGCACGACCAGATCCGTCTCGGCCTGCTGGGCATCGACCGCATAGCCGCGCTCACGATAACGCTGCTGCAGCAAGACGCTGGCACGCTCGCGCTCCGGCAGGCCCTGGGCCAGTCGAACGGCAAGACCTGCCCCCGGCAAACGCGGTGAACGGTGCAAAGCGGGTGTGAAGAGGTCTTGCTGCATGCGCTTCCTATAAAAGACAAGCTAGGCGGCCTGCAGTCTAGCCCCTCATCTGCGGGATGAGAGCGCAAGAACTGCACCCCTCACACATGACACAAATTGCTTACATATTTGGGCGACTACCGCCCAATCAGACCTCCAGCCACTCCTTGCGCACATAGGCGTTGGCACGCAGATCGGCGGGCGTGCCCTCGAAGACGATGCGGCCATGGCCCATCACATAGCAGCGCTCCGAGATCTCCAGCGCGATGGCCAGCTTCTGTTCCACCAGCAGCACGGCCAGGCCGCGCCGCTTGAGCTCCTTCAGATACTCCGCCACCAGCTCCACGATCTTGGGCGCCAGGCCCTCGGTGGGCTCGTCGATCATGATCAGGTCGGGGTCGCCCATCAGGGTGCGGCACAGGGTAAGCATCTGCTGCTCGCCGCCGGAGAGCACGCCGGCTTCGGTGTGCTGACGCTCCTTGAGGCGGGGGAACATGCGGTACATATCCTCGAAGCTCCAGCGCGGCTTGCGCGCCGGGCGCGACTTCTGGCCCAGCATCAGGTTCTGGTGCACCGTGAGCTTGGGAAAGATGTCGCGGTTCTCCGGCACATAGCCCAGGCCCAGCTGGGCGATCTCGTAGGCCTTGAGGCCCAGCAGCTCGCGCTCGCCAAAGCGCACCGAGCCGCTGCCATCCACCTGGCCCATGATGGTCTTGACCGTGGTGGAGCGGCCCGAGCCGTTGCGGCCCAGCAGGCTGACGATCTCGCCCGGCCGCAGCTCCATGCTCACGCCATGCAGCACATGGCTCTTGCCGTAAAAGGCGTGGACGTTCTCCAGCCTCAGGGTCTTGGCTTGGTCCTGGCTCATGCTGTGTGTGCTCCCGCCGCCTGCTGCTCGGCCAGCACCGAGCCCAGATAGGCCTCCTGAACCCGGGTGTTGGCGCGCACCGCCTCCGGGGTGTCGAAGGCGATCACCTCGCCATAGACCAGGACCGCGATCTTGTCGGCCAGGCCGAAGACCACGCCCATATCGTGCTCCACGGTCAGCAGGGTCTTGCCCTCGGTGACCTCGCGGATCAGCTGGATGAAGCGTTTGGTCTCGCTCTTGCTCATGCCGGCGGTGGGCTCGTCCAGCAGGATCACGCTGGAGCCGCCGGCGATGGTGATGCCGATCTCCAGGGCCCGCGCCTCGGCATAGGTCAGGTTCATGGCCAGCACATCGCGACGCTTGTCCAGGTGCAGCATCTCCAGCAGCTGATCGGCGCGTTCGTTCACGTCGTCCAGATCGGCCAGAAAGCGCCAGAAGGCGTAGCGGTGGCCCATGGACCACAGCAGGGCGCAGCGGATGTTCTCGAAGACCGAGAGCCGGGTGAAGAGGTTGGAGACCTGGAAGCTGCGCGAGAGGCCGCGGCGGTTGATCTCGTAGGGCTTGAGCCCGTCGATGCGCTGGCCCTGCAGGCGGATCTCGCCGCTGCTGGGCGCGAAGCGGCCGCTGATCAGATTGAACAGCGTGCTTTTCCCCGCGCCATTGGGGCCGATGATGGCCACCCGCTCGCCCGGCCGCACCTGCAGCTGGGCCCCACGGATGATCTCGCTCTTGCCGAAGCGCTTGCGCACATCCAGCAGTTCCAGGGCGAACTCGGGCTGGTGGCTCACAGCGACTCCCTCCGCTTGATTTCCTTCTCGATCTCCTCCTGAGTCTGGTCCCACTGGCGCTTGAACTCGCGCCGCACCAGCTCGAACAGCCCCAGGCCCAGCAACAGCAGCAGGCCCGAGCCCAGCCAGGCATCCACGCCATGGGCATTGAGTGTGGCGCCCATGAAGACCAGCTGCGGCCCCAAGGCCTCGTTGAGCTGCAGGTGGTAGATCATCTCGATCATGACCGAGCCGCCCACCAGCATGGCGGCGGCCGCGCCGCCCAGGGCCAGATAGGCCGTCCAGAGCTGGCGCAGCTTGCCAAAGGCCGCCACTCGCAGATTCATCATGATCAGGGCCGCGAAGCCGCCGGGCGCATACATCACCATGAAGAGGAAGATCAGGCCCAGATAGAGCAGCCAGGCCTTGGTCAGCTCGGACAGCAGCACCCCGGCCAGCACCATCAGCACCGCGCCGATGATGGGCCCGAAGAAGAAGGTGGCGCCGCCCAGGAAGGTGAAGAGCAGATAGCTGCCCGAGCGCACCGCGCCCACCACCTCGGCCGTGACGATCTCGAAGTTGATGGCGCCCAGCCCGCCCGCCACCCCGGCGAAGAAGCCCGAGATCATGAAGGCCAGATAGCGCACCCACTGGGTGCTGTAGCCAATGAACTCCACCCGCTCGGGGTTGTCGCGCACCGCATTGAGCATGCGACCCAGGGGCGTGCGTGTGAGCGCGAACAGGGCCGCGGTGCAGACGAAGCAGTAGATGGCGATCAGGTAGTAGACCTGGATCTGCGGGCCGAAGCTGATGCCCATCACCGGCTTGCCCACCACGCGGTTGGCCGAGATGCCGCCCTCCCCGCCGAAGAATTCCGGCAGCATCAGGCTCATGGACCAGATCAGCTCGCCGATGCCCAGCGTGATCATCGCGAAGGGCGTGCCCGCCTTCTTGGTGGACACATAGCCGAACAGCGCCGCGAAGCCGAGCCCTGCCAGGCCGCCCACCAGGGGCACCAGGCTCACCGGCAGGCTGAGCTGGCCGGCCGAGACCTGGTTGAGCGTGTGGATGGCCAAAAAAGAGCCCAGGCCGCTGTAGACCGCGTGGCCAAAGCTCAGCATGCCCCCCTGGCCCAGCAGCACGTTGTAGGCCAGACAGGCGATGATGGCGATGCCCATCTGGCTGAGCATGGTCTGCGAGAGCGAGCTGGTCCAGATCAGCGGGGCCACGCCCAGCGCCAGGGCGAAAAGGCCCCAGACCAGCCAGCGGCCGACGTTGTAGGGCTTGAAGTGGTAATGGGTCTTGGAAACGCTGCGACTCATCTCATTCATCCCGCGTGCCCAGCAGGCCCTTGGGCCGGAAGATCAGGATCAGCACCATCAGCAGATAGGGCAGGATGGGCGCCACCTGGGCCAGGGTCAGCTTCAGCAGGGGGTAGCCGAAGGTGTCCGGGCCCAGCTTGAAGAGGCTGGCCAGGGAGCTGTCCACGGTCAGCGGCAGGGTCTGCAGCAGGCCGATCAGGATGGAGCCCACAAAGGCACCGGCCAGCGAGCCCACCCCACCCACCACCACCACCACGAAGATGATGGAGCCCACGATGGTGGCCATGGCCGGCTCGGTGACAAAGGTGATGCCGCCAATCACCCCGGCCAGGGCCGCCAGCGCGCAACCGCTGCCAAAGACCAGCATGAAGACCCGCGGCACGTTGTGACCCAGGGCCTCCACCATCTCCGGATGGGTGAGCGCGGCCTGTATCACCAGGCCGAGGCGGGTGCGGGTGAGCATCAGCCACAGGGCCAGCAGCATGGCCAGGGCCACCAGCATCACGAAGGCGCGGGTGAGCGGGAACTTGGAGCACAGGGCCGCGCTGCACAGGGCCGGCGCGGCCTCGCCCAGCACCAGGCTCAGACCGCTGGCCGGGCTCTGGATGATGGTGAAGGCCGCCCCTTGCAGGGCAGCCGGCGGGTTGAAGGGCACAGCCACCCGGCCCCAGATCAGCTGCACCAGCTCCAGGATCACATAGGACAGGCCGAAGGTGATGAGCAGCTCCGGCACATGGCCGAAGCGGTGCACCCGGCGCAGCACGCCACGCTCGAACAGGGCGCCCAGCAGGCCCACCGCCACCGGCGCCAGCAGCAAGGCGGGCCAGAAGCCCAGCCAGCCGCTGAAGGTGTAGGCGATATAGGCGCCCAGCATATAGAAGCTGGCATGGGCAAAGTTCAGCACGCCCATCATGCTGAAGATCAGCGTGAGGCCGGAGCTGAGCATGAACAGCAGCAGTCCGGAGGACAGGCCGTTGAGCAGGTTGATGAGGATCTGGTCCAAGGTATGAGCCCGTCGTCACGAAGCCATGGAGGCCCGGCGCGGCCCCGCCGCAGCGGGGGCCGCCCGGGACAGGGCGCGCATCATGCCCCATCCGGCATCGTGGGCAGCCGGATGAGGGTCAGGACTTGCGCGCGCCGCCGGCTCAGCCCGGCCGCTTCATCTGGCAGGAGGTCGGCGTGCTGGACACATAGGGCTCGAAGGTGCGCACCGGCACGAAGGTCATGCCGGTCTTCTCCGCGCTGTAGCTGTTCTTGGCATCCGTCTTCTGCCAGACCGAGAGGTAGAGCGTCTGCTGCAGCTGGTGGTCGGTCTTGCGCATCTCGACCTCGCCGTTGAAGCTCTTGCTCTTGAGCCCTTCCAGGGCCGCCGCCACCTTGACCGGATCGGTGCTCTTGGCCTTGGCCATGGCCTCACCCAGCAGGGTGTAGATGTGGATGACGCTGCCGGTGAAGAAGTCCGCATCGAACTTCTTCTGGAACTCTTCCTGCCACTTCTGCATCTGCCCGCCCATGTTGTAGTGGTTGTAGGCGATCTGGTAGACACGGCCGGCCGAGCCCTGCCCCAGGGCGGTGGGCGTGCCGGTGACGCCCGCGTAGTAGGTGAAGAAGCGGCCGGTGTAGCCCGCCTCGTTGGCGGCCTTGATCAGCAGCGCCAGGTCCGAGCCCCAGTTGCCGGTGATCACGCTGTCGGCGCCGCTGGCCTTGATCTTGGCCACATAGGGCGCGAAGTCGCGCACCTGGGCCAGGGGATGCAGGTCCTCGCCCACGATCTGGATGTCGGGGCGCTTGCGGCCCAGGGTTTCCTTGGCGTACTTGGCCACCTGATGGCCGTGGGCGTAGTTCTGGTTGAGCAGGTAGATCTTCTTGATGTCCGGCTGGTCCTTGATGAAGCTGGTCAAGGCTTCCATCTTCATCGAGGTGTCCGCATCCATGCGGAAGTGCCAGTAGCTGCACTTGCTGTTGGTCAGATCGGGATCCACCGCCGAGTGGTTGAGGTAGACCACCTCCTTGCCGGGGTTGCGCTCATTGTGCTTGTTCACCGCATCCACGATAGCCAGGGCCGCGCCCGAGCCATTGCCCTGGGTCACATAGCGCACGCCCTGGTCGATGGCGGACTTGAGCGCGTTCAGGCTCTCGGCCGGGCTGAGCTTGTTGTCGATGGGAATGATCTCGAACTTCACGCCCGCCGGATTGCTGGCGTTGAACTTCTCGGCAAAGAACTGGAAGCTCTTCACCTGGTTCTGCCCCACCGGGGCCATCAGGCCGGAGAGCGGATCGATCCAGGCGATCTTCACCGTCTCACCCTTTTGCGCCAGGACCGGTAGCGCGGCGGCGATGAGGCTGGCCGCCACGGTCGCCTTCAGGACATGCTTGCAGCTGCTGTACATCGTTGTCTCCTTTTGTGGTTGGCAAGGCGATTCAAGCTTATGCAGCCGCGGCCGCGCGGCGGCCACGGGGATTGCCCTGGGGCCGGATGCCCCCAGGGCCTCAGGTGCCTGGCAGACGGTGAGCCTTGAACTGCTCGCGCAGTCGGAGCTTCTGGATCTTGCCGGTAGCGGTGTGAGGAATCTCGTCCACAAAGGCCACGTCGTCGGGGATCTGCCATTTGGCGATCCGGCCTTCGTAATGGGCCAGCAGGGCCTCACGGCTGAGCTCGGCCCCGGGCTTCTTGACGACCACCAGCAGCGGCCGCTCGTCCCATTTGGGGTGGGCCACGGCGATCACCGCGGCCTCGTGCACGGCCGGGTGGGCCATGGCGATGTTCTCCAGCTCGATGGAGCTGATCCACTCGCCGCCGGACTTGATCACGTCCTTGCTGCGGTCGGTGATCTGCATGAAGCCGTCGGCATCGATGGTGGCCACATCGCCAGTGGGGAACCAGCCGGCTTGGCCGTCCACGGCCAGCAGGGGCGATGCCTGCTGGCGGAAGTAGCTGGCTATGACCCAGTGGCCGCGCACCACCAGATTGCCGGAGCTGCGGTCGTCCCAGGGCTGACTGCGGCCCTCGTCGTCGATCACCGCCATATCGATGCCGTAGATGACCTTGCCCTGCTTCTCCAGGATGCGGCGCTGCTCGGCCTGGGGCAGCTGCAGCTGCTTGGCATTGAGCTTGGACAGGGTGCCCAGGGGCGAAAGCTCGGTCATGCCCCAGGCGTGGATGACCTCCACCCCATAGTCGTCCATCAGGGTGGCCAGCATGGCCGGCGGGCAGGCGGAACCGCCGATCACGGTGCGCTTGAAGCTGCTGAACTTCAGGCCCTGGCTCTTCACATGGGTGAGCAGGCCCAGCCAAACCGTGGGCACGCCGGCACTGAAGGTCACGCCCTCGTTCTCGAAAAGCTCGTAGAGCGACTTGCCGTCCAGATGCGGCCCCGGGAACACCAGCTTGGCGCCCACGATGGCGCTGCTATAGGGCAGGCCCCAGGCGTTCACATGGAACATGGGCACCACCGGCAGGATCACATCCTTGGCCGAGCAGTCCATGGCATCCGGCATGGCCGAGGCAAAGGCATGCAGCACCGTGGAGCGGTGGCTGTAGACGGCGCCCTTGGGATGGCCCGTGGTGCCCGAGGTGTAGCAGATGCTGGAGGCGGTGTTCTCGTCGAACTGCGGCCAGGCATAGTCGTGCCCCGTCTCGGCCGCGATCAGTTCCTCGTAGCACAGCAGATTCGGGATGCTGGTCTCGCCCGGCATATGGGCGCGGTCCGTCATCAGCACATAGTGCTGCACCGAAGGCAGCAAGGGCTGGAGCTTTTCCACCAGGGGCAGGAAGCTCAGGTCGAAACACAGAACCCGGTCCTGCGCATCCTCCACGATCCAGGCGATCTGCTCGGGAAAGAGCCGCGGGTTGATAGTGTGGCAGACCAGCTCGGAGCCCGAGGCGCCGTAGTACATCTCCAGATGACGGTGGCCGTTCCAGGCCAGGGTGCCGATGCGTTCGCCCGCCTTGCAACCCAGGCGGGCCAGGGCCTGGGCCAGCTGGCGTGAGCGCAGCTCGGCATCGCGCCAGGTGTAGCGGTGAAGATCACCCTCGCAGCGCTTGCTGACGATCTCGGTGTCTCCGGTGTGCCGGGCCGCATGCTGGATCAGCGAAGAAATCAGCAGGGGCATGGACATCATCTGGCCCATCAGCGCCATCGGCAGTCTCCTGTGTTCTCTGTCACAGGGTCTGAGCGCCCCGTGTTCGAACCAGTTTAATCCTGGCTTTGCGCCGCTCAGAGTCACCCTCGTTACACAGCCAAGCCCGCTAGCCTCAGGGTATTCACTGCCGCAGGGCTGGACCTAAGCCCCTTGGCAACAGGGGCTGGCGCAGGCTGGCTACACTGAAAGCCACAAAGCCAAGGCCTCGGCTTCTCCAGCCCATCATGAGCACCCCCAAGCCCCCTCACGACTACCCGGTCCAGAAAAGCGACGAGCAATGGCGCCAGGAGCTGGATCCGCTGCAGTACCAGGTGACGCGCCATGCCGCCACCGAGCGCGCCTTCACCGGCAAGTACTGGGACCACTGGGAGGCCGGCCACTACCACTGTGTGGGCTGCGGCACACCCCTGTTTGAATCCGCCACCAAGTTCGATGCCGGCTGCGGCTGGCCCAGCTACTGGGAGCCGGTCAATGCCGAGCTGATTGAGCGGGTGGTGGACCACAGCCACGGCATGGTGCGCGTCGAGGTGCGCTGCAACAACTGCGGCTCCCATCTGGGCCATGTCTTCCCCGACGGCCCCGAGCCCACCGGCGAGCGCTTCTGCATCAATTCGGCCGCGATAGACTTCGCGCCTGAATAGACACCCCCTACCGGCCACGCCGGCCCCACGAAAGGGGCAGCGCCGGCCGCCCGGCAGCGCCGGATCGGCGGCAACTGCTCGGGAACGCATCCCCTATGAAACTTCTGCTCGACTTCCTGCCGCTGATCCTGTTCTTCGGCACCTTCAAATACGCCGAAGGCCATGCCGACGCCGCTGCGGCCTTTGCCACCCAGCATTTTGGCTTTCTGGTCTCGGGCGGCCAGGTCGGCCCGCAGGAGGCCCCGGTGCTGCTGGCCACGGTGGTGGTGATGATCGCCACCCTGCTGCAGGCCCTGCTGCTCAAGCTGCGCGGCCAGAAGATCGATCTGATGCTCTGGATCAGCCTGGCCCTGGTCGTGGTGCTGGGCGGCGCCACCATCTGGTTCCACAGCGAGACCTTCATCAAGTGGAAGCCCACCGGCCTGTACTGGGCCATGGCCCTGGTCTTTGCGATCAGCCAGCGTTTCTTCAACAAGAACCTGATCCAGGCCATGCTGGGCAAGGAGCTGCAGCTGCCCGCGCCGGTGTGGCGCCGGCTGAACTGGGCCTGGGTGGGCTTCTTTGCCGTGATGGGCGTGCTCAATCTCTATGTGGCCTACCACTTCAGCACCTCCACCTGGGCCAACTTCAAGGTCTTTGGTACCACGGGGCTGATGCTGCTCTTCACCCTGGTCCAGGGCCTGTACCTGAGCAAATACCTTGGTGATGACGTGAAAGAGGATGCCAAGCCATGAGCCTGCTGGCGGAAATCGAAACCCGGCTGCGCGACCGGCTGGCGCCCAGAGAGCTGGTGCTGCGCGACGACAGCGCCCTGCATGCCGGCCATGCCGGTGCCCGCGAAGGCGGCCACTACCATGCGTTCATCGTCAGCGAGCGCTTCCGGAATCTCCCGCGGGTGGCGCGACACCGCCTCGTATATGAGGCCCTCGCCGAGCTGATGAAGCGCGGCATCCATGCGCTGGCGATCGACGCCCGCACACCGGAGGAGCGCTGACCGCGCCCCGCCACATCGCGCCCCCCGGCGCATTTTTCATTCTTAGCCGCTCATATTTCCATGAAGAAGTTTGTGCTCGCCGCGTCCTTCGCGGCCCTGTCCGCTGCGTTCCTGCCCGTGACGGCCAGCGCGCAAAACGTGGCCATCGTCAATGGCAAGCCCGTGCCCAAGGCCCGGGTGGAGCTGCTGGTGGGCCAGGTCACCAAGAACGGCCAGCCGCGCTCGCCGGAACTGGAAGCCCAGGTCCGTGACGAGGTCGTGCTGCGCGAGATCTTCATGCAGGAAGCCGAGAAGCGCGGCATTCCCGCCAGCGCCGACTACCGGGCTCAGATGGAACTGGCCCGCCAGAGCATCATGATCCGTGAGCTCTTCGCCGACTACGCCAAGAAGAACCCCGTCACCGACGCCGAAGCCCAGGCCGAGTACGACAAGTTCAAGGCCCAGAACAGCGGCACCGAGTACCGCGCCCGCCACATCCTGGTGGAGAAGGAAGACGAGGCCAAGGCCCTGATCAAGCAGCTCAACGGCGGCGCAAAGTTCGAGGACCTGGCCGCCAAGAACTCCAAGGATCCCGGCTCCGCCGCCAACGGTGGTGATCTGGACTTCGCCAACCCCGGCAACTTCGTGCCCGAGTTCAGCAAGGCCATGACCTCGCTGAAGAAGGGCGAGATCACCCAGGAGCCGGTGAAGAGCCAGTTCGGCTTCCACATCATCAAGCTGGAAGACACCCGCGAGGCCCAGTTCCCGGCCTTTGACGATGTCAAGCCGCAGATCATGCAGCGCCTGAGCCAGCAGAAGCTGGGCAACTTCCAGCAGGAACTGCGCAGCAAGGCCAAGACGGACTACAAGTTCGCCAACTGAGCCTGAGCCGGCAACAGCGCTGACAGACCCGCGATCCGCCCCCTGAAGGGCGCCGCGGGTCTTTTCTCATCGGCCCCATTTCCCATGCCCGCCTCACGCTACGCCCGACGCATCCTGCCCCACCCCGACACCCTGTCCCAGACCAAGGGGCTGCGCTGGCTGGGCAACTACTTGGCGCCCCGCCCCTGGCTGTGGGTGGCGCATCGGCGCCGCGTGGCCATGGGTGTGGCGGTTGGCTTGGCCGTGGGCGTGATTCCCCTGCCGACCCAGATGGTGGTGGCGGCCATTGCCGCGATTGCCTGCCGCGCCAATGTCGCAGCGGCCGTGGCGGCCACCTGGCTGACCAATCCCTTCACCTTGGTGCCCATCTGGAGCCTGGCGATCGCCCTGGGCCGAATGGCCTCCGGCCACCATGGCCCGGTGGCCACGCCGGAGATGCTGGACATCGACTGGAGCGCGCCTCTGAGCTGGGGCACCACCCTGATGGCCTGGATCTCCAATCTGGGCCCCCCGCTGCTGATCGGCCTGCCCCTGGCGGGCCTGCTGCTGGGCGCCGTGGCCTATCTGGTCGTGTATCTGGGCTGGTGGGCCGTGATACGGGGCGAACGTCGGCGCCGCCTCAGGCTGCGCGCGCGGCGGTCGACTCCGGGCTCGAAGTGCTGATGGAGACCAGGCGTCCCGCGTCGATGCGCAGCTGGCGCTGACAGCGGGCCGCGATGGCGGCATCGTGGGTCACCAGTACCAGGGTGGTGCCCGCCTCGCGGTTGAGCTCGAACATCAGCTCCATCACCGCCTGACCGGTCGCAAAGTCCAGACTGCCCGTGGGCTCGTCGGCCAGCAGCACATCGGGTCGCAGCACAAAGGCACGCGCCAGCGCCACGCGTTGCTGTTCGCCACCCGAGAGCACGCGTGGATAGTGCGACAGCCGCTGCCCCAGCCCCACGCGCTGCAGCATCTGGGTGGCCTGGGCGCGCGCATCGCGATCACCCCGCAGCTCCAGGGGCAGCATCACGTTCTCAAGCGCCGTGAGGTTGGCCAGCAGCTGAAAGCTCTGAAACACAAAGCCCACATGCCGGGAACGCAGCGCGGCGCGCTGATCCTCGTCCAGCACAAAGAGATCCTGCCCTGCCAGGCGCACCGTGCCGCCGCTGGGACGGTCCAGCCCTGCCAGGATGGCCAACAAGGTGCTCTTGCCCGAACCTGAGGCCCCCACGATGGCCACGGACTCCCGCGCCGCCAGGGTGAAAGAGATGTCGTGCAGAATCGTCAGCTGCCCGCTGGCGTCCTGCACCTGCTTGTTGACGCCCTGGACTTCAATGATGGCTTGGGACATGACTGAGACGGACTCTGTGAAGATGAAGATGAAGCGACGGCACTGGATGCGGGACTGTAGCCTGCTGGCCCTGATGCCGCTGGTGTCGGGTCTTGCCGCGGCCCAGACGCCACCGGCAGGTCCCAGGCGTCGCGTGCTCATCGTGGGCGACAGCCTCTCGGCCGAGTATGGCATCGAGCGAGGCAGCGGCTGGGTGGCCCTGCTTCAGAAACGGCTGCAAGGCAGCAAGCCGCCCTACGAGGTGATCAATGCCAGCATCAGCGGCGACACCACCGCCGGCGGCCGCTCCCGCCTGCCCGTCCTGCTGAGCCAGCACCGGCCCAGCCATGTGGTGATCGAGCTGGGCGGCAACGATGCGCTGCGCGGACTGCCCCTGAGCAGCACGCGCGAGAACCTGCTGGCCATGAGCCGTGCCGCCAAGGCCGCCGGTGCGCGGGTGCTGCTGGTGGGCATGCAGGTCCCGCCCAACTATGGCAGCGCCTATGCACGCGAATTTGCGAGCCTGTTCGCCGAGGTGGCCCGCAGTGAGAAGACGGGGCTGACGCCCTTTCTGCTCAAGGGCGTGGCCGATCGACCGGATGCCCTGGACTGGTTCCAGCCCGACCGCATCCACCCCCTGGCCAAGGCCCACCCTCTGATGCTGGAGCAGGTCTGGCAGGGGCTCAAGCCCTTGCTCTGAAACCCCTGTGACTCAATCGTCGCTGAGGGGATCGAGCTCAGGGAAGAGCACCGAGGTGAAGCCGAAGCGGCTGAAGTCCCGTACCCGCATGGGGTAGAGCAAGCCGTCCAGATGGTCACATTCATGCTGCACCACGCGGGCATGGAAGCCCTCGGCGAGACGATCGATGGGCTGCCCTTCCGGGTCGAAGCCGCGGTAGCGGATGCTGGCGTGGCGGGGCACCACGCCGCGCAGGCCGGGCACCGAGAGGCAGCCTTCCCAGCCCTCTTCCAGCAGCTCGGACTGCGGGGTGATCTCCGGGTTGATCAGCACCGTCATGGGCACGGGCGGCGCTTCCGGATAGCGCTCATTGCGCTCGAAACCGAAGATCACCAGGCGCAGATCCACACCGATCTGCGGCGCGGCCAGGCCGGCACCGTTGGCGGCCTTCATGGTGTCCAGCATATCGGCCACCAGCTCGCGCAGGGCCGGGGTGCCGAACTCGCGCACCGGCTGGGCCACGCGCAGCAGGCGCGGGTCGCCCATCTTCAGGATCTCTCGAACCGCCATGGCGGCACCTTCTCTTCTTCGGCTATGGTTGCGGCATTCTAAGGAGGGAGACAAAGCCCATGAGCCCGTACCTGCAGGATCTGGGCGATGGCGCGTATGCCATCGACACCGGCTTTCAGCGCGACCATTTCGACGCTGCCTACCTGGTCGTCGAGGCCGGCCACGCCGCCTTCATCGACACCGGCACCAACCACGCCGTGCCGCGCCTGCTGGGCGCGCTTGCGGCCCTGGGGCTGGCGCCGTCCGCGGTGGACTGGGTGATCCCCACCCATGTGCATCTGGACCATGCCGGCGGCGTGGGCCTGCTGATGCAGTCCCTGCCCCGGGCCCGGCTGCTGGTGCACCCGCGCGGCGCCCGCCACCTGATCGACCCGACGGCGCTCTACCAGGGCGCCCTGGCCGTCTATGGCGAGGCCGAGATGCAGCGCTCCTACGGGCAACTGGTCGGCGTGCCAGCCGAGCGCGTGGACGCCAGCGCGGATGGCCAGATCGTCACCCTCGCAGGCCGCCAGCTGCTGCTGGCCGACACCCCCGGCCATGCCCGTCACCACCACTGCATCTGGGACGCGCGCAGCCAAGCTTGGTTCACCGGCGATACCTTCGGCCTGTCCTACCGCGAGTTCGACCATGCCGAGCACGGTGCCTGGATCATGCCTACCAGCACCCCGGTGCAGTTCGAGCCCGAGGCCCTGCTGGCCTCGATGGAGCGCATGCTGGCCCGCTCGCCACGCCAGATGTTCCTGACCCACTACGGCCGCGTAGGCGGCAGCGTGGCCGAGGTGCAGCGCCTGGCCGGCCTGCTGCGCACGCAGATCGCCGAGATGGTGGCCATCGCCCGCGCCAGTCTGGGGCAGGCCGAGCGGCATGCGGCGCTCAAGCGCGGGCTGGAGGCGCTCTATCTGCGCGAGCTGGCCCGCCATGGCTGCGCGCTGCCACTAGAGCGCCAGCGCAGCCTGCTGGCCATGGATGTGGAACTCAACGCCCAGGGCCTGGGCGTGTGGCTGGACAAGCAGGCGGCCTAGGCCCACCGAGCCAGCTCAGCCCGCCAGGGCCACATAGACTTCCTGCACATCGTCGCAGGCGTCGATGGCGGCCAGAAAGGCCTCCACCTCCTCCAGCTCGGTGGCGCCCAGCGTGAGCGGGTTCTTGGAGCGGTAGCCCAGCTTGGCGCTATTCACGCCAAAGCCCTGGGCCGGCAGGGCACGGCAGACCAGGTCCAGATCGGCGGCGTCGGTGTAGAACAGCGCGCCGCCGCCCTCCCCGTCCTCATCCTTCTCCAGAAGCTCGAAGTCCTGCGCGCCGGCCTCGATGGCCGCCAGCTCGATATCGGCATCGGCCTGCAGCGGGCTGGCCTCGATGATGCCCAGGTGATCGAAGTCCCAGCTCACCGAACCGCTCACGCCCAGCTGGCCCTTGCGGAAGAGCACGCGCATTTCAGACGCCGTGCGGTTCACGTTGTCGGTCAGGCATTCCACGATCACGGCCACCCGGTGCGGAGCGAAGCCCTCGTAGGTGACGCGCTCGAAATTCACCGCCTCGCCCAGCAGGCCCGCGCCCTTCTTGATGGCCCGCTCCAGCGTGTCGCGCGGCATGGAGGCCTTCTTGGCCTGCTCCACCACCATGCGCAGCCGCGCGTTCATGTCCGGGTCGGCGCCATTGCGCGCGGCCTGCATGATTTCCTTGGACAGCTTGGTGAACATGCGGCCCTTGGCATTTGCCGCGATGTCCTTGTGCTTGGCCTTCCACTGTGCGCCCATGACTCGATTCTCTTCCTGCTTGTCGATGCTGAAACGTCCGGGCTTATACACCCGGACGGCCCGCCACGGCCGGACCAGCGGTCAAGAAGCGCAGGGTTTTCTCAGGCGTCCAGGCCCAGTTCCTGAATTTTCCGGGTGATGGTGTTGCGCCCTATGCCCAGCTTCTGCGCCGCTTCGATGCGGCGACCTCGGGTCAGGTCCAGGGCGGTCAGGATGAGGCTGGCCTCGAAGCGACGGGTCAGCAGCTCCCAGACCTCGGGCTCACCGCTGGCCAAGAGGCGCCTGGCCTCACGCGCCATCTCGGCCACCCAGGCATCGGGGCCGCCCGCCACCGCCAGGCTCGCGGGCGCCACCTCGGCCGCAGCGGCCAGACCCGCCGGGCTGGGTGGCAGCTGCTGCACCGCTGCGGCGGCGGCCGCCAGCGCCGGGCTGGGCGGCTGCAGCAATTCCTGGGGCAGATCCTTGGCCTCCACGACCTGGCTGGGCGCCATCACGCTGAGCCAGTGGCAGACGTTCTCCAGCTGGCGCACATTGCCCGGGAAGTCAAAGGCCACCAGCTTGCTCAGCGCCGCCTCGGACAGGCGCTTGGGCTCCACGCCCAGCTCGGTGGCGCTGCGCTGCAGGAAGTAGCGCGCCAGCACCGGGATGTCCTCACGGCGCTCGCGCAGGGCCGGCAGGCGCAGGCGGATGACGTTGAGGCGGTGGAACAGATCCTCGCGGAAGCCGCCCTGGCGCACACGCTCCTCCAGGTTCTGGTGGGTGGCGGCGATCACGCGCACATTGCTCTTGAGCGGGCTGTGGCCGCCCACACGGTAGAACTGGCCGTCGGACAGCACGCGCAGCAAGCGGGTCTGAAGGTCCAGCGGCATGTCGCCGATCTCGTCCAGGAAGAGCGTGCCGCCATCGGCCTGCTCGAAGCGGCCACGGCGCGTGGCCTGGGCACCGGTGAAGGCGCCACGCTCATGGCCGAAGAGCTCGCTCTCCAGCAGGTCTTTGGGGATGGCCGCGGTGTTGATGGCGACAAAAGGCCCGTCGGCGCGCGGGCTGTGCTTGTGCAGGGCGCGCGCCACCAGCTCCTTGCCCGAGCCGGACTCGCCGGTGATCAGCACCGTGACATGGCTCTGGCTCAGGCGGCCGATGGCGCGGAACACATCCTGCATGGCCGGGGCCTGGCCCAGCATCTCGGGCACCTGGGCCGCGGCCTCCTCGGCCACCGCCTCGCGCTGGCTCTCCTCCTGGGCGCGGCGGATCAGCTCCACCGCGCGGCTGAGGTCAAAGGGCTTGGGCAGGTACTCGAAGGCGCCGCCCTGGAAGGCCGAGACGGCGCTGTCCAGATCGGAGTAGGCGGTCATGATGATGACCGGCAGACCGGGCATCTTCTCCTTGACCTTGGCCAGCAGGTCCAGGCCCGAGCCGCCGGGCATGCGGATGTCGGACACCAGAACCTGGGGGCTGTCGCCCTCCTCCAGCGCGGCCAGCAGGTCGCGGCCGTTGCTAAAGCTGCGCACCGGCAGGCCCTCGCGGCTCAGGGCTTTCTCCAGAACAAATCGGATGGAGTGATCGTCGTCGCAAATCCAGATGGATTTCATGCAGTGCTCCCCTTCGCCCACCGCGTTCAGGGCAAAGGCAGGGTGATTCGAAAATCGGTCCGGCCCGGTTCGCTGTCACAGTCAATCATGCCCTGATGCTGCTGAGCGATGGTTTGCGCCAGAGTCAGACCCAGACCGGTCCCGCCATCCCGGCCGGAGACCAGGGGATAGAAGATGCGATCGCGGATCTCGGCCGGCACACCGGGACCGTTGTCCTGGATATGCAATTCCAATGCCAAGCGCCAGCGCTGCTTGCCAATGGTCACCTGGCGGGCCACGCGCGTCTGCAGGGTAATGACGGCCGAGCCCTCGGCGATCTGGGCCTGCAGGGCCTGGGCCGCGTTCTGCACGATATTGAGCACGGCCTGGATCAGCTGCTCGCGGTCACCGCGGAAATCGGGCAGGGAGATGTCGTAGTCGCGCAGCACCTGCAGGCCACGCGGGTACTCGACCAGGATGAGGGAGCGCACGCGCTCACAGACCTCATGGATGTTCACATCGCCCACCACCTGGGCACGACGGTGCGGGGCCAGCAGGCGGTCCACCAGGGACTGCAGGCGGTCGGCCTCATGCACGATGACCTCGGTGTATTCGGCCAGCTCGGGCTCGTTGAGCTCCAGGGCCAGCAGCTGGGCCGCGCCCCTGATGCCACCCAGCGGATTCTTGATCTCGTGGGCCAGATTGCGGATCAGCTCCTTGGTGGCCTGCACCTGATCCAGGGTGCGCTCCTCGCGGTCCTGCCGCGCCTGCTGGGCGTTCTCGATCAGCTCCACCAACACGCGCTCGGGGCTGTCGGTCTGGCTGACGATGACCTGCACCGGCAGCAGATCCTCATGCGGTCGCGCGCCGCAGCGCAGCTGGGCGTCGAAGCGGCCGCTGGAGTAGGCGTTGCCGGCCACGGCGGCCGCGGTCTCGCGCAGGCGGGCCGCATCGGCCAACCAGTCGAAGAGATTGAGGCCCTGAACCGCGCGGCGCGAGAGCCGCATCACAGACTCAAACGCCGCATTGGCGAACAGGCATTCGCCGTCGGGCCGCACCACGGCCACCATGGTGGCCAGCAGGTCAAAGGCCTCGTAGCCTGAGGGAGGATGCTCGTTCATGCTCGTACGGCCCCGTCACGGACCGCCGCCACCCGAGCCAGAGGCTCAGGGCAGCTTGGAGATCTCGCGCTTGAGGGCCTGGATATCGGCTTCCTGGCGGGTGATGCCGGCCTTGAGCTCGGCCACACGGTCCAGGTACTTCTGATAGTTGTTGCGCTCATCACCACGGCGATCGGGTTGCCCGCCCTGGTACTCGCGCTGCAGCTCGCCCAGGCGAGCCTCGGCCTCGCGCAGCTCGTTCTCGAGCACGCGGCGACGCTCGTCGTCACGCCCCTTCTGCTGCGTGGGATCCACACGCCCTTCATTGCCACCCCGGCTGGCGGTAGGAGCCGCTGCGCCCGGCGCTGGCGCGGGCGCTGCCGCTCGCGGCTTGGGCGACTGCAGCACGGTGATGGGCGTGCCCTCGATGGAGCGACAGCCCTTTTCCTGCGCCTCCTTGGGACTCAGCGCGTCGGTGTAGAGCACCGGGGGCCCCGGGCAGCGGTAGACCTGTGCCTGTACCCCCAGGGCACAGCTCAGGAGAGACAGCAGCAGGCAGGTGTGGCGATAAGGCATGGCGCGATTGTGGCCCAAGCCGCGGGGCAGAAAAAAGAAGGGACGGCCCAAGCCGTCCCCCGCACGCTGGCCAGGGCAGCATGGCGTGGCTGGCACGCTTGCTGCCCTTGTGCATCACAGCGCGTAGTACATGTCGAATTCCACCGGGTGGGTGGCCATGCGGAAGCGGGTCACTTCCTGCATCTTCAGCTCGATGTAGGCATCGATGAAGCTGTCGGTGAAGACGCCACCCTTGGTCAGGAAGGCACGGTCCTTGTCCAGGTACTCCAGGGCCTGGTCCAGGCTGTGGCAGACGGTCGGGATCTTCGCGTCTTCCTCAGGCGGCAGGTGGTACAGGTCCTTGGTGGCGGCCTCGCCCGGGTGGATCTTGTTCTCCACGCCGTCCAGACCGGCCATCAGCAGGGCTGCGAAGCACAGGTAGGGGTTGGCGGAAGGATCCGGGAAGCGGGCCTCGACGCGGCGACCCTTGGGGTTGGCCACGTAGGGGATGCGGATCGAGGCCGAGCGGTTCTTGGCCGAGTAGGCCAGCTTGACCGGGGCTTCGAAGCCGGGGACCAGGCGCTTGTAGCTGTTGGTGCCGGGGTTGGTGATGGCGTTCAGGGCACGGGCGTGCTTGATGATGCCGCCGATGTAGTACAGGGCGAAGTCGGAGAGACCGGCATAGCCGTCACCGGCGAACAGGTTCTTGCCGTCCTTCCACACGGACTGGTGCACGTGCATGCCGGAGCCGTTGTCGCCCACGATGGGCTTGGGCATGAAGGTGGCGGTCTTGCCGTAGGCATGGGCCACGTTCTGGATCACGTACTTCTGCAACTGGGTCCAGTCGGCGCGCTGCACCAGGGAGCTGAACTTGGTGCCGATTTCCATCTGGCCGGCATTGGCCACTTCGTGGTGATGCACTTCAACCGGGATACCCAGCTGTTCCAGCACCAGGCACATTTCCGAACGCATGTCCTGGCCGGAGTCGACCGGGGGCACCGGGAAGTAGCCGCCCTTGACGGTGGGGCGGTAGCCGGAATTGCCGTGCTCGTATTCCTTGCCGGTGTTCCAGGCGGCTTCCTCGGACTCGATCTTGAAGAAGGAGCCCGACATATCGTTGGCCCAACGCACCGAGTCAAAGATGAAGAACTCGGGCTCGGGACCGAAGAAGGCGGCGTCGCCCAGGCCCGAGGACTTCAGATAGGCCTCGGCGCGCTTGGCCAGGGAGCGCGGATCGCGCTCATAGGCCTTGCCGTCGGCCGGATCGATGACGTCGCAGGTCAGGATCAGGGTCGGCTCTTCGAAGAAGGGGTCGATATTGGCCGTGCTGGGGTCCGGCATCAGCAGCATGTCGGAGGCTTCAATGCCCTTCCAGCCTGCGATGGAGGAACCGTCGAAGGCATGGCCCGACGAGAACTTGTCTTCATCGAAGTGCGACACGGGCACGGACACGTGCTGTTCCTTGCCACGGGTATCGGTGAAGCGGAAGTCAACGAACTTGACTTCGTTGTCCTTCACCATCTGCATCACATCAGCGACGGTCTTGGCCATCAAAAACTCCTAAGCGGATTGGGACGGGGTGTGAATACGTCGAAAAGAATTCGGCGAGCGCCTCTTGGCGTCCGCCCAAGAGAAAGCAGTTTGCGTGCCAACTTGGACATCAAGGACTGCCAACAGGCGCCAGTCCGGTGCATCCTCGTCAGCCTGCATGTTTGGGGCTCAGCGCCCCCAGCTCCAGCCGCCACATGACAAGCCGGGACACAGCCCGGGACGGCAACAGCACCATCGCGGTGCATCCTAACGCACCAATTCGGTTCTTATCAATGCACCGAAATGGATCAAGCCTTGCTTCAGGGCGCCATAGGCCTCGTGCAGCGCTTCATCCCCCAGCGCCGGCCCGGCCTTGACGCCCAGCTCGATATGCCGCCCCCACTGCGGATGGTCCACGCTGGGCAGGCTGAAAACCTTGATGCCTGGGTGCTCGGACTCGATGCGCTCCATCAGCGGCGTCAGGCTGGCCTCCATGGCGCCGCTGACGATCAGGGAGCGCTCGCGCATGCCGACGGACTGGTGCAGATCGGCATGACGCTGGTCCAGCACCCACTCCATCATGGGGTGGGCCATGACCGGGAAGCCCGGCACGAAGTAAACCGTGCCGACATAGAAACCGGGGATGCGGTTGTAGGGGTTGGGGATGAGCTCGGCCCCAGCGGGAAAGCGCCCCATCTCGAAGCGGCGCAGGCTGTCCGGGTGCTCGGCGTCGGCCACCTGCCCCTGCTCGGCGGCCATCTCCTGGATGCGCCCCCAGATCAGCTCGCGGGCGCCGGGGTGGATCAGCAGCTCGCGATCCAGGGCCGCGGCCGCGGCCTGGCGGGTGTGGTCGTCGGGCGTGGCGCCTATGCCGCCGCAGCTCAGCACCAGATCGCCGCTGGCAAAAGCGCGGCGCAGGGTGGCGGTGAGGCGCTCGCGGTCGTCCCCCACATACTCGGCCCAGGCGAGGCTCAGGCCGCGCGCGGCCAGCAGGCCGATGAAGGTGGCCAGGTGCTTGTCCTGGCGCTTGCCGGACAGGATTTCGTCGCCGACGATGATCAAACCGATTTGCATGCGAACGCTCGGGGCAGCAGATGTTGAAGAGGGCTCAGGGCAGCAGCGGCGGAGCGGCGGCCGGCGGCTCGGCTTGCAGCACCGGCTGGGCAGGCACGACGTCCACCACGGGGCCGGGCTGTGCGGCGGCCGCGGCCCGCTGGGCCGCCAGGGCCGCCAGGGCGTAATGCGCAAACCACAGGGTGGAGAAGGCAAAGACCAGGGTATAGAGCCAGACCGTGGCCACCACCAGCACCGGCGCGAAAACCACGGTCAGCACGCCAAAGGCCCAGATCATGGCCGGCGCGGCGCCCAGATAGCCGGTGATCACGCCCATGCTCAGCAGCGGCAGGCGATGCGCCTTCATCAGCTGGCGGCGCTCCTCGGGCGAGGCATGGTCGGCCAGCACATCAAAGGTAAAGACCCGGTAGGACAGCCAGCCCCAGATCAGGGGCGGCAGCACCAGCACCAGGGGCGGCACCAGCCAGAAGGGCATGCTCAGGAACAGGGCGCCCAGGGCCCCGGCCGAGCACAGCAGGGACCAGGCCAGCCCCTGCCACCAGCGCGCACCGATCTTGCGCTCCAGCCCGGGAAAGCGGCGCTCGGCCACCAGGGCCACGATGGACGGCGTCATCAGGAGGGCCACCAACACCAGGCTGAGCACCATGACCAGGGGCAGGGCCATGACGATGACCAGCAGCGGCGCCATCACGCTGCGAAAGCCCTCCGCGCCCATGCTGGCCAGCCAGCGCAGCAGGCTCTCCACCAGGGCCCAGGACTCCAGGGTGCTACGCACGGCATCGACCGCCGGCTCCCAGAAGAAATAGGCCAGGGCCACGCTCAGACCCGCCGCCAGCAGCAGAGGCAGCAGAGACAGGCCGATGACGCGGGGATGCAGGCAGTAGGCGGCGGCGCGCCAGCAGGCGTCGGCCAAGCGGCCCATGGTATTCACCATTGCGGGATCCTTGTTCTTGCAATGCGGATTCAGGCCGCAAGCATACCCGTCAGCGTCGCATCAGCAGGCGGCGCAAACCCAGCCATTGCTGAGACCAGAAACCGCGGCCGTAGTCGCGTGCGCCCTCTTCCGGCAACTGGTCCCGGATGCCGGTAGGGTCAAAGCGCAGCTGCCAGTCGGCCGTTCCGAAGAGCTGGTCCCAGATGGGGAAGAGCACGGCGAAATTGCAGCCCCCCAGGGTGCCCCGGCCACCCTCGGACTCATGACCGATGCCGATGGCGTGATGCCGGCGATGAAAGCGCGGGCTGACGAGCACGCGCTCCAGCACCGGGCCGAACCAGAGCCGCACATTCGCGTGCGACAGGCTTTCCAGCAGCTGGGACAGCGCCACCAGGGCCACGAACTGCCCCGGCTCCACGCCCACGAAACGGGCCAGCAGCACAAAGACCGCATCGATCAGCACATCGTCCAGCAGATGGTTGCGGTTATCGCTCCACAGCGTCATCTGGCGCTGGCTGTGGTGCAGGGCATGCAGCTGCCACCACCAGTGGAACTGGTGCTGCGCCCGGTGCAGCCAGTAGTTCACGAAGTCAAACAACACGAGGTAGAGCAGAAAGCTCACCCAGGGGATGTCGCTCACGCCCGGCCAGATGGCATCCAGCTGGAAGCTGGGCACGCCGGCCAGGCGCATCTGGCCCGAGATCAGGTCCCACAGCGGCTCGACGGCGAAGAACATGGCCACCCGCACCAGGCCCAGGCGGTGGATCAGGGTGTAGATCACATCCACCCGCACCGCGGCCGGGTCGCTGACCGGCTCCACCGGCCGCCACCGCTCCAGGGCGCGGAAGGCGGTGAGCATGACCACGATCTGGATGATGCCGACCAGCAGCCAGCCCGTGGCCGCGTAGCCATCGGCCAGCAGATTGCCCAGGCCCAGGGCAAACATCAGGGGCTGCAGCAACTGCTCGAACAGCCACTGATGGGCCGCATCAAAGCTCTCGATCAAGGCATCCATAGGCTCAGGGCAAGCTGGGCTTGCCGCTCTCCGGCAGCGTCATCGGTTTCATCAAACGGGCATAGCGCGGGTGTTCGCGCAGCGGCGCAAAGCACATGCCGCGCGCCTTCAGGCCATCGATCAGGGGCTCCAGCACGGCCGGCGCCCAGGCCTCCTGGCGCGACCAGATGCCCAGATGCGCCAGCAGGATATCGCCGGGACGCACATCCCGCAGCGCCTTCTGCAGAAGCTGCGCATTCGGGTAGCGACGGCTGTCCAGCTCGTCGCCCAGAAAGCCTGCGGCACTCCAGCCCACATGCTCGAAGCCACAGGCCCGCGCCGCATCCAGCAAGGCTTTGGAGGCCTTGCCGGCGGGCGCACGGAAGATGGGGGCCATCTCCCGCCCGGTCATGCGCTTCAGGCGCCGGGCCGGCTTGCGCAATTCCTCGCAGTACTCGCTGGCGCTGAGCTCGCGCCAGCGCGGCGCCTGCTCGCCGGCTTGGGTGCGAAAGCGAAAGCGCGGCTCGCCGCCGGGGCCGGGCGGCAGGTCAGCCTCCCAGATATCGTGCGCCCAGGTGTGGGAGCCGAAGTCATGGCCCTCGGCGGCACGCTCGCGCCACCAGGGCGCCCACTGCTCATCCAGGCTGCTGCCACCATTGAGCGTGGGCTCATCGGCCAAGAAGAAGCTCAGGCGCAGCTGGTGCTTTCTGATCAGCTCGGCCACCAGGGGCGCCACGCCCATATGGCCGGTATCAAAGGTGAGGAAGACCGGCTTTTCGCCGGCCTGGCAGGCCGAGGCCCCCAGATGCACGGCCGCCAGCGCGGCAACACTCCAACGGCGCAGACTCATGGCGAGACCGACGCGTCGACGCGAGCTGGCGGCAGACCCGAGCGACACCCGGGGATCCGGCTTTGCCGGGCCCTCGGGTGTGCCCCATCGAGGGGGCCGGCGAAGCCGGTAGGGGGGGAGCTCATCTCGGCGCGTGGTCAAGGGTCCAGACGCCGTGGGGCGACTTGCCGACCTTGACCTTGCGCAGCACCTGGCGCTTCTCGATATCGATCATGGTCAGCTTGCCGGCCCAGCGTGAGGTCACGAGCAGGGTCTTGCCGTCGGCGAGCACATCCATATCGTCCGGGCCGCCGGGGCCGGGCAGCTCGGCCACCACCGTGAAGTCGGAGAGCTGGATCTTGCTGATGGTGTTGGCCGCGCGATTGCTCACGAAGACATGGCGCTTGTCGCCCAGGGCGCGGAAGGAGTGCGCTCCCTTGCCCGTGGGTAGGCGCTTGAGCAGGCGCGGCTGGGCGCCCTGCACGTCATAGACCTCGACCACCGAGTCGCCGGTCAGGGCCACCAGCAGGTGCTTGTCGTCCGGGCTCAGGTAGATGTCGGCCGGCATCTTGCCCACCTTGATCTTCCAGCGCAGCTGCTGGTCGCTCAGGCCGAAGGCGGCGACCTCGTCGCTGTCCTGCAGCGAGACATAGAGCAGGGTGCTCTTGCTATCGATGAAGAGGTGGCTGGGCGTCTTGGGCGCGGGCACGCGCTTGACCAGCTGCAAAGGCTTGGCGGCGTCACCGGGCACCCAGCGGTAGAAGTCCACATGGTCCAGGCGGTTGGCGGCCGTGATGAACCACTTCATGTCCGGCGAGAAGCGCAGATGGTAGGGATCGATGATGCCCTGCAGCACGCGCTGCACCTCGGCCGTGCGGGGGTCGATGAAGGTGAGCGAATCCCCCAGGGCATTGGCCACGATCAGCGACTTCTCATCCGGCGTCATGTACAGATGGTGCGGCTCCTTGCCGGTCGGAATGCGCTTGAGCTGGGTAAAGCTCACCGGATCGATCACGCTGATGTCGGCATCCAGGGAGTTCAGCACAAAGATGGGCTTGTTGGCCCAGACCGAGCCGCTCAGGCCCAGGAACGCGGCCAGGGTCAAACGGGCCAGGGCGCGCGGCCAGCGTGGGGTGCAAAGGGTCAGCAAACTCTCGTTCCTCGATATCGGGCACGCCCCTGCCCGGGCGATCTGAGCGGCGGGCCAGCAAGAAAAAAGGGGCAGTGCAAGCACTGCCCCAGAGTGTAGGCGGCATGAGCCCGGCCAATTCTTAAGCCGGGTCAAGCCGGATCAAGGCCGCGGTGGCAAGGCTCAGTCGTCGTCGCCGCTGAGCACGCCGCCCAGGATGCCGCCCGCCGCCAAGCCGCCCAGCAGCCCGCCCTGCTCGCGACTGCCACCGCCCGTCTGCGGTGCTGCGGCAAAGATACGCGAGGCCAGACGCGAGAAGGGCAGGCTTTGCAACCAGACCTCGCCCGGGCCGCTCAGCTTGGCCAGGAACAGACCTTCGCCGCCGAAGAGCGCGGTCTTGATCTTGCCCACGTACTGGATCTCGAAGTCCACGCTGGGCGTGTAGGCCACCACGCAGCCGGTGTCCACCAGCAGGGTCTGGCCCGGCTGCAGGGTGCGGCGCACCACGGTACCGCCGGCATGCACGAAGGCCAGGCCGTCGCCATCGAGCTTCTGCATGATGAAGCCCTCGCCGCCGAAGAAGCCGGTGCTGAGCTTTTGCTGGATGGCGATGCCCAGGGACACGCCACGCGCGGC
This sequence comes from Roseateles sp., assembly GCF_046300915.1. Lineage (GTDB taxonomy): Bacteria > Pseudomonadota > Gammaproteobacteria > Burkholderiales > Burkholderiaceae_C > Kinneretia. The sequence continues at coordinate 5,684 of NZ_JBKCLH010000239.1, read as the reverse complement.
GCACAGGAAGGCATCCTTCTGGCAGATCAGGGTGCCGCCCAGCTGGCGCAGGTCCATGGGCAGGATCTTGCCGGCATAGGGCGCGGCAAAGGCCACGCGCTGCTTGCCGGAGGCCTGGTTGGTGTAGATGGTGGTGAACAGCGACTCACCCGTGATCAGGCGCTTGCCCGCGCCCAGCAGCTTGCCAAAGAAGCCCCCTTGCTGGGCGGCTCCGTCGCCGAACACGGTGTCCATGCTGATCCCGGCATCCATGAACATCATGCTGCCGGCTTCACCGATGGCCGCTTCACCGGGATCCAGTTCGACCTCGACGAACTGCATCTCGCTGCCCTTGATCTCGTAATCCACAACATCCATCGCCATTGCGTCAATCTCCCGGCACTACTGGCCAACAAGCAGCCACCCATGTGGCAAACGGGCGCGATGGTACAGAAATCCGGCCTGCCTATACTGGCCGCCCATGAATGACGCCAGTTCCACCTCAGACTTGCCCGCGCTCAAGCCGGGAGACAGCTATGTGCAGTCCTTTGCGCGTGGCCTGGCGGTCATACGCACCTTCAGCGCCGAGGCGCCGCGCCAGACCCTGACCGAGGTGGCGCGCCGCTGCGGCCTGACCCGCGCCGGGGCGCGCCGCATCCTGCTGACCCTGGAGACCCTGGGCTATGTGCGCAGCGACGGGCGGCAGTTCGCACTGACGCCCAAGATCCTGGACCTGGGCTTTGCCTACCTCTCCTCCCAGCCCCTGTGGCAGTTCGCCGAGCCGGTGATGCAGACCCTGGTCGCCGACCTCAAGGAGAGCTGCTCCGCGGCCGTGCTGGAGGGGCAGGACATCGTCTATGTCCTGCGCGTGCCCGCGCGCAAGATCATGAGCATCAATCTGGGCGTGGGCAGTCGCCTGCCCGCCTGGTGCACCTCCATGGGCCGGGTGCTGCTGGCCGATCTGGATGCCCAGGCGCTGGAGCGCCATCTGCAAGGCGTGCAGCTGCAGCAGCACACGGCACGCACCGCCAACAGCCTGGACGAGCTGCGCCTGCGCATCGCCGCGGTGCGCGAGCAGGGCTGGTGCCTGCTGAATCAGGAGCTGGAGGACGGCCTGGTTTCGCTGGCAGCCCCCATCACGGACCGCAGTGGCCGCACCATCGCGGCCCTGAATGTCAGCACCCAGGTCAACCGCAACCCGCCCGAGACCCTGCTGGCCCAGCACCTGCCCCGGCTGCTGGAAGCGGCGCAGAGCATTTCAAGGCTGCTGCAGATTCGCGCCCCTTGAGATGAAAAAGACGGCCCGAAGGCCGTCTTGCTCTTGGCTTGTGAGGGAGCAACTCTCACCCCATATGCAAACCGCCGTTGCAGGAGAAGTCGGCACCGGTAGTGAAGCCCGAGGTGTCGCTGGCCAGCCAGCCCACGATGGAGGCGATCTCCGAGGGCTCGCCCAGGCGCTTGACCGGGATCTGGGCCACGATCTTCTCCAGCACATCGGGGCGCACGGCCTTGACCATATCGGTGCCGATATAGCCGGGGCTCACGGTGTTCACCGTCACGCCCTTGCTGGCCAGTTCCTGGGCCAGGGCCATGGTGAAGCCGTGCATGCCGGCCTTGGCGGCCGAGTAATTGGTCTGGCCGGCCTGGCCCTTCTCGCCATTGACCGAGGAGATGTTGATGATGCGGCCCCAACCCTTGTCCACCATGCCCGGCACCACCTGCTTGGTGACATTGAACATGCTGGTGAGGTTGGTGCTGATCACCGCGTCCCAATCCTCGCGGCTCATCTTGAGGAACATGCGGTCCTTGGTGATGCCGGCGTTATTGACCAGCACATCGATCTGGCCATGCTCGGCAATCGACTTCTCGAAGGCCTGGACGGTGGACTCCCACTCGGCCACATTGCCCACCGAGGCGTAGAAGGTGTAGCCCAGTTCGGCCTGCTCGGCGATCCACTTGGCATGGTCACGGCTGGGGCCGCAGCCGGCGATGACCTTGAAGCCATCCTTGTGCAGTTGCTGGCAGATGGCGGTACCAATGCCACCCATGCCACCGGTCACGTAAGCAATCTTCTGGCTCATCTCAGGTCTCCTTGCTGATCTCAGTCTGGGTTTGTTGTCGGTTCATCGTTCCACGCACAGGGCCACGCCCATGCCGCCGCCTATGCACAGGGAGGCGATGCCCTTCTTGGCATCACGTTTTTGCATCTCATGCACCAGGGTCACCAGGATGCGCGCGCCCGAGGCCCCGATGGGGTGGCCCAGGGCGATGGCGCCGCCGTTGACATTGACCTTGCTCAGGTCCCAGCCCATCTCCTGGTGCACCGCACAGGCCTGGGCCGCGAAGGCCTCGTTGATCTCCAGCAGGTCCAGGTCCTGGGGCTTCCAGCCGGCGCGCTGCAGCGCCTTGCGCGCGGCCGGTACCGGGCCCATGCCCATGAAGGCCGGGTCCAGGCCCGCGCTGGCATAGGAGGCGATGCGCGCCAGCGGCGTCAGGCCCAGGCTGGCGGCCTTGGCCGCACTCATCAACACCAGACCGGCGGCACCATCGTTCAGGCCCGAGGCATTGCCGGCGGTCACGCTGCCGGTCTTGTCGAAGGCGGGGCGCAGGCCGGCCAGGGCCTCGGCATTGGTCTTGCGGTTGATGTACTCGTCGGCCGCAAAGACCACCGGGTCACCCTTCTTCTGCGGAATGCTCACCGGCACGATCTCGTCCTGGAAGCGACCGGCGTCCTGGGCCGCAGCGGCCTTGAGCTGCGAGGCCAGGGCCAGGGCGTCCTGGGCCTCGCGGCTGATGCCGTGCTGCTTGGCCACGTTCTCGGCCGTGATGCCCATGTGGTACTGGTTGTACACATCCCAGAGGCCGTCCACGATCATGGTGTCGACCAGCTTCCAGTCACCCATGCGCTGGCCGTCACGCGAGCCCGGCAGCACATGGGGCGAGAGGCTCATGTTCTCCTGGCCCCCGGCGATGACGATCTCGCTGTCGCCGTCGCGGATGGCCTGGGTCGCCAGCATCACAGCCTTGAGGCCGGAGCCGCAGACCTTGTTGATGGTCATGGCCGGCACGGCATGCGGCAGACCGGCCTTGATCACGGTCTGGCGCGCGGGGTTCTGCCCACAGCCGGCCTGCAAGACCTGGCCCAGGATCACCTCGCCGACCTGGCCGCCCTCAAGGCGTGCACGCTTGAGCAATTCCTGAACCACGGTGGCGCCCAGCTCGCTGGCCGGGGTCTTGGCCAGGCTGCCGCCGAACTTGCCGATGGCGGTGCGGGCCGCGGCGACGATGACGATATCGGTACTCATGATGGAACGCTCTCTCCTGTTCAGGCTTTGGTCTTGACGTAGCGGCCGGGCGCCGGCTCGATGGCCTTGTGGCCACGCCCGCCCAGGCTGCGCGGGGCCGGCTTCATGGCGCCAGCGTGGCCGGACAGCCAGGCCGCCCAGTCCGTCCACCAGCTGCCCGGATGCTCCACCGCGCTGTCCAGCCATTGCTGGGCCTGCTCGGGCAGCGCGGCGGTCTTGCCAATCCAGTGGCTGCGCTTGCCCTTGGCCGGCGGATTGATCACGCCCGCGATATGGCCGGATGCCCCCAGCACAAAGCGCTTCTTGCCCGTGAAGATCTGGGTGGAGCGGTAGGCGCTGTCCCAGGGCACGATATGGTCCTCGCGCGAGCCGTAGATATAGACCGGGGCCTTGATCTTGCCGAGGTCCAGGGACTCGCCGCAGACGGTCAGCGCGCCCGGCTGCTTCAGCTCGTTCTGCAGATAGGTATGGCGCAGATACCAGCAGTACATGGGGCCGGGCAGATTGGTGGAGTCGCCGTTCCAGTACAGCAGGTCGAAGGCCGGCGGGGCCTCGCCCTTGAGGTAGTTGCCCACCACATAGTTCCAGACCAGGTCATTGGGCCGCAGGAAGCTGAAGGTGGCGGCCAGCTCCTTGCCATGCAGCAGGCCCGGGCCCTGAGGCGCATCGGGACCTATGCTCATCTCGCGCAGGCGCACCGAGGCCTCGTCCACGAAGAGGTCCAGCACGCCATTGCTGCTGAAGTCGATCAGGGTGGTCAGCAGGGTCAGGCTGGCAGCGGGCTGCTGGCCGCGCGCCGCCAGCACGCCCAGGGCCGTGGCCAGAAGCGTGCCGCCCACGCAGAAGCCCAGGGTGTTGATCGTCTTGCTGCCGCTGATCTCCTGCACCACCTCGATGGCGCGGATCACGGCCTGCTCCACATAGTCGTCCCAGGTCCAGGCCTTGCAGCTGTCGTCGGGGTTGCGCCAGCTCAGCACAAAGGTGCGGTGGCCCTGCTCCACCGCGTAGCGGATCAGGGAGTTCTCGGGCTGCAGATCCAGGATGTAGAACTTGTTGATGCAGGGCGGCACCAGCAGGAAGGGGCGCTCATGCACCTGCGCCGTCAGCGGCTTGTATTCCAGCAGCTGGAAGAACTCGTTCTCGTAGACCACCGCGCCCTCGCTGGTGGCCACATTGCGGCCCACCTCGAAGGCGCTCTCATCGGTCTGCGAGAGATGGCCGCGCTGGACATCGCCCCAGAGCTGCTGCAGACCGCGGGCGATGCTCTCGCCCTGGGTGTCCAGGGCCAGGCGCTGGGCCTCGGGGTTGAGCGCCAGATAGTTGCTGGGCGCGGCGGCGTCCACGAACTGCTGCACCGCGAAGCGGATGCGCGCCCGGGTCTTCTCGTCGCCCTCCACCTGCTCGGCCATCTGCTGCAGGGTGCGGGCATTGAGCAGATAGAGCTGGGCCATGAAGCTGCTGGCCGGGTTGCTCTGCCAGGCCTCGGCGGAAAAGCGCCGATCGGCGGGCTTGTCCAGATGCCCCTGCAGGGCCTGATTCCAAAGACTGCTGGCCTGCTGCAGATAGCTGGCCTGCAGCTGAGTCCAGGCCGACACCGGGACCTGCAAACCGGCCAGGGACTTGAACAGGTCGGCCGCCACGGCCGAGGCCTCCTCCGCGGCCGAAGGCGCCGCGCTTGGGGACTTGCGTTTCATGTGTCTCCTCAGGAACCGGATGTCCGGCCCGGACGCGCACCCGCGCGCCGCCGGCATCTCGTCTGCACACAGGCAAGAAGCTTGCCACAGCTCCCACGCTCACCCTTGTTGTAATCTCGCTGCCTTACCTCCTGATGACACCCGCCCATGTATCTGGTTGCGATTGCCTGGCTCTATGTGGTTGTGATGATGGCCCTGGCCGAGGCCGTCAGCAGCCAGGGCACGCTGCTGGGCGCCCTGTTCACCTTGCTGCTCTACGGCCTGCTGCCCCTGAGCATCGTGATGTATCTGCTGGGCACCCCAGCCCGGCGTCGGGCGCGGCGCCTCGCCGAACAGGCCCAGGCCGAGCAGGCCGAAGCCTCAGCCGAGCAGCCGGATGGCCGCGACCATGCGACCGCTCTCCCGGCCGAGGAGCCGCTCGCGCCGGTACGAAAAGAACCGTGAGGCCTCGCTCACGGTGCACCAGCCGCCGCCGCTGACCTGGCCCAGGCCCAGGGCCTGCAGGCGCTCGCGGGCCAGCGCAGCCAGATCGGCACGCCAGCGGTCCTCGCCCGCCGCATTGGGCTGATGGCGGTAGGCAGCGGGGTCGCCGCCGCAGGCCTGCAGCACCTCAGCCCCCACCTCAAAGGCCTCGGGGCCTATGCAGGCCCCCATCCAGGCCTGAACCTGAGAGGGCGTACAGCCCGCGGCCTCACACAGCGCAGCC
>NZ_JBKCLH010000238.1:0-10551 GCF_046300915.1 Roseateles sp. | reverse complement strand
GAACAGCGCCTGCACATCGCCTTCACCCAGTTCCTGCATGCGCTGGCGCGACCGGACCATCCCCTGGTTCTGTTCCTCGACGATCTGCAGTGGGTGGACGTGCCCAGCCTGCGCCTGCTGCAGCAGCTGCTGCAGGAAAGCACCGAGGGAGCGGTCGGCTGCGGACTCTTCATCATCGGCGCCTACCGCGACAACGAGGTGGACGATGCCCACCCGCTGCGCCAGCTGATGCAGACCCTGGCTCGCACCGACTCCAGCCCCCTTCACACGCTCAAGCTCGAGCCCCTGGATGCCGTCAGCGTCCACCAGCTGCTGGCCGACACCCTGCACGGCACGACCGAGGCCGTGGCCGACCTGGCCTCGCTGTGCCTGGACAAGACCCGCGGCAACCCCTTCTTCCTGGGCCAGTTCCTGCGCAGCCTGCACGCGCATGGCGATCTGCGCTACGAGCGGCACCTGGGCGCCTGGCGCTGGGATCTGGATCAGATCCGCCAGCGCGAGATGACGGACAACGTCGTCACCCTGATGCTGCAGCGCCTGCGCGAGCTGCCCCCCGCCACCCAGGCTCTGCTGGCCCAGGCCGCCTTGCTGGGCGAGCGCGTGGACCTGCGCGAGCTCATGGCCCTGAGTGAGCAGGATGCCTCGGCCACCGCCCGGCAGCTGCGCCCCGCCCTGCTGGCCGGCCTGCTGCTGCCACTGGGCGAGGACTACAAGTTCGAGCACAGCCCCGAGCTGCTGGAGGGCGCGCGCTACCGCTTTCTGCACGACCGCGTGCAGCAGGCCGCGCATGACCTGACCCCGGCCGCCGAGCTGCCTGCCCTGCTGCTGCGCTGCGGCCGCCGCCTGCTGGCCGCCTGCGGCGAGGCCGAGCTGGAGCAGCGCCTCTTCGTGATCCTGGAATGCCTGAACCAGGCCGTGGACCTGATCGATGACCCGGCCGAGCGCGCCCGGCTGCTGGCCCTGAACCTGCGCGCCGGCCTGCGGGCCAAGGCCGCCTCGGCCCATGACGCGGCCGTGGCCCTGCTGTGCCAGGCCATGGCACTGCGCGTGCCCGGGTCCTGGCAGACCAATCCCGCGCAGACCCTGGCCCTCTACCTGGCCCTGGCCGAAGCCGAGTACCTGGCCGGGCATTTCGAGGCCGCAGAGCGCCTCTACCCCGAGGCCCTGGCCGCTTGCCCGGATCTGGCCGGCCGCCTCGCCCTGCAGCTGGTGCAGGTGGACCAGTACCACATCCAGGGTCGCTTCACCGATGCCTATGCGGTGATTCAGGACGCCCTGGCCCAGCTGGACCACCCCTTCCCGGACGATGCGGGCGCCATGGCCCTGTTCCCGGCCGAGTACGCCGCCACCGAGGCCCTGCTGGCCGAGCGAGGCCAGGACGCGGTGCTGCACGCGGCCGATATGGTCTCGCCCCTGCACCGGCTGGAGATGCAGCTGGGCAATGCCATGGCCTATGCCAGCTACCAGTGCGGCCGCCTGGGCGCCTATGTGCTCAATGCCAGCCGCATGCTGCAGACCACGCTGCGCCACGGGCAGAACGATTACAGCTGCATCGCCTATGCCGCTTATATGAGCGCCAGCGCGGCCATGGGCAAGCCCTACCCGCAATGCCATGCCCTGGGCCGCCTGGCCCTGCGGCTGGCCGAGCTGCGCGACAACGCCCATGTCCGCCTGAGCATCTACCAGTACTTCTCGGCCTTCTACCAGCACTGGTGCGATCCGCTCAGTGAGACCCTGGCCAAGCTGGACCGTGGCGTGGAGATGGGCCTGAGCGGCCTGAACCCGCTGGATGCCGGCTACTGCGCCCTGCTGGGCCAGGTCAACCGCCTGGCGCTGGGCCATGAGCTGGCTGATCTGCAGACGCGCTGCGAGCAGAGCCTGAAGTTCCTGCTCAAGACCCGTCAGAGCGCCACCGAGGCCATGCTGCGACACGGCGTGCTGCAGCCCCTGCGTGCCCTGCGCGGCCAGACACTCTCAGCCCTGAGCCTGGACAGCGAGGACTGCCGCAGCAGCGAGCTCTTCCACCGCCCCGATGCGCCCCCCTCCATTCCGCTAGCGCTCTACAGCGTGGCTCAGCTGCGCCATGCCTATCTGATGGGTGACGCCGCCAGCTGGCGCCTGGCCCTGCCCCGCCTGCCCGTGGTGGCGGCCTGCCTGCCCGACAGCCCCTCGGTAGTGGAAGGCAGCTTCTACGCCGCCCTAGGCTGGCTGCGCGAGGGCTTTGCCGAGGACGCCAGCCAGGCCCTGCTCCAGGCTCAGACCCTGCTGGCGCGTTTCGAGACCTGGGCCGAGGGCTGCACGGCCAACTTCGCCCACAAGCGCGACCTGATCGCCGCCGAGCTGGCCCGCGTGCGCGGGGAGGAGCGCTCGGCCATGAACCTTTATGCACGCGCCATCGAGTCGGCCGAGGCAGCCGGCTTCACCACCGCCGCCGGCCTGGCCAACGAGGCTTATGGCCGCTTCTGGATGACCCAGGGCCAGCCCCAGCTGGCCGGCCATTTCCTGCGCGAGGCGCACTACCACTTCCAGCGCTGGGGAGCCTTAGTGAAATGCCGCCAGCTCGAGGACCAATGGCCCCAGCTGCCCTTCGTCCTGGCTCGGGGAACGGGCCGCCGCAACAGCACCGGTCGCAGCAGTGATGGCGGTGGCAGCTACCGCGACCCCTTGGACGGCGGCTTCAGCATCGATCTGCACGCCCTGATGAAGGCCAACCAACTGCTGGCCCAGGAGATCCATCTGGACACCCTGCTGCCGCAGATGCTGGGCGTGCTGCTGCAGCATGCGGGCGCCGAGCGCGGCGCCATCGCGCTGGAGGACGAGGACGGCCTGGTGGTGGAGGCCATTGGCGGCCTGGATGATCGCGGCCAGCTCGCTTCGCAGCGCCTGTGCATGCCCCTGCCCGAGCTGGGGGACCAGGGCCAGGCCCTGCTGCCCAGCGTCCTGATCGACTATGTGCGACTCACCCGCCGCACCCTGGTGCTGAACCGCCCCGAGCTGGATGAGCGCTTTGCCCACAGCGTCTACCTGCGCCAGCAGGCGCCGCGCTCCGTGATCTGCCTGCCCGTGCTCCGACAGGGCAAGCTGGTGGCCCTGGTCTATATGGAGCACCAGCGCCTTGAAAACGCCTTCACAACACGACACCAGCAAAGCCTGGAACTGCTGAGCAGCCAGGCGGCCATCTCGCTGGTCAATGCCAGGCTTTATGAGAGCCTGGAGAACAAGGTGGCGCTGCGCACCGAAGAGCTGCGCCAGATGAGCATGCGCGACGGACTGACCGGCGTGGCCAACCGCCGAGCCTTCGACGAGCGCCTGCAGCTGGAGTGGCGCCGCAGCCAGCGCCAGGGCAGCCCCCTGGCGCTGCTGATGGTGGATATCGACTTCTTCAAGCAGTTCAACGACCACTACGGCCACCTGGAGGGCGACCGCTGCATCAAGGCCGTGGCCGAGTGCCTGCAGGGCGTGGCCAGCCGCGCCGGCGATCTGCTGGCGCGCTATGGCGGCGAGGAGTTCGCCCTGCTACTGCCGGGCACCGACATGGCGGCCGCCCAGCACCTGGCCCAGGCCTGCCTGGACGCGGTGGATGCCCTGGGCTTTGCCCACGCCCAGTCCAGCGTGGCCCCGCATGTGAGCCTCAGCCTGGGCGTGGCCTGCCAGGTGGCGGACGTGGACTCCAAGCCCGAACAGCTGCTGGCCGCGGCCGACCAGGCCCTGTACCGGGCCAAGCGGGAGGGGGGGCGGCGCTGGTCCGGCGTGTGAGCCCCTCGTCCACGCCAATCGGCGGGGACGGTACCCCGAGGGGACGCTCGGGCCCGCGACCCAGGACCGCCGACCCGGACAGCGCGGGCCGGCTTGGGGCGGCCCGGCGCTCGGCCCGTGAAGGACCAGCGCTGGAAGGGCCGCAAGCTCAGATGCTGATGCTGTTGGGGATCTGCGAAGGCAGCTGGAAGGGGTACGGCATGGGCCGCCCCCGGTTGCGCTTGCGGATCTCGATCTCGGCCAGGGACAGGGCGGACTGGAAGTCCGCCACCAGGGGCGCCACCCGCGGATCACTGAAATAGGGATCGCGCGGGTTGTGCTCGTACTGGCCCAGGCGGTCGTACTGCACCCCGCTGAGCAGGTACTCGAAGGACAGGCCGTAGAGCGCCAGATCCAGCGGCGGATACCAGGGCAGGCAGTCCTGCTCGCTCTCCAGCCGGGTGGAGCGCGTGGGCGCGGGCTGGTAGAGGCTGCCGGTAACGCTGGGCGCGTAGGACATCAGCGGGTACTGGGCATAGTTCACCGAAGCGTGCTGGGGGCCGGCGATGTAAATCATCTGGGCCACCATCTCGATCAGATAGTCCAGGCTTTCCAGACGCCAGGGCCGCTTGGGGTCGCCGCTGGGCACCAGGCCGCCCAGGCCCTGAAAGCCGGCATAGCGCGGGTCCACCAGCTCGGCCACAAAGCCCTGCAGCTCCTCGTCCGCGCGCACGTCCGCATCACTGCGGTAGTACAGGCGCAGATAGCGGCCGACGAACTCATGGATGGCGCGCCACAGCAGCAAGGTGTCCTCACGGAAGGCAAAGGGCTGCAGCCGCTCCACGCCGCGCAGCGCGAAGAGGCGCTCGGGGTGGTTCTCGTCCCAGCGCCACTCGCTGCGCGCCTTGGCCAGCATGCCCAGGGTGCACTCGATGGCCGGCCCCACATTGCAGGCCACCACGCCGCCGGGCACGATCAGGCTGTGGATGGCCGAGTCGTTGATATTGATGGTGAAGCGGAAATGCGGCTCCAGCAGCTTGAGCAGGGGATGCTGCAGGGCCAGCTGCCGGTGCGCCGCCACCACGATGGGCTCGATCACCAGATGGCAGTTGCCCAGATGGGCGATGGATTCATGCTGGATGGCCGCCGCCACATTGACGAAATGCTTGGCCAGCTGCCACTTGTAGCCGCCGGCATCGTTGGCGCGAGCGCTGTCGCGCGGGCTGAAGATGGGCGCGGTCTCGGCATCGTGCTGCTGGGCCAGCTGGATGGCCAGGGGCTGGAGCACGCCCTCGGCGTAGGGCGGGTAGCCGGCAGGCGGCTGCGGGTTCCAGTAGAAAAGCGCGATAGGCGCGGCCAGATAGCGCTGGCGGCCGTTGAGCTTGTCGGCCCAAGCCCCCTCCAGCAGGGCATAGTCCACCACGAAGAGGCGGCCGCGCCCGGCGGCTTCGGTCAGGCTGGGCGCCCCCGGCCCGAGCTCGGCCCGCAGCAGGGCATCGCTCACCGGCATCTTGCGCAGCAGCTCGGCCAGGGCCATCTGCTGACTGCCCGGCGCCGGCTGGGCCACCACGGCGCGCAGCAAGGTGGTGTTGAAACCTGCCGTCTGCAGCCAGCCGAAGAACCAGTCTTGCTCGCAGGGCTCGGCGGGCGTGGTCGGCATCCAGTCCTGGCGAGCGATCTCCAGCATCAGGGGCTGGGGCAGGTCCTGCATCAGATCGCGGTAATCCTGCAGGGAGCGCGGCAAGAGATAGTCACGCCCCCGGCTGGTGTTGAGCATGTCATAGAGCGTGGACTTCAGGAAGGCGGTGGGGCCGTTGGCCGCAAAGTCCTTGAAGACCGCGTCCAGGCCGGTCGCCATCTTGAGAAGGTCCTGGGGCAGATGCATCATGTCCTTGAGCGCCGCAGGCAGAGCCGCCAGGGCCTCGAAGAAGGCCTGCAGGTCCTTGATGTCGCGGCCGATATGCCAGCCGCCCAGGTCTTTTTTCAGCTGCTCGTAGCACTGCTGCACGCGCTGCAGCGCGGCCTCGGGCAGGTCGGCGCTGAGCTCACGCTCCAGCAGGCGCAGCACGGCGCGCTGGAAATTCGCACTCAGCACCAGAAAGACCTGCAGCACCTGGGCCTCGTAGGCCGGGTTGAACTTCTCGCCCGCCGGCAGGTCGGCCGACAGCGGCACGCCCTCCAGATAGCTCTGCATATAGTTGTACTCGGTGCGCGCCAGCGAGAGCTGGAAGCGGCGCGCTTCGCGGGCCTCGGGGCTCTGAGTCTGCGGCAAACTGGGAATCTCGGGTCGAGCGGCCGTAGCGCCATAGGCGGGGCTGGAGTTCATAGGTGGTTCTGCCTCGGTAGTTCCGGAATGGAAGGTGCCATGTCTTGCCTCACCGCGAGGGCCTGAGGGATGGCGGGCAGCACGGTAGCCGGCCTCGGGCTCGGGGGATGCTTGGAAAAGCAGCGCAAAGCCTCCAGCAGTTGTCCGATTCGGCTTCAGGGCCTAAGCTGTGGCCACGATGAACACGCCCCGTGCCGTCAAACCAAGCAGCGCCATGAAGGTGCTGGTGATCGATGACCAGCAGCAGGTGCGACACATCATCCGTGAGTCGCTGTACCGTCTTGGCTTCCGGCATGTGCTCATGGCCAGCGACGCGGCCGAGGCCCTGCGCCATCTGCGCAGCGAGCCCATGGATCTGGTGCTCAGCGACTACAACCTGGGTGATGGCGCTGACGGCCAGCAGCTACTGGAAGCCGCGCGAGGTGGCCGCCTGCTCAGCCCCGTGGCGCCCTGGATCTTCATCTCCGCCAACGCCTTGCGTGGAGATGTGCTGGCTGCCGGCGATTTCCTGCCCGACGGCTACATCATCAAGCCCTTCACCGACCAGTTGCTGGCCCGCTACATTGAGGGGCTCACCGCGCGCAAGCAAGCCCTGGCCCCCCTGCTGCTGGCTGCCGATGCACAGCAGTGGGATGAGGTGCTCAAGGAAGCGGAAGCCTTCATCAAGCGCGGCGATGCGCTCTCCAGCGAAGGCCTCAAGCACAAGGCCCAGGCCCTGATGCGCCTGGCCCGCTTTGAGGAAGCCCTGGCCTGCTATGGCAGCGCCCTGGACCTGAACTCCGAACTGGCCTGGGCCCGGCTGGGGCACGCTCAGGCCCAGCGCGCACTGGGGCGACCCGAGGCGGCCCGCGCCGAGCTGGAGCGGCTCACCCGCGCCCAACCCAGCTTCGCCAGCGCCTACGACACCTTGCTCGAGATCGCCGAGGAACAGGGCGACGCCGAGGCGGCCCTGAACACGGCCCGCACCGTGGCCGAGCTGGTGCCCAACGCCAAGCGCAAGACGCGCCTGGGTGGCCTGGCCCTGGCCGCAGGTGAGACCGAGCTGGCCGTCAAGGTGCTGGAGCAGGCCGTGGCCAAGAATCGCCATGCCGTCAATCCCGGCCCGCAGGACAGCGTGCTGCTGGCCCAGGCCCTGCTGGACAACGGTGACCCCGCCCGCGCCGCCAACCTGGCCGCCGAACTGGGCAAGCGCTTTGCCGAGCAGGGCCCGGCCCGACTGCTGGCCAAGGCCCTGGGCGCCCAGGCGCAACAACAGCTGGGCAACGAGACCGCCGCGGCCGCCGTGATGAATGAGGTGGCCGCGGCGCTGGAAACTGAGGGCACTGGGCTGGATGGCCCGTCCAAGCTGCTGCTGGCACGCAGTGCCTTGAGCACGGGGCACCCGGATCTGGGCCAGCAACTCATCGGCGAGGTGGCTCGCAACCACGGCGACAAACCCCTGCTCATGGCCAGCGCCCTGCGGGCGGCGGCGGGAACGCCGGTCGAGGCCGAGTGCCGCAAACTGATCGAGCGCGCCAGCGAGGAGGTGGCCCAGGCCATGACGGACTTGCAGCGGGCCAAGCGCAGCGGTGAGCTGGGCCAGGCGCTGGAAGTCGGCGAGCGCATCCTGGCGCGCTCGCCCCAGAACTTCAATGTGCTGATCGAGCTCTGCACCCTGCACCTCATCGCCATGGGTCGGCAGTCCGATGAAGCAGTTCGACAGACTCATCGGGACCGTGCCCGGGAACTGCTCGAACGGCTGGAGCTGCAGCACCCCATGCACGACCGCGTGGCGGCGGCTCGCAAATTCTTCCGCGAGCGCGTGGGCGGCAAGGCCTGACCCCAGCATGCCCCCGACCGGTCTTGATCCCCGCCTGAGCGCCCTGGTGGTTCACGACCTGAAGAACCGCCTGGCCATACTCAGCGACGAGTTGCGGCAGTTGGGCCGCTTGCCTTTGCCCGAGGCTGCCCATGCCCATGCGCGCCAGGCCAATGAGCAGGCGCTGATGCTGACGCGCCGGCTCATGGAATTCTTGACCGTGCATCGCGCCATCGAGGAAGGCGGCCTGCGGGCCAGCCCCGGGGAGGAGATGCCCGACCTGATGCTGATGGAGCTGGCCTCGGATGCCGAGATGCTGCTGCACGGTCGGCTGCAGGTGACGCAGCAACTCGACGCCAACCCGCCCTTCTGGTTCTACGACCGCACCCTGGTCCATCTGGCCTTGGATTCGGCCCTCTACAACGCCCTGCGCTTTGCCCGCAGCCGTATCACGCTGGGTCTGGACGTGCAGGACGGCTGGCTGTGCTTCTCGGTGCGGGATGACGGCCCGGGCCTGCGCGACGAGGCCCCGGGCAGCACCTCCACGGGCCTGGGTCTCAGGGTGTGCGAGGAAGTGGCCCGCGCCCATATCAACCATGGCCGCCAAGGGCGCAGCCGGCTGCGTGATCATCCCGAGGGCGGCGCGGTGTTCGAGCTCTTCCTTCCCTGAGGCAGGTCGCCAATCCGTCTGCCGCGGCGCACGCTGCTAGCATGCGTCGCCATGAGTACCGTCGCCCCCCTCCGCTCCTCGCTCCCGCTACGCCTTCTGGCCGCCGCCCTGCTGGGCGCGGGCCTGCTCAGCGCCCAGGCCGCCGAGCTCAAGCTGCGCATCCTGCAGACCTCGGATGTGCACATGAATCTGCTCAATTACGACTACTACCAGGACCGCCCCACCGAGGAATACGGCCTGGCCAAGGCCGCCACCCTGATCAAGGCGGCGCGCGCCGAGGCGCCCAACAGCCTGCTCTTCGACAACGGCGATCTGCTGCAAGGCAATCCCCTGGGCGACTACATCGCCCGGGTGCGCCCCCTGCCCCGCGGCGAGGTGCATCCGGCCTACAAGGTGCTGAACGCGCTGGACGTGGACGCCGCCAATATCGGCAACCATGAGTTCAACTACGGTCTGCCTTTTCTGCGCCAGGCCATCGCGGGCGCCAAGTTCCCCTATGTGAGCGCCAATGTGGTGGAAGCTGCCAGCGGCAAGCCGGCCTTCACACCCTATGTGATCCTGGAGCGGCGCCTGCGTGACGAGAGCGGGGCCGAGCGAGTGCTCAAGATCGGTGTGATCGGCTTTGTGCCGCCCCAGATCATGCTCTGGGACCGACAGAACCTGGAGGGCAAGGTGCGCGCCCTGGACATCGTGGAGAGCGCCCAGCGCCTGGTGCCCGAGATGCGTCAAAAGGGCGCCGATCTGGTGGTGGCCATCGCCCACAGCGGCATCGAGAAACATGAGCAGCCCCAGATGGCCGAGAACGTCGCTGCTCAGCTGGCCCGGGTGCCGGGTGTTGACGTGCTGCTGCTGGGCCATGCCCATGCCGAGTTCCCCGGGCCCGCCTTTGCCAGCTTCCCCGGCGTGGACCTGGCGCGCGGCACGCTCTACGGCGTGCCGGCCGTGATGCCCGGGCGCTGGGGCGACCATCTGGGCGTGATCGATCTGCACCTGAGCGATGCCGGCGGCCGCTGGCAGGTGCAGAGCAGCCGCGCCGAGATCCGCCCCATCTTCAATCGCAGGGCCCGCCAGCCTCTGGTCGAGGCCGATCCGGCCGTGGCCGGCCTCATTGCCGCAGAGCACCAGGGCACGCTGGACTATGTGCGCAGCCAGGTGGCCGAGTCCACCGCACCCATCCACAGCTATTTCGCCCAGGTGGTGGACGACCCCTCGGTGCAACTGGTGGCCCAGGCCCAGCTGGCCTACGCCCGCCGCGCGGTGCAGGGCACGGCTTATGAGAAGCTGCCCCTGCTCTCAGCAGCAGCCCCCTTCAAGTCCGGTGGCCGCCAGGGCACGGGCAACTACACCGACATCCCGGCCGGCCCAGTGGCCATCAAGCATGTGGCCGACCTCTATGTCTACCCCAACACGGTCAAGGTGGTGAAGGTCAGCGGCGCCGAGCTGCGCGAATGGCTGGAGATGTCCGCCGGCCAGTTCCGCCGCATCGATCCCAAGGGGCCCGCCACCCAAGAGCTGCTGGAGTCGGCCTTCCGCTCCTACAACTTCGACATGATCGAGGGCGTCAGCTACGAGATCGATGTGAGCCAGCCTGCCCGCTACACGGCCGAGGGCCAGCGCACCGAGGCGCTGGGCCAGCGCATCGTGAATCTGCGCTACCAGGGCCGGGCGGTGGATCCCAAGGCGGAGTTCCTGGTCGTGACCAACAACTATCGCGCCAGCGGCGGTGGCAACTTCCCCGCACTCAGCGGCGAGCGCATCGTGGTGGACTCACCCGACGAAAACCGCGAGACCGTGGCCCAGTACCTGGCCAGCGCCAAGACCTTCAACCCCAGCGCCGACGGCAACTGGCGCATCCTGCCCGTGCCGGGCGTGAAGCTGCGCTTTGCCTCCGGCGCGGGTGGCATCCCGCACCTGGCCCGCACCCCGGCCGTGAAGCTGGTGGAGCGGCGGGGGGCTGGGGCGGGGCGTTTTGTGGTGGGGGGGGGGGTAAACCCAAGTTAAATTTAACGAGGTAGCTCACCC
>NZ_JBKCLH010000237.1:0-8426 GCF_046300915.1 Roseateles sp. | reverse complement strand
CTCCAGGCTGATGCGGCCAGCGCTGCTCATCAGTCGGATCTCGCCGCCATCGGCCGCCTCGCCGCGGTTGGCGGCCAAGAGCTGGGCGCCCGCCATCAGGCGCAGATCGCCGCCGGCGGCCACCTGGATCAGGGCGCCGCGCTCGGCCTCGGCACGCAGGCTGCCCTGCAGCTGCACGGCCCCCTGGTCGGCGGAGAGCTCCAGGCGCCGGGCACGCAGCGCGGCGCCCGCGGGCAGGCGCTGATCGCCCTGGCGGTTGCGCAGCGAGATCTGCTCGCCAAACTGCCCGCCCTCCTCGCCCAGCTGAGCCGCCAGCGCGCCCAGGTCCAGGGCCTGGCGGCTGTCCAGCAGCAGGCGGGCCTCCTGGCCGCGCAGCTGCCCCTGCAGATCGAGGCGGCCCTGGGCCGCCGACAGGCGCAACTCGCCGCCCTCGGCGCGCTCGGTACCGCGGCCGCCGCCCGAGACATCCAGCCGCGCCTCGGGCGCCAGGCTGATGTCCCCGGCGGCCGAGCTGGCCAGCAAACGTCCCCCGGGCGTGTTGACGCGCTGCTGCGCCAGCTCATGGCTGCTGCCTTGCAACAGCGTCTGGGAGCCGCGCTCGAAGCGCAGCGCGCCCTGGGCCTGCAGCTGCAGCTGGCCCGAGGGCAGCTCGATGCGCGTGCCCTGCCTCAGCTCGCGCGCGCTCAGGCTGATCTGCGCGGCTTCACCGGCCGCCTCGGCGGGTGCCGCACCGGCGGCCACCGCCTGGGCCTGCAGCTGCATCAGCCCGCCCGCCTGCAGCTGCTGGCGGGCCTGGGCATCGGCCACCAGACGCGGGGCGCTCAGGCTCAGATCACCGGCCGTCTGCAGGCTGCCCGCGCCGCTCAGGCGGATCTCGCTGCCCGAGCGCAGCTCGGCCGCGGCCAGGCCCTGCAGCTGCACGCTGCCGGGGCCGATCTGCAGGGCGCCCTGCAGGGCATTCAGGCTCAGGCGCGCGCTGCCGCCCTCCAGGGGCTGGGCGGCGCTGGCACCGCTGTTGCTCAGGCTCAGACGGGCCGCGCTGGCGCTGGCCTCGCCACCCTCGCGCACGCTCAGGCGCTGGGCGTCCAGCAGCAGCTGGCCCAGGCCGGCGCCGCCCAGACGGGCACCGGCCTCGAAGACGATATCGCCATAGCTGCGCAGGGCCAGGCTCTCGGCCGCCAGGAACTGCGCGAGCTGGCTGGCGCCCAGGCGCAGCTCGCCCGGCTGGGTCGGGGCCGCGCCTTCACCGATCAGGATGCGGCTGGCGCCCAGGCTCAGGGCCTGCACCTGCAGGGCCGCATCGGCGCCCAGATCCAGCCGGCCCGCGGCCTCCAGGCCCAGGCTGGCACCCGCCAGCTGGACGCTCTGGCCCAGATTCAGTCGGCCCTGAGGACTGGCGCCGGACTCGCTGCGCAGCAGCGTCTCGCCGCCGCCCGCACTCAGCTGCAGCGAGGCCCCATCGCCCTTGATCTGCACCGTGGGCGCGGCCGCATCGCCCGCCGGCCGCGGCGCGGGAGCGGCGGCCTGCAGCTGCACACCCTCAGCCAGGCCCACGGTCTCGCGGGCCAGCAGCTTCAGGTCGGCAAAGCCCTGCAAGCGGGTGCCCGCCTCCACATCCAGCTGGCGGGCCCGCACATCGGCCAGGCTCTGGCCCTTGGCATCCACCGCGCGCAGGGCGCCCAGGGTGAGGGAACCGGCGCCCGAAGCGGCCAGCTCGTCGGCGGCAAGCCAGAGGGTGTCGGCAGGCAGATCGGCCGGCCGCGCGGCGGCGCTGGCGCCCACACGCATCCGCTCGGCCGCAATCGCCAGGCTGCCGGCCTGGCCCTTGTCGGCGGCCGTCAGGCGCAGCTGGGCCGCCAGGGCCAGCTGCTGGGCGCTCAGATTCAGGTGGCCCGCATCGGCCACGGAGGCCGGCCGCGGCAGGCCGTCGCGCTGGGCCTGGGTCTTGAGATAGGCATCCAGATCCAGGCTGCGGATCTCGGAGGACTTGCGGGCCGTGGCCGAGGGCGTGAACACAAAGCCCGCCAGGCGCCCTTCCACGATGCTCGTGCCCGTGCTGGCCAGGCGTGCGCCGGCCAGCAGGGCGCCGTTGTCGCGCCGCTGCTCGGTGCCGGCGGCCACCGGCGTGTCTGTGGCCGCCTCGGGCCGCACCAGCACGGCGCCGGGCAGCAGGGCATAGCGAGCCGGCAGCACGGCGTAGCGGCCGGGGGCCAGGACTTGCTCGCCCAGCACGAGGGCGCGCTCCAGCACCAGCTCACGACCCGGCGCGGCGGCGATGCCGGCCTGGGCCATATGGTTGTCCAGCGGCGCCAGGGTCTGACCGGGCACGATGGCAAAAGCGCCGCTGCGGCCGTCAAAGCTCTCGGCAAACACATCGCGCGAGCCGCCGGGGCCGGCCACGAATTCCAGGGCCTGCAGGCTGCCACCACCGCCCAGATCCAGGCGGGCCTTGGCCGCGCCCTGGGCCTGCAGCTCCAGACGCGGGGCCTGCAGATCAATCTGCTTGGCCGGCAGGGCCTTGAGGGCCTGGCCGCCGTACTGCCAGCCCTCACCGCCCACGGTGCTGCCGTAGAAGACCGTGAGCCCCTCGCCCGAGACCGAGCTCTGGCTGCGCGGGGTGAGCAGCAGGCGCTCGCTGGCCGGCAGGCTCAGGCTGCCCAGCGGCGCGCGCAGCAGGCCGTCCTGCACGATTTCGCGGGCCTTGAAGCTCAGGGCCGCGCCGGCGCTCAGCGGCGCGGCAGGCGCAGTGGGCATAGTGGACGTCGTGGGCGTGGCCGCGCTGCCCTCGGGGCGGGTGATCAGCAGGTCCTGGCCCAGCGCGTCCAGCTCAAAACGGCTGGCGCTGCTGCCATAGATCTGGGCGGCACTGAGGGTGATCTGGGCCTCGGCCTTGAGCGAGCCGCGATTGGCCTTGGCCGGGTCGGCGCTGCTCTGGGCATGCAGGCGCATGTCGCCCGCGCTGATCAGCTCAAGCGCGGCCATGCCGCCCAGCTGCTGATGTCCGAATACATCCAGGCTGGACCCGCTGGCCTGCAGGGTGAGGCGGCCGGTGCCGCGCCCGGGGGCGCTGCTGCCGGGCCGGGCATCGCTGCTGCTGCCCAGGGCCACGCTGGCGGCGCTCAGTCGCGCCTGGCCATTGCCCTCCAGCAAGAGCTGGGGACTGTCCAGCAGCAGGCGGCGCGCCAGCTGCAGATCGAGATCGCCGCCAAGCACCAGGCGGTCCTGGCTGCTCAGGCTCAGATCGGCCAGGCCAGCCGAGAAGAGTTCGGTGCCCAGCTGCACGGTACGCACACCCGCCAGGGGCTGGGCCTGGGCTTGGCCGCTTTGCAGCAGCAGGCGGTGCGCCAGGGCCACGGTCTCGCTGCGGCGACCCACGCTCAGGGCAAAGCTGCCCTGGGCACGCTCGGCGCTGCCCGCCCGGGCCTCGAAGCGCCCGGCCAGCAGGCTGTCCTGCGTGGCATTGCTGAACAGGTCCACGCTCAGCCGGCCGGCATGGCTGCTCAGCAGCTGGCGGCCCTCCGGCAGGGCCGGGCCGCGGCTGCTGGTGGCGTCCAGCACCGCGCTGGCACCATCGGCCCGGATCAGGGTGCCCTGCGCCCAGTCCAGACTCAGGGCGCTCAGGCTGACCTGGCCACCGTCCAGCACGCGGCCGCGCAGCAGCCCGTCGCTGGATGGCAGGGGCAGCACACTGCCGGACACATCGATCACGGCATTGCGCCCCAGGCTCAGGCGCTGGGACTGCTGCGCGGTCTCGCCGCTCTGGCTCAGGCTGATCTGACCGCCGGCCGTTTGCAGCTGGCCGTCCACACGCAGATCCGCGGCGGCCCGCAGGTTCAGGCTGGCCAGGGGGTCCAGGCTGATGCGGGCACCCTCCTCCACCAGCAGCCGGCCGCTACCACCCACCGCGGCTTGACCGCTGGCCAGCAGGCTCAGATGCACGGGGCGGCGCAAGGCATCCTCCTGCACACGCGGTGTGGCGCCCAGCTCGGCCAGCAGGGCACCGCTCGCGCGCGCCTGGCCGCTGCTCGGGTCCAGGCGCAGCTGCTGATCGCTGGCGCCGTGGTTGAGCAGGCGCGGGCTGAGCACGCTGCCGGCGATCAGGCTCAGGCTGCGCTGCCCATCGATCTCCAGGCGCTCAAAGCCGCCCCGCGAGAAGAATTCCGTGCCCAGCTGCAGGCGCCCGGCCTCGGCCAGGCTGCTGCCGCTGCCGCCAATCTGCACCTCGGCGGCGCGCAGGCTCAAGCTGCCACCACGGACCAGACCCAGGCCCAAGAGGCGGGCGCCCTCGATATCAAAGCGCTGGGCCTGATCGCCCACCATGCTGCTGCGCAGCTCGATGGCGCCGGCCGCACCGGCCGAGACGCGACCCGCGCCCGATACCGTGGCGCCGCCCGAGACATCGAGCACCGTGTCGCGCCCCAGGGCCAGACCCGCCCCGGAGTTGAGCCTGAGGCTGCCGCCCTCGGCACTGGCCTGGGGCTGGACGCCATCGCGCTCCTGATTGACCAGGCGACCCGCCACATCCAGGCGTACCCCATCCGCCACCACGATGTCACCGGCCTGGCTGCCGGCCTGCTCGGGCCGGGCCACGGTCTGGGCGCTGAGCGTGCCGCCCGCGCTCTGCACATCGGCCGCCAGACGAATGCCCTGGGTGCCACGCGAGAACAGGCTCAGCTGGCTGCGCGGCGCCAGGCGCAGGGCCTGCTCCACCGAGATATCGCCATCGCTGGCCAGGGCGTAGCGGCCAAAGCCCGACGCGTCCAGACGCGCCAGATCCAGCCAGCTGCCCGTGCCGCCGGCAGCGGGCGCTGGGCTGCCCAACAGCAGGCTTTGCTGCACGCCGGTGGCCAGGGCGCTGGCCTGACCCAGCTGCAGGCGGCCGGGCGCGGCCAGCTTGTCCAGGCCCTCGCGCTGGCGCTCGCCCACCAGGGTGCGGGCCAGCATCTCGCCGTCCAGGCGCAGCTGGCTGCCGGCCACACGCAGGCTGCCGGCGGCCTGGCCCTCCTCGTAGCCGGACAGGGCCAGGCTGGGGCCCAGCACAAAGCTGCGCGCGGCGCCCCAGCGGCCGAAGTGGCGATAGACGGCATTGGACAGGCCCACATAGGCCTGATCGGCGGGCGCCTCGTTGAGCTCGTAGAGCTGTCCATCGGCCCCGCGCAGCTGGCTGGGCTGGGTGATGGATGCGGTGTAGCGGATGCGGCCGCCCGAGAGGTCCAGGCGCGAGCCGGCATCGGCCTGCACCAGGCCGGCGCTCTCCAGCATCAGGCTGCCGCCGCCGGACAGACGCTCCTGCACGCTGCGTTCCACGGCATCGCGATAGCTCTGCAGGCTGCCCAGGATCTTGGAGTCCTTGCGGATGTCCAGCGTGACCTTGGCGCGGTAGAGCAGGCCCTCCTTCTGCAGCGGGGCGTCCTTCAGATCGTTGGCGCCCAGCAGCTCGGTCGTCACATAGTGGCGGCCCGCCGAGACCTCGGTATCGCGCGTGCCGGAGAGATCGATGTTCACGCCACGCCCCAGGCTGAGGCTGGCCGTGGCGTCGAAGCGCGGCGTCTCGGGCTTGGGCAGGGACAGGGCATGGCTGCCCGGCGTGTCCGGCACCTCGTAGACCGGCACGGTCTCGGCGCGCAGGCGCACGCTGGCGCCGGGGGCCACGATGCTGGCGCCGGGGCCACTACCGGACCCAGTGGTGCTCCCACTGCCGGCCTCGCTGCCCTGCAGGCTGATGCTGCGCGCGCTCATCTCGATGCGCGAGGGCGTGAAGCCCGCGCTGTCGCTGCTGGTGGCCGTGGAGGCCTCGGGCGCGATCTCGATGCGGCTGCTGCTGCCCAGCACCAGGCTGCCGCCCTCGCTGGCGCGCTTGGTGACGGCCGCCCCGCCGCTGCTGGCGCTGGCCTTGCCGCGCGCCAGCAGGAAGACGGAGCCGTTCTCGCTCACGCTGGTGCTGGCGCTGATGCGGCCCATCTGGTTGACGGCCATGCCCACCAGGGTGGTGTTGCCCCGGGCGCTCAGGATCTCGCCCAGCTGATCCACACGACCGGCCTCGCCGCCCACCTCGACCAGCAGGCCGCGCAGGGCAGGCACGGCCGCGTTGTGCTCGGCCGCATACAGCTTCTCGGCCGTGGGCGCCTGCAGATAGACCTCGCTGCCGGCAGCCAGCACGGTCTGCCCGCCGGGGGTCTCGATGCGGCCGGCCTGCTTGACCTCCTGGGCAAACAGGAACACACGGCCGCCGTTGGGCGTGCGGATCTCGGCGCCGGGCTGCACCTCGACAAAGCCCGAGCCCTCCTGCGTGGCGGGCAGTCCCAGGGGGTCGCGCCAGAAGCTGCGCTGGGCTCCGTTGATGCTGCGTGTGAGGCCGTTGAGAAAGTCCTCGTTCTCCACATTGAGCGTGGAGGCCACCAGGGCGCCCACATTCACCTGCGCGCCGCTGCCGAAAAGGATGCCGTTGGCATTGAGCAGATAGACATCGCCGCCCACGATGCGCGCCGGCTGGCCGGCCGCGGTGTTGGGATTGGGCACGGTGGAGGTCAGCGTGCCAAAGATGGCGCTGGGCGCCGCGCCCTTGTCCACGCGGTTCAGGGCCGCGCCGCCGCTGGGCAGCATAAACTCGACCTTGCTGGCCGCGCCGATGTCGAAGCGCTGCCATTGGTAGATCTCGCGCGCCAGGCGCTGCTCGATGATCTGGTCCACCCCGCCCCGGGCATTGGCGCGCTCCGTCAGGCTGCTGCGCGTGCCGTCTTCATACGTGTCCCGGCTCTGCTGCCACTTGAGTGCCGGCACCGGCACCGCATTGAGCGCCGGCACCGGCGGCCGCACCCCAGCCACGGGCTGGGCCTGCAGGGAATGCAGGGGCCAGATCGCGACCAGGGCAAGAACCAGCGGCCGCATCGCACGCGGCGTGTGCGAGGAGACGGAGAGGTGGTGGCGGGCGGGGGCGATCATGGCGTGTACGACAGCAAGGGGTTCTGGGACTCAGAGCTGGGCGCTCAGGCGCACATGCAGACGGGGCTCGGACTTGGGGCTGCGCGCGGTGGGCTTCTGCGGCCAGGCCAGGTCCAGCTCGGCGCGCAATTTCTCGCCCGCCTGGACCCGCAGGCCCAGACCGCTGCCCAGCAGGGGCAGGCGCGAGGTCTGTTCGGGCAGGGGCCACAGCACATAGGCCCGGCCCACATCAACAAAGGCCAGCAGGCTGAGCTCGCGCCACAGGCTGTTCTTGGCGCCGCCCAGATTGGGGCTGCGCCACTCCAGCGAGCCCAGCAGGCCCTGGTCACCCGTGGCCTCGGACTCCAGATAGCCGCGCACCGTCTCGGCCCCACCCAGGGCAAACTGCTCGCCCGAAACCAGGGGCTGGCTGGCCATCTGCCAGCCCAGGCGCAGGCCCAGGCTGCCGGGCAGACCCAAGGGCTGCAGGCTGCGGCTCGTGCGCCAGTCGCCGCGCCAATGGGCAAAGCTGCCATCGGCCTCGAAGCGCTTGCACTCGAACTGATCGACCGGGCCGATATTGCCGGGGCAGTCCACATCGCGCTGCAGGATGCTGCGCGCCGCGAAGGTGAAGCTGCTGGTGAAGCTGGTCTGGTTGCGGCCCTCGAACCAGCTGCCGCTGTAGCTCAGCTGCAGGGGCAGGTAGCGCAGCGGCGTGGACAGGGCGCTGTCGCCGGACTGCAGACGCTCGCGCACATTCTTGTAGTCGCCGCCCAGGCTCAGGCTGTGCACCGAGTCGCTGAGCTGCAGGCTGCGCGACCAGCGCAGGCCCAGGGTCACCCCCTTGCCGATCACCGTGGTCGCGCCCAGGGGTTCGAGCAGGCTGTCCGACCAGACCAGGCTGGTGAGCAGCTGGTCCTGATGGCGCTCGCCACGCCCCAGCGGCAGGCTGTAGTTGAGCACCGCCAGCTTGGACTGCTTGGGCGCCTCGGGCGCGGTGATCAGGCTCAGCGCGATGCTGTGCTCGCGCTGCCAGAGGTTGTCGTAGCGCAGGTTCAGGCTGGCCCGCAGCGGCTTGGTATCGGCCGAATGGCGGTTGTTGAGCTCCAGGCTCACGCCGGCGGGCAGCTGGTCGGCCACCTTGAGCTCGGCCTCCACCGTCCCCGGCGTGAGGCCCGGGCGCAGCAGGGGCTGGATCTGCCGCTCCTCGCGGCTGAGGCCGGCCAGCTGGCGCTGCACCTCGTTGAAGTCGGGCACACGGCCCGGAGCCAGCTCATGCACACGCTCGCGGATCACGCCCTGGTCGAAGTAGCGCGCCCCGGTCACGCGCAGGCGCTCCACCCGCCCCTCGATCACGCGCAGCCGCACCAGGCCGCCGTCCACGCGCTGCTCGGGCACGTCCACGAACACGGTCAGAAAGCCCGCCTGCTGGTAGCGCTTCTCCAGCGCCTCGCGCGCGGCCTCCACATCGGCAATGCTGCGCCGCTCGCCCATGAAGGGCATGA
>NZ_JBKCLH010000236.1:0-30992 GCF_046300915.1 Roseateles sp. | reverse complement strand
AGCTGGCCCAGGGTGGACCAGTGGCCGAAGGCGATGGGGGTGCCGGCGCTGCGCCGGCCGGGCACCTCGAACCAGGGCATGTAGCCGGGCGGGGCCGCATCGGCGCCGTCCTTGGTCTTGAAGTCCATGCGGCCCTGGGCGTCGCAAAAGCGCAGCCGGGTCAGGGCGTTGATGATGCAGCGCAGGCGCGGCACGCCGCGCAGGCCCTCGTCCCAGCGCTCGGGCTCGTTGCCGTACATCTGGGGCAGGAACTCGGCCAGCTCGGGGCCGCGCAGCAGGGCCTCGACCTCGGCCGCCAGGTCCAGGGTCTGCTCGGTGGTCCAGTCCGGCAGCACGCCGGCATGCACCATCAGCCAGCCCTGGGCAAAGCAGGCCATGCGCTGTTGGCGCAGCCAGTCCAGCAGGGGCTCGCGGTCGGGCGCGTTCAGGATTTCCTGTGCGGTGTCGCCCTTGTGGGGCTTGCGCACGCCCGCGGCCATGGCCAGCAGGTGCAGATCGTGATTGCCCAGCAGGCAGGTGGCGGACTCACCCAGCCCTTGCAGGCGGCGCAGGGTGGCCAGGGAGGCGGGGCCGCGGTTGACCAGATCGCCCAGCAGATAGAGGCGGTCGCGCGAGGGGGAGAAGTCCAGGGTGGCCAGCAGTCGCTCGAAAGCGTCGCAGCAGCCTTGTAGGTCGCCGATCAGATAGTGCATAGCGGGATTGTGCTGTCGGAAGCGTCACGCGCTTCTGCTACCCTTGCGGCCTTCTGAAAAACTGGCGTGGCCGCGGGTAAACCCCGACAACCTGGCACGCTCTCAATGGACACTGCGCTTGTAATTTTCCTGATTCTTCTCAACGGCCTCTTCGCCATGTCGGAGATGGCACTGACCGCAAGCCGCAAAGCGCGGCTGCAGGTGATGGTGGAGGGGGGTGAATCAGGCGCGCAGGCCGCCATGGACCTGCACGAGAACCCGACCAAGTTTCTGTCCACGGTGCAGATCGGCATCACCTCCATCGGGGTGCTGAACGGTATCGTGGGTGAGGCAGCCTTTTCCGGCCCCCTGGCCCTGTGGCTGCAGGGCGTGCTGAGCATGCCCGAGCGCGCGGCCCAGCTGAGTGCCACCGGCCTGGTGGTGGTGATCCTGACGGTGCTGACCATCATCTTTGGTGAGCTGGTGCCTAAGCGCCTGGGCCAGATCTACCCCGAGACCGTGGCCCGCCTGGTGGCGCCGCCCATGGAGTTTCTCTCCCTGGTCGCACGCCCCCTGGTCAAGCTCCTGAGTTTTTCCACCGATGCCACCCTGGGTCTGCTGGGCCTGCGCGGCAAGGTGCAGCGCGGCGTGACCGAAGAGGAAATCGCCGCCAGCCTGGAGGAGGGCCTGGACGCGGGCGTGATCGAGGAGCAGGAGCACCAGATGGTGCGCAATGTGTTCCGCCTGGACGAGCGCCAGGTGGGCTCGATGATGATTCCGCGGGCCGAGATCGCCTGGCTGGACATCGAGGACGGCGCCGGCCCGGTGCTGGAGATGCTCAAGGCCCATGGCTACAGCCGCTACCCGGTGTGCCGCGGCGGTCTGACCGATGTGGTGGGCGTGGTCTCGGCCCAGCATCTGCTGCAGCGGGTGCTTGCGGGCCAACCGCTGTCGCTGGCTGAAGACCTGGAGGCCCCGATCTTCGTGCCCGAGACGCTCTCGGGCATGGAGCTGCTGGAGCATTTCCGCGGCTCGGACGCCCAGCTGGTGTTCGTGGTGGACGAGTACGGTGAGGTGCAGGGCGTGATCACGCTGCGCGATGTGCTGGAAGCCATCGCGGGCGAGTTCTCGGCCCCGAGCGATGGTGAAGCCTGGGCGGTGCGGCGCGAGGACGGGAGCTGGCTGATGGACGGCCTGATCCCGGTGCCCGAGCTGAAGGACCGCCTGGGCATCAAGGAACTGCCCGAGGAGGATCGTGGGCGCTACAACACCCTGGCCGGCATGATCATGCTGCTGCTGGGGCGCTTGCCGCGCACGACCGATGCGGTGGAGTGGGGCGCGTGGAGATTCGAGGTCGTGGACCTCGACGGCAAACGTGTGGACAAGGTGCTGGTCACGCGACTGGCGGATGAAGACGGAGATGACGAGAAATGAGCAACCCCCCGATGTACGGCAATCTGGTGCCGCTGGATCGCGAGCAGCACAAGAATCTGCGCCTGCAGGCCGAGATGCCGACGGTGGAGCGCGCCGCAGGCCTGAATTCGGTATTCCTGGCCGCGGTGGAATTCAATGAAGCCTGCAAGGAATTCCCCATCGTGTTCGTGCGCGTGGGCGAGGCCGGCAAGGACGGCGCCCCCCAGGCCATCGCCCCGCTGGCGGTGTTCGGCCTCAAGCCCGGCAGCAATCTGTTCGTGAAGGACGGCGCCTGGAAGGCCAACTACCTGCCGGCCTATGTGCGTCGCTACCCCTTTGCCATGGCCCGCATCGACAGCGGCGACCAGGTGGCCGTGTGCTATGACGCCGACTGGAAGGGCTTCTCCGAGACCGAAGGCACCTCGCTGTTCGCCGCTGACGGCCAGCCCAGCGAGTTCACCGTGAACGCCCGCAGCATCCTGGAGAACTTCGAGCGCGAGGCCGAGCGCACCCGCCTGTTCTGCGAAGAGCTGCTGAAGCTGGACCTGCTGCAGGACATGCGCTTCGAAGCCACCCTGCCCAATGGCGAGAAGCTGGATGTGGACGGCTTCCTGGCCGTCAACGAAGAGAAGCTGGCCAAGCTGGAAGACGCCAAGGTCGTGGAAATCTTCCGCAACGGCATCGGTGCCCTGATCGAGATGCACCGCGTCTCCCTGGGCAATATGAGCCGCCTGGCTCAGCAGCACGCCGACGCTGCCGCTACCGCCGCCGCCTGAGTGCCGCGCTGACGGGGCGCTGGCCCCGTCCGAGCCGCCGCCGAGCCCGCCGGGCAGCGGCGGCTTTTTTCTTGCCTGCACCCCACGCGAGGGGCGCGGCTCGCTATACCTGTGCGGGTTTGTCCATGCCCCGGGGGGCTATCGCCTCGCTAGCATCCCAGGCAGGCAGCAATGGGAGAGGCGACCCGTGTTGGCGACCGAGGCATTTCTTTGCACGCCCGAGATGCAGGCCCTGCTGGGTGAGCAGGGCTGGGTTCAGGCCGTGATGGACTTCGAGGCGGCCCTGGTCCGCGCCCAGGCCCGTCAGGGCCTGATCCCGCCGGCCGCAGCCCAGGCCATTGCCAGCCTGTGCCGGGCCGAGCTCTACGATGTGGCCGCCCTGGTCGCGGCCAGCGGCCGCGAGGGCGGCCTGGCCCCGCCCCTGGTGCGCCGCCTGCGCGAGAACGTGGCGCTGTTCGACCCCCAGGCCGCCGCCTGGGTGCATTGGGGCTGCAGCGACCAGGATGCCATGGACACGGCCCTGCTGCTGCAGATCCGGCGCGCCCTGGGCCTGATCGAGGAGGGCGTGCTGGGGCTGGTGGGCCGGCTGCTGGACCTGGCGGAGCAGCACCCGGCCACGCCCCTGCTGGCGCGCTGCGAGCTGCAGCCCGCCGGACCGAGCAGCCTCAGGCAGCGGCTCCATCAAAGCTGCGCGCCCCTGCTGCGCTCGGCGCAGGCCCTGCGACAGCAGGCGGGCCAGGCCCTGCTGCTGCAACTGGGCGGGCCGGGCGGTGGCCTGGGCGCCATGGGCGAGTCGGGCGCGGCCGTGGCGGCCGCCATGGCGGCCGAGCTGCGCCTGGGCCTGCCCGACGGTGCCTGGCACACCCAGCGCGACCGTGGCCTGCGCCTGGCCACCGAGCTGGCCCTGCTCAGCACCGAGCTGGCCAAGCTGGCGCGTGGCTGGATGCTGCTGGCCCAGCCCGAGCTGGATGAGCTGTGCCTTGACCCTGCCGACGCGGCACCCGGCTCAGCCACGCCGCCACCCGGGCTGGCGGCCTGCATGCAGGCGCTCGGCGCGGCGCGGCGTGCACCGCAGCGCCTGGCGAGCCTGCTGAGCTGTGGCCAGGACCAGAGCCTGGAGGGCGGGCTGGGCAGCTGGCAGGGCGAGCTGGTCGAGTGGGGCGGCCTGCTGCAGGGCTGCCATGCCGGCCTGCGAGCCCTGAACCAGGCGGCCGCTGCCCTGCATCTGCAGCCCCGGCGCATGCGCGAGAACCTGCTGGCGCAGCGCGGTCTGGTGTTTGCCGAGGCGCTGAGCCTGAGCCTCGCCCGCTCCCTGGGCGCCGATCCGGCACAGCGGCTCCTGCAGGGCTGGCGCCGCCAGGTGCGCGAGCAGGGGGCGGATCTGCAGACCCTGGTCCTGGGCTGGCGGGAGCAGGAGCGGCTCCCGGGGCCGGTGCCCGGCCCGGATGAGCTGCGTGCCTTGTTCGACCCGGACGCCGCGGCCCGGCGTGCTGATGCGCGCGTGGCCCCCGGTCTGGCCGGGCTGCGTGCGGCCTGGGCCGGGCTGATGGATCAACCCTGTGCGCATTACGCGACGCATTGACTGGCCGCAGACGCGAGCCCTAGAACTAGCGATGCGCGGGCTGCCCTGGGCCGCTACATTGCAACTCTGGTCACGCCTCTCGCGTGATCTGTGCCTGAGGGAGAAGCAATGGATGGGATGCAGGGTTTGACGCTGCTGGGCGCGGGCCTGGGAGGCGCCGTGCTCGGCGCGGGGCTGGTGGCCTTGTGGCTGGGCAGGCGTCTGCGCGAGGCCTCGGGCCGCATCCAGCATCTGGAGCAGGCGCGTCAACAGGTGGGGCAGCAGGTGAGCCAGGCTCGTCGCCAGGTGGAGCAGCTGCAGCGCGAGCTGGCCGATCTGCGCCAGCATGGTCCGGGCCATGCGGCCCGAGCCCATGCCTCCGCGGCCGCGGATCCGGCGCGCTCCGCCGACGAGGTTTTCCTGCCCCTGCCGCCCGGCGCGGCCAAGTCCGAAAAAGAGGCGCGCGATCCCTTCGCACCCACCCAGATCCTGAATCCGCGCCGTTGAGCGGCCCCGGCCCTCAAGTCCTGACCCCAGCACTTGCGCTGTGCGGCCGCCCCTGTCGCGGCAGGGACAGTGCGCTGCGGCCCATGCTGCCTAGAATCGAACGATCGTTCTATTCCGAGCCGAGCTCCGCACGGTCCTGATCGCAGGCCGGCGCAGCGCCAGCACAGCACAAGGAAGGGGTCTTCAGCATGACTGCAAGCTACGAGGTCCGCGGCGAGATCGCCGTGATCACCCTGAACAACCCGCCGGTCAACGGCCTGGGCTTCGAGACCCGGCGCGCCGCGGCCGAGGGCATTGCCCGGGCCGAGGCCGACGCCGCGGTGCAGGCCGTGGTCATCACCGGGGCCGGCAAGGCCTTCTCGGGCGGCGCGGACATCCGCGAGTTCGGCTCGCCCAAGGCCATGGCCGAGCCCAATCTGCCCTCCCTGATCGCGGTGGTGGAGAACTGCAGCAAGCCGGTGGTGGCCGCCATCCACAGCGTCTGCATGGGCGGCGGCCTGGAGCTGGCCCTGGGCTGCCACTACCGCGTGGCCGCGCCGGGCGCCAAGATCGCGCTGCCCGAGGTCAAGCTGGGCCTGCTGCCGGGCGCCGGTGGCACCCAGCGCCTGCCGCGCGCCCTGGGCGTGGAGCCGGCGCTGAACATGATCGTCTCGGGCGAGCCCGTGGCCAGCGAGCTGCTGGCCCAGGTGCCGGGGCAAAAGCTCTTCCAAAAGATCATCGAGGGCGATCTGCTGGCCGGCGCCATCGCCTATGCCCAGGAAGTGGCCGCCCTGCGCCCCCTGCCCAAGGTGCGCGAGCTCAAGGCCCGTCACGCCGAGCCCCAGGCCTTCTTCCAGTTCGCCCGCAATATGGTGGGCGCGCAGAGCCGCAATTTCCCGGCACCGCTGCGCTGCCTGGAGGCGGTCGCGGCGTCCGTGTTCAGCAAGAGCTTTGAGGAAGGCATCAAGGCAGAGCGCGAGGGCTTTGCCGCCCTGATGCAGACGCCCGAGTCCAAGGCCCTGCGCCACGCCTTCTTCGCCGAGCGCGCCGCCAGCAAGATCGGCGATGTGCCCGAGGACACGCCGCAGCGCCCCATCGCCAAGGTGGCCGTCATCGGTGCCGGCACCATGGGCGGGGGCATCGCGATGAACTTCCTCAACGCCGGCCTGCCCGTCACCCTGCTGGAGACCCAGCAGGAGGCGCTGGACCGCGGCATCGCGACCATCCGCAAGAACTACGAGGCCCAGCTCAAGAAGGGCAAGCTCAAGGAAGACAAGTACCAGCAGCGCATGGCCCTGTTGTCCAGCACCCTGAGCTATGAGGACATCCGCGAGGCCGATCTGGTGATCGAGGCGGTGTTCGAGGAGCTCTCGGTCAAGGAGGCGGTGTTCAAGCAGCTGGACGCGGTGATGAAGCCCGGCGCCATCCTGGCCTCCAACACCTCGACCCTGGACGTCAACAGAATAGCGGCCTTCACCCAGCGCCCGCAGGATGTGCTGGGCCTGCACTTCTTCAGCCCGGCCAACGTGATGAAGCTGCTGGAGGTGGTGCGCGGCGAGCACACCGCCAAGGATGTGCTGGCCACGGTGATGGCCCTGGCCAAGAAGATCAAGAAGACCGCGGTGGTCTCGGGCGTGTGCGATGGCTTCATCGGCAACCGCATGATCGAGCAGTACAGCCGCCAGGCAGGATTCCTGCTGGACGAGGGCTGCACGCCCCAGCAGGTGGACCGCGCGGTGGAGCAGTTCGGCTTCGCCATGGGCCCCTTCCGCATGGGAGACCTGGCCGGCAATGACATCGGCTGGGCCATCCGCAAGCGCCGCTATGTGGAAAAGCCCCAGCTGCGCTACTCGGCCAGCGCCGACCGCCTGTGCGAGCTGGGCCGCTTCGGCCAGAAGACGCAAGCAGGCTGGTACGACTACCAGCCCGGCAAGCGCGAGGCCATCCCCTCGGCCGTGGTGGAGACCATGCTGGCCAAGCACCGCGAGGCCATAGGCGCCAAGCCCCGCGCCATCAGCGACGAGGAGATCGTGCAGCGCCTGGTCTTCGCTCTGGTGAACGAGGCTGCCCATCTGCTGGAGGAGGGCATTGCCCAGCGCGCCTCGGACGTGGACATGGTCTACCTCACCGGCTACGGCTTCCCGCTGTGGCGCGGCGGCCCCATGTGCTATGCCGACACCGTGGGCCTTTTCAATGTGGTGCAGGCCATGCAGCGCTTTGCCCGCAACCCGGCCGACGATGCCACGTTCTGGGAGCCGGCGCCGCTGATCAAGCGCCTGCTGGCCGAGGGCAAGTCCTTCACCTGACAACGAATTCAAGCGAGCCGCCATCATGAGCCAAGCCCTGATTGTCTCGACCGCACGCACCCCTCTGGCCAAGAGCTGGAAGGGCGCTTTCAATATGACCCATGGCGCCACCCGGGGCGGACACGCGGTGCGTGCCGCCGTGGAGCGCGCCGGCATTGAGCCCGGCGCCGTGGAGGATGTGCTGATCGGTTGCGCCTTCCCCGAAGGTGCTTGTGGCAGCAATTTCGCGCGCCAGATCGCCCTGCGTGCCGAACTGCCGGTGTCGGTGTCCGGCATGACCATCAACCGCTTCTGCTCCAGCGGGCTGCAGACCCTGGCCCTGGCGGCCCAGCGCATCATCGCGGGCGAGGGCGATGTCTTTGTGGCCGGCGGTGCCGAGAGCATCTCCTGCGTGCAGAACGAGATGAACAAGCACATGCTGCAGGAGTCCTGGCTGCGCGAGCACAAGCCCGAGATCTACTGGAGCATGCTGCAGACCGCCGAGACCGTGGCCCAGCGCTACGGCATCAGCCGCGAGCGCATGGACCAGTACGGCGCGGCGAGCCAGCAAAAGGCCTGCGCCGCCCAGGCCGCGGGCAAGTTTGCCGAGGAGATGATCAGCGTCAGCACCACCATGGGCGTGGCCGACAAGGTGATGGGTCTGATGACCAAGTCGGTCACTATCAGCGCCGACGAGGGCCTGCGCGAAGGCACCACCTACGAGGGCATCAAGGATCTGCGCAGCGCCCTGCCGGGCGGCGTGGTCAGTGCCGGCAATGCCAGCCAGTTCAGCGATGGCGCTGGCGCCTGCGTGGTGGTGAGCGAGCCCTACGCCGAGACCCATGGCCTCAAGCCCCTGGGCCGCTTCCTGGGCTTTGCCGTGGCCGGCTGCGAGCCCAACGAGATGGGCATAGGCCCCGTCTTTGCCGTGCCCAAGGTGCTGAAGAAGCTGGGCCTGAGCGTGGCCGATATCGACCTCTGGGAGCTCAACGAAGCCTTTGCCGTGCAGGTGCTCTATTGCGCCGACACCCTGGGCATTCCCATGGAGCGCCTGAATGTGAACGGCGGCGCCATCGCCCTGGGCCATCCCTATGGCGTCTCGGGCCAGCGCCTCACGGGCCATGCCCTGATCGAGGGCCGGCGCCGCGGCGCCAAGCGCGTGTGCGTGACCATGTGCATCGGCGGCGGCATGGGCGCGGCCGGCGTCTTCGAGGTGCTCTGAAGGCCGCTGGCCGGTGAAGGAGGCGCGCATGCGCCAGACCCTGGACTTTTTGCTCCACGACTGGCTGCGGGTAGAGCAGCTCAACACGCGCGCGCGCTTTGCCGAGCACAGCGCCGAGACCTATGGCGCGGTGCTGGACCTGGCCGAGAAGCTGGCACGCGAGAAGTTCGCGCCCTACAACCGCCTGGCCGACCAGCAGGAGCCGTTTTTCGACGGCGAGCGCGTGCACCTGCCCGAGCCCACGCAGGCGGCCATGCGGGCCTATGCCGAGTCGGGCCTGCTGGCCGCCAGCCAGGACGAGGCCTGGGGCGGCATGCAGCTGCCCTGCGTGATCGAGATGGCGGCGCAGAGCTTCATCAGCAAGGCCAGCGTGGCCATGAGCGGCTACGCCCTGCTCACCCAGGGCAATGCCAATCTGCTGATGGCCCATGGCAGCGCGCGCCAGCGCGAGGTGTTTGCGCGCCGCGAGTTCGAGGGGCGCTGGTTCGGAACCATGTGCCTGTCCGAGCCGCAGGCCGGCTCATCACTGTCCGACATCGCCACCCGGGCCGAGCCCGATGGTGCCGGCTTCGAGCAGGACCCGCTGGGCCCGCGCTACCGCCTGCGCGGCCACAAGATGTGGATCTCCGGCGGTGAGCATGAGATGTCCGAGAACATCGTGCATCTGGTGCTGGCCAAGATCCCGGGGCCGGACGGCCAGCTTGTGCCCGGCACGCGCGGCATCTCGCTCTTCATCGTGCCCAAGCAGATGGTGGACGCCTCGGGCCAGCTCAGCGGCGAGCGCAACGATGTGGTGCTGGCCGGCCTGACCCACAAGCTGGGCTCCCGCGGCACGACGAACTGCCTGCTGAACTTCGGCGAGGGCCGCTTCACGCCGGGCGGTCGGGCCGGCGCCGTGGGCTACCTGGTGGGCCGGCCGGGCGAGGGCCTGAAGTGCATGTTCCACATGATGAACGAGGCCCGCATCGGCGTGGGTCTGGGCGCGGTGATGCTGGGCTACGCCGGCTATGAGGCCAGCCTGGACTATGCGCGGCAGCGGCCGCAGGGGCGGCCCATGACTGCGGCTGGCAAGGACGCCGCCTCGCCGCAGCGCCCCATCATCGAGCATGCGGATGTCAAGCGCATGCTGCTGGCCCAGAAGAGCTATGTGGAGGGTGGACTGGCCCTGGCGCTCTTCTGCGCCCGCTTGGTGGATGAGCTGCATACCGGCCAGCCCGAGGCCGCGGCCGAGGCGGGGCTGCTGCTGGAGGTGCTGACCCCGATTGCCAAGAGCTGGCCCAGCGAGTGGTGCCTGGAGGCCAACTCCCTGGCCATCCAGGTGCTGGGCGGCTATGGCTACACGCGCGACTTTCCGGTGGAGCAGTACTGGCGCGACAACCGCCTGAACATGATCCACGAGGGCACACACGGCATCCAGGGCCTGGACCTGCTGGGCCGCAAGGTGGTGATGGAGGGTGGCCGCGCCCTGCTGACCCTGGCCGGGCGCATCAACAAGAGCATCGAGACCGCGCTGCAGCGCCCGGGCCTGAGCGAGATGGCCAACGGCCTGGCCGCAGCCTTGGCCCGCCTGGGCCGCGCCACCAAGGACGCCTGGGCCAGCGGCCAGCCCGAGGAGGCCCTGGCCAATGCCACGCCCTATCTGCAGGCCTTCGGCCATGTGGTGCTGGCCTGGATCTGGCTGGAACTGGCCCTGGCCGTGGAGGGCGCCGACAGCGACTTCGCCCAGGGCAAGCGGGCGGCCGCGCGCTACTTCCATGCCTACGAACTGCCCAAGATCGAGGCCTGGCTGGCCGTGGTCTCGCGCCGCGAAGCGCTGTGCCGCGAGATGCAGGACGCCTGGTACTGAGCCCCGGCCCGGCGGCCCTGGGCGGCGACTGACCCTATTCCAAGAAGGAGATGAATCGATGAGCAGCAGCAAGCGTGTGCAGGACTTGTTCGACCTCAGCGGCCAGGTGGCCCTGGTGACCGGCGGCTCGCGCGGCCTGGGCCTGCAGATCGCCGAGGCCCTGGGTGAGGCGGGTGCCAAGATCATGCTCAGCGCACGCAAGGCGCCGGAGCTGGAGCAGGCCATGGCCAGCCTGCAGGACCGGGGCATCGATGCGCGCTGGATCGCGGCCGATGCGGCCGACGCCGACCAGGCCCGCGGCCTCGTCACCCAGACCCTGGAGCGCCTGGGTCAGATCGACATCCTGGTCAACAACGCCGGGGCGACCTGGGGTGCGCCGGCCGAGGACCACCCCCTGGAGGCCTGGGACAAGGTGATGGACCTGAATGTGCGCAGCCTCTTCGTGATCAGTCAGGAGGCCGCGCGGCTGAGCATGATCCCGCGGCGCCATGGTCGCATCATCAATGTGGCCTCCATCGCCGGGCTGGCGGGCAATCCGCCCATGATGAAGACCATTGCCTACAACACCAGCAAGGGGGCGGTGCTCAACTTCACCCGCGCGCTGGCGGGGGAGTGGGGGGCCTACGGCATCACGGTCAATGCCCTGGCACCGGGCTTCTTTCCGAGCAAGATGACGCGCGGCCTGCTGGCCGCCGTGGGCGAGCAGCAGATTGCCGCGGGCGCGCCCCTGGGCCGGATCGGCGATGATGAGGACCTCAAGGGCGCCGCCCTGCTGTTCGCCTCGGCGGCGGGCAAGCACATCACCGGCCAGGTGCTGGCGGTGGATAGTGGCGTCAGTGCCATCCATGGAAGCTGAAGATCAAGGCCGATGAGTCTCGCCCCACCGCTGAAATTTCCCGTCCACATTCCCTTTGTCGAAGAGCTGGGCCTGGAGCTGCACGCCATGGCCGAGGGCCAGGCCGAGCTGCAGGTGGATCTCAGGCAGGCCCACCTCAACTCCTGGGAGGTGGCCCATGGCGGTGTGCTCATGACCCTGCTGGATGTGGCCATGGCGCCTGCGGCGCGCAGCATCCACGCCGACCAGCCCGGTTTCGGGCCGGGCGTGGTCACGGTGGAGATGAAGACCAGCTTCATGCGCCCCGGTGAGGGCCGCCTGCGCGCCGTGGGCCGGCTGCTGCACCGCTCCACCACCATGGCTTTTTGCGAGGGCTCGGTGCTGGGCGAGGACGGCAAGCTCTGCGCCCATGCCACCGGCACCTTCAAGTATCTGAAAGCCCTGCCCGGCCGGGGCCGCCAGCTCAAGACCCTGCGCAGCGCGCAGGATTGAGCCGGCGCCCGCCTTCAGCGGAAGAAGGCCACGGCCTGCACCAGCTGCTGGGCCTGGACCTTGAGGCTTTCGGCGGCGGCCGCGCTCTGCTCCACCAGGGCGGCGTTCTGCTGGGTGACCTTGTCCATCTGGGTGATGGCCTCACCGATCTGGCTCACCCCATTGCTCTGCTCCGCGCTGGCGCTGCTGATCTCGCCCACGATGTCGGTGACGCGGCGTATGGCGGTGACCACTTCCTCCATGGTCTGGCCGGCGCGATCCACCAGGGCCGTGCCCTGTTCCACCCGTTCGGAGCTGGCGCCGATCAGGCTCTTGATCTCCTTGGCCGCCTCGGCGCTGCGCTGGGCCAGATTGCGCACCTCGCCGGCCACCACCGCGAAGCCGCGACCCTGCTCGCCGGCCCGGGCGGCTTCCACCGCCGCATTCAGGGCCAGGATATTGGTCTGGAAGGCAATGCCGTCGATGGTGCCAATGATGTCGGCAATCTTGCGTGAGCTCTCATTGATGCCCTGCATGGTGGCCACCACATCGGCCACCACCTGACCGCCGCGGCTGGCCACCTCGGAAGCACCCTGGGCCAGCTGATTGGCCTGCTGGGCGTTGTCGGCGTTGTTGCGCACGGTGGAGCCCAGCTCGTCCATGGTGGCGGCCGTTTCTTCCAGGGCCGCGGCCTGCTCCTCGGTGCGCTGGCTCAGGTCGGCATTGCCCTGGGCGATCTCGGCACTGGCGGTGGCCACGCTCTCGGCGTTGTCGCGCACGGTCCTGACAATGCCTTGCAACTCGGCGCGCATGCGCTCCAGTGCCTGCAAAAGCTGGGCGGTCTCGTCGCGGCCATGAGCCTCCAGGCGCTGGCCCATATCGCCCTCACTCATGCGCTGGGCGGCGATCAGGGCCTGGCCCAGGGGGCGTGTGACGTGGCGGCTGATGCCCAGGCCCAGTGCCACACCCGCGGCTACGCCCAGCAGGATCAGCACGACGGTGATGTTGCGGCTGCGTTCATACAAGGCGGTGTTGGATTCGGACACGGCGCTGGCATCTCGCTCCTTGAGCTTGGAGAGCTCCTGCATGGCGTTGCCCATGCGCAGGCTTTGCGGCACCAGTTCGGCCTTGAGGTACTTGAGCGATTCCGTGGAGGTGGCCAGGTCGGCACGGCCCACCAGCTGGTTCATGGCCGTGGTGACCTTCTCGTCATTGGCCCACTCCTTGCGCAGCTGCTCCAGGCCTTGCCGGCTGGCCTCGCTCACAAACAGGGGGGCTGCCTTGTCCAGCAGGGCCGCGACCTGCTGGCGCGCCTGCTGCTGGCGCTGCAGGGCTTCTTCGCGCTCCTGGCCCGTGGTGGCGATCATGGCGTCCCGCAGGGCGACCACGCCGCGCAGGCGTTCCACATTGGCCTCCTTCATCAGGGACAGACCGATCAGCTCCTGCTCATAGAGCCGGGTGTCGGCATCGTCGATGCGCTTCATGTTGTAGAGCGCAAAAGCACCAATCACGGCACCGATCAGGGCCACCAGCACGAAGGCCGTCACCAGCTTGGTGGCGGTCTTGAAGTCGGACAACTGCATCGAAAAGCTCCACAAGAAACTCGCTCCCTGATTTGCGACTGCTCTTGTCAAAGCGACCCTCTGATGGGGGTGGTGTGATCTTGCAGCAGTTTTCCGGACTTCGCTGACGAAATAGGGGGGTATCGCCCCCGAAATTTCCCTGCTTTTCCGGGCCGCTGCCGGGGCGCGGCCTGTCACCCAAGGGACGGGGCTGCTGCGGGGGGCGTGATCCAATCAAGAGTCGATGTAGCAAGATCATTCCAGGAGCACCGCATGAGCCTCATCAACCGTCAGATCCAGCTGGCCTCGCGTCCGAGCGGCGAACCCAGCGCCGAGAACTTCCGCCTGGTCAGCACGCCGGTGCCGGAGCTGGCCGAGGGCCAGGTGCTGGTGCGCAACCACTACCTGAGCCTGGACCCCTATATGCGCGGCCGCATGAACGAGGGCAAGAGCTACGCCCAGCCCCAGCCGCTGGACGAGGTGATGATCGGCGGCACCGTGGGCGAGGTGCTGGCCTCGCGCAATGAGCACTTCCAGGTGGGCGACAAGGTGGTGGGCATGGGCGGCTGGCAGGAGTACCAGCTGGTGGACGCCAGCCAGCGCGGCGTGCTGCAGAAGGTGGACACCACCCATATCCCGCTTTCGGCCTATCTGGGCGCGGTGGGCATGCCCGGCGTCACGGCCTGGTACGGCCTGACCCAGATCATCGCCCCCAAGGCGGGCGAGACCGTGGTGGTCAGCGCCGCCAGCGGCGCCGTGGGCGGGGCCGTGGGCCAGCTGGCCAAGGTGCGCGGTGCGCGCGCCGTGGGCATTGCCGGCGGGGCCGACAAGTGCCGCTATGTGGTGGAGGAGCTGGGCTTCGATGCCTGCATCGACTACAAGGAACACCGCGATGTGAAGAGCCTCTCGGCCGCGCTCAAGAGCGCCTGCCCCGGCGGCATCGACGGCTACTTTGAGAACGTGGGCGGCATGATCCTGGACGCGGTGATGCTGCGCGCCAATGCCTTCAGCCGCGTGGCCATGTGCGGCATGATCTCCGGCTACAACGGCGAGCCCATCCCCATGAGCGCGCCCCAGCTCATCCTGGTCAACCGCATGAAGATCGAGGGCTTCATCGTCTCCGAGCACATGGAGCTCTGGCCCTCCGCGCTCAAGGAGCTGGGCGGCCTGGTGGCCACCGGCAAGCTCAAGTACCGCGAGAGCGTGGCCGAGGGCCTGGAGAACGCGCCCGAGGCCTTTGTGGGCCTGCTCAAGGGCCGCAACTTCGGCAAGCAGCTGGTCAAGCTGGTCTGATGAGCGAGGCCCTGCAGTGGCGCTGCCGGCCCCTGGCCGCGCTGAGCCCCGAGGCCCTCTACGAGATCCTGGCCCTGCGGGCCCAGGTCTTCGTGATGGAGCAGCGCTGCCTCTACCTGGATGCCGATGGCTGGGACAGCGGCTGCTGGCATCTGGAGGGCCGCGACGCGGCCGGCCGCCTGCTGGCCTATGCCCGCCTGCTGCCGCCCGGCCTCAAGGGCGAGGCTCAGCCACGGCCCATGATCGGGCGCGTGGTGGTGGCGCCCGCGGCCCGCGGCGCCAGCCTGGGCCGGCCCCTGATGCGCCAGGCGATCGCCGAGTGCGAGGCGCGCTGGCCGGGGCAGGGCATCGATATCGGCGCCCAGGCGCATCTGGAGCGCTTTTACGCCAGCCTGGGCTTTGAGACCCGCTGCGCCCCCTATGACGAGGACGGCATCGCCCATATCGATATGCACCGCGCCGCCGCGCAAGGAGATCGTGCATGAAACAGTTCCAGGGCCGCACGGCCGTGATCACCGGCGCCGGTTCCGGCTTTGGCCTGGAGGTGGCGCGCCTGGCCGCGGGCCGCGGCATGCAGCTGGTGCTCTGCGATGTGCAGGCCGATGCGCTGGCGCGCGCCGCCGCCGAGTTCGAGGGTCGCGTGCCGGTGCTGGCGCGTCAGGTGGACGTGGCCAAGGCCGCCCCCATGGAGGCCCTGGCCGCCGAGGTGCAGCAGCGCTTTGGCGCCCCGCACTTCGTCTTCAACAATGCCGGCGTGGGCTCGGGCGGCCTGATCTGGGAAAACAGCCTGGCCGACTGGGAATGGGTGCTGGGCGTCAACCTGATGGGCGTGGTGCATGGCGTGCGCCTCTTCACCCCCATGATGCTGGCCGCGGCCCAGGCCGACCCGCAGTGGGAGGGCCATATCGTCAACACCGCCTCCATGGCCGGCCTGCTCAACCCGCCCAATATGGGCGTGTACAACGTGAGCAAGCATGCGGTGGTCTCGCTCAGCGAGACCCTGTATCAAGACCTGGCCCTGGTCAGCGAGCAGGTCCACTGCTCCGTGCTCTGCCCCTATTTCGTGCCCACCGGCATCTCGCAGAGCCAGCGCAACCGGCCGGAGGATCTGCCCGGCAGCCGGCCCTCGCGCAGCCAGCTGATCTCCCAGGCCCAGATCGACAAGGCGGTGTCGGCCGGCAAGGTCAGCGCGGCCGATGTGGCGGCCCTGGTCTTCGAGGCCTTGGAGCAGCGACGCTTCTACATCTTCAGCCATCCCCAGGCCCTGGGCGGGGTGCAGACCCGGCTGGAAGACGTGATGCAGGCCCGCCAGCCCAGCGACCCCTTCAGCGAGCGGCCCGAGATCGGGGCCCAGCTGCGCCAGGCCCTGCGCCAGGCCTGAGCGAGCGCAGCAGCCTCAGGGGTTGCAGAGCTCGCAGCGTGCGGCGGGCACCGTCTCGCGCAGCACCTGCTCGGCCTCATGCGCGCAGACGGGGCAGCGCAGGCGCTGGGCCCGTGCGGCGCTGGTCTCGTGGCCGCAGCACTCGCAGCGTGCGCCCGTGATCAGGCCCACCGGGCCCCAGCCCCGGGCCTCGCAGCGCGGGCAGCGCTCGCGCAGGCGCTGCACCAGGGCTTGGCCGGCCTGGGCAATCATGGCCATGCGGGCGGGGTTGCGGTGGGCCCGCATATCGGTCTCCAGCCAGACCTCGCCCTGGGCCAGGGCCGGCGCCACCTGCGCACGCAGGGCCTCGAGATCGCGCAGCTCCTTGTGGAACCAGGGCTCGTGCGAGCGCCCCACGATCAGGCCCTGGGCCGGAAAGCCCATCTCGCTGGCGAAGGCCAGCACCGCCTCAAGGCTGCCGACGCTGGCCTGCCGGTAGGCCGTAGCCGGACCCTGGGCCACCGCATGGACCTGGCTATTTGTCCGGGCGTCATGCAGCACCAGCAGTTCCACGCCCCAGGGCGCCTGTCCCATATAGGGGTCGGGCCCGAAGCTGCCCTCGCTGCCCAGGCCCCAGCGGCAGCCCGAGCGTTCGCAAGCCAGCCGGGCCTTGGTGAGCGCGGCCTCGAACTGGCTGCCCTGGCGCGGCTGCTCCAGGGTGAAGGTGCCCAGGCTGTCGGTGTCGAAGTCGTCGACCAGCCTCAGGGTGAGGCCCAGCTCCTCGGCCACCGGGCCCAGCACGGCGGCCTTGCCGTGCCGGGTGAGCAGGGCCAGGGCTTGCTCGTCGGCGCTCATCCGTGGACGGCGGCGTAGCCGGGGCTGCCGTCGAAGGTGTAGAGGTTCTCGTTCTTCACCACATCAAAGCCCTGGGTGTGCAGGCGCTCCTGCAGGGCCAGCACCTCCTTGAAGTCCAGCAGGCCGGCGGTGGATGTGAAGCGGCAGCGCCAGTGGTCCACACAGAAGGTTTCCGGGAAGCCCTGGGGCCAGACCTTGACGCCGCGGTTGGTGATCAGCTGCAGGGGCAGGGCGGGCGCGGCAATGGCCTGCAGCTGCGGGCCCAGCTGCTCGGGGCTGCCCTCGCGCCACTGCAGGAAGACGTCCACGCCCACCAGCTGCTTGTTCAGCGGCGCCCGGCGCTCGGGCCGCGGCAGCTGCAGGGGCGCCTGCTCGGCATAGCGCACCGCCTTCAGGACTTCGGGCTTCTTGCCCAGGCGGGCAATGAGGGCGTCGGCAAATTCCTGGGTGCCCAGGCGCTGGTGGCTCTGGCCCTCGCGGTAGATGTCGGCGGTGTGCAGGCCTTCTTCCAGGGTGCGCAGCCAGGCGTTGTGCACGCGCTCGGCCACCTCGGCCTGGCCGATATGCAGCAGCATCTGGATGGCGCCATTGAGCAGCCCCGAGGGGTTGGCGAGATCCCGACCCGCGATATCGGGTGCCGAGCCGTGGATGGCCTCGAACATGGCGCACTGGTCGCCGATATTGGCCGAGCCGGCCATGCCCACCGAGCCGGCGATCTGTGCGGCCACATCGGAGAGGATGTCGCCGTAGAGATTGGGCATGACGATCACGTCGAAACGCTCGGGCGTGTCGGCCAGGCGGGCCGCGCCGATGTCCACAATCATGCTGTCGCGGGCGATTTCCGGGTACTCCGCGCCGATCTCCTCGAACACGCGATGGAACAGGCCGTCGGTGAGCTTCATGATGTTGTCCTTCACGAAGCAGGTCACGCGCTTGCGGCCCTGGCGGCGCGCGTACTCGAAGGCGTAGCGCACGATGCGCTCGCAGCCCGGGCGGGTGATGAGCTTGAGGCACTGGTAGACCTCATCGGTCTGGCGGTGCTCGATGCCGGCGTAGAGGTCCTCCTCGTTCTCACGCACGATCACCACATCCATGGCAGGGTGGCGCGTGGGCACGAAGGGGGCGTAGGCCATGCAGGGGCGCACATTGGCGTACAGGCCCAGGGCCTTGCGGGTGCTGACGTTCAGGCTCTTGTAGCCGCTGCCCTGGGGCGTGGTGATGGGCGCCTTCAGGAAGACGCGGGTGCGGCGCAGGGACTCCCAGGCGCTGGAACCGATGCCGCTGCTATTGCCCGCCAGATAGACCTTCTCGCCGATCTCTATCACCTCGGGGGCGATTTGGGCGCCCGCGGCTTCCAGCACGCGCAGGGTGGCTTGCATGATCTCGGGGCCGATGCCGTCGCCGTAGGCGACGGTGATGGGGGT
Source organism: Roseateles sp. (assembly GCF_046300915.1). Taxonomy (GTDB): domain Bacteria; phylum Pseudomonadota; class Gammaproteobacteria; order Burkholderiales; family Burkholderiaceae_C; genus Kinneretia. The sequence continues at coordinate 12,932 of NZ_JBKCLH010000236.1, read as the reverse complement.
CTTGCTCATGGCGTGAACCTTTCGTCTCAGAAGCCGTGGTACGGCGATGGAGCGAATTCTGGGAAATCCGATGAATTTGTGAAAATAGATTTATTCACCTGACTAAATCTACAAATGGCAATACGGAAACGGCTTCACACCCGCCAGACCACCTTCCGCCAGCTGGAGGTCTTTCGCGCCGTGGCCGAGCGACTGAGCGTGACCGAGGCTGCGCATGCGCTGCATCTGGCCCAGCCCACGGTCTCCACCCAGCTGGCCCGGCTGGCCCAGGCCCTGGATGTGCAGCTGTTCGAGCAGATTGGCAAGCAGCTCTATCTGACGGATGTGGGTGAGGAGTTGCTGGCCACCAGCCGCGAGCTCTTCGATGTGCTGGACCGGCTGGAGATGCGTCTGGCCCAGCGGGCGGGGCTCTCGGTGGGGCGCCTGCGCCTGGGCGTGGTGACCACGGCCAAATACCTGGTGCCGGGTCTGCTGGGGCCCTTCTGCCAGGCGCATCCGCAGGTGGAGGTGGAGTTCCAGGTGGGCAACCGGGCCGAGATCCGGCGCCGTCTTCAGGACAATCTCGATGACCTCTATGTCTTCAGCCACCCGCCGCGCGAGCTCGATATCGAGCTGACCCTGCTGACCGAGAACCCGCTGGTGGTGATCGCGCCCAGCGAGCACCCCTTGGCCAGCCGCCGTCGCATTCCCTGGAAGGCGCTGGCCGGCGAGCGCTGGCTGATGCGCGAGCCGGGCTCGGGCACCCGCCATGCCATTGAGCGCTTTTGTGAGACCCAGGGCCTGAGTCTGGACAAGTCCATCACCATCGCCAGCAACGAGGCCATCAAGGAGTCGGTGGCGGCCGGTCTGGGTCTGGCCATCCTGAGCCGCCTGGCCCTGACCCATATGGCGCCGGGCAATCTGGTCGAGCTGCCGGTGGAGGGCTTCCCGATCGCCAACAGCTGGTACCTGGTGGTGCCGCGCGGCAAGCAGCTCTCGCCCATTGCGGCGGCCTTCAAGCAGCACATGCTGTCCCAGCTGGGGCCGCAGGCCTGAGCCCTTGCGCGGCGGGCTTCTGGCACACTGTCGCGCCCCGCATCTGCACGAGTTTTCCATGAGCCAGCCCATCCCGTCCGTACCGCAGGCCCTGGTCATCGGCGGCGGCCCCGCCGGCCTGATGGCGGCCGAGGCCCTGCGCGCCGCGGGCGTGGAGGTGGATCTTTGCGACGCCATGGCCTCGGTGGGCCGCAAATTCCTGCTGGCCGGCAAGGGCGGGCTCAATCTCACGCACTCCGAAGACTTTGCCCCCTTTGTCGGCCGCTTCGGCGAGCGCGCGGCCCGGATCGAACCCCTGCTGCGTGCCTTTGACGGCCCGGCTCTGCGCGCCTGGGCCGAGGGCCTGGGCGTGAGCACTTTTGTCGGGACCTCGGGCCGCGTCTTTCCCACGGACATGAAGGCCGCGCCCCTGCTGCGGGCCTGGCTGGCGCGCTTGCGCGCCGCGGGCGTGCGCTTCCATATGCGAACCCGCTGGCTGGGCTGGAGCGAGGACGGCGCGCTGCGCCTGCAGGGCGCTGATGGTGTGGAGCAGCGCGTGCGCCCCGGCGTCACGGTGCTGGCCCTGGGCGGCGCCTCCTGGCCCCAGCTGGGCTCGGACGGCGCCTGGGCACCCCTGCTGCAGGCCCAGGCGAGCCTGGACATCGCGCCGCTGCGAGCCGCCAACTGCGGTTTTGACATCGGCCCCACGGCCGCCCATGCGGACGCGCCCGGCTGGAGCCCTGTGTTTGCCCAGCGCTTTGCCGGCCAGCCGGTCAAGCCCGTGGCCCTGCATTTCACCGGGCGGGGTTCCGCGCCGCGCAGCTTCGAGCGCCAGGGCGAGTTCGTGATCACGGCCGGCGGCATCGAGGGTTCGCTGATCTATGCGGCCTCGGCCCTCTTGCGCGAAGAGATTGCCGAGCAGGGCGAGGCCCTGATCGAGCTGGACCTGCTGCCCGGCCGCAGCGCCGAGAAGGTGGCGGCCGAGGTGGCGCATCCGCGCGGCTCGCGCTCGCTCTCCAGCCATCTCAAGAGCCGCCTGGGCATCGAGGGGCTCAAGGCCGGCCTGCTCAACGAGCTGCTCAGCCGCGAGGAGATGCTGGATCCGGCCTGCCTGGCCGCGCGCCTCAAGCGCCTGCCTCTGCGCCTGCGCGCCGCGCGCCCGGTGGCCGAGGCCATCAGCACCGCCGGCGGCCTGCGCTTCGAGGATCTGGACGAGGGCCTGATGGTCAAGCGCCGCCCCGGCCTTTTCTGCGCCGGCGAGATGCTGGACTGGGAAGCCCCCACTGGCGGCTATCTGCTCACCGCCAGCATGGCCAGCGGCCGCGTGGCGGGCGCGGCGGCGGCGGCCTGGCTAGCCGCTCAAGGCTGAGCCGGTTTCGCCTGGGGCCGAGCCCCGGCCGGGGGCTATGGCACACTCCCGCGCTTCCCGTTTCGTCTAGGTTTTGAGCTGTTTTGGACAAGATCCTGCTTCAAATCGCCGAGGAACTGAAGGTTCGCCCGGCCCAGGTCAACGCAGCCGTGGAGCTGCTGGATGGCGGCGCCACCGTGCCCTTCATCGCCCGCTATCGCAAGGAGGCCACCGACGGCCTGGACGACACCCAGCTGCGCGAGCTGGAAGCGCGCCTGGGCTATCTGCGTGAGCTGGAGGAGCGCCGCGCCGCGGTGCTCAAGAGCATCCAGGAGCAGGGCAAGCTCACGCCCGAGCTGCAGGCCGCCATTCTGGGCGCGCCCACCAAGCAGGAGCTGGAAGACCTCTACCTGCCCTACAAGCCCAAGCGCCGCACCAAGGGCATGATCGCCCGCGAGGCCGGCCTGGAGCCGCTGGCGGACAAGCTCTTTGCCGACCCCACCCTGGACCCGCAGGCCGAGGCCGCCGCCTTCATCAATGCCGAGCTGGGCTTTGCCGACAGCTTCGCGGTGCTGGACGGCGTGCGCGATCTGCTCTCCGAGCGCTGGGCCGAGGACGCCGTGCTGATCGGCAAGCTGCGCGAGTGGCTCTGGGCCGAGGGCCTGTTCCAGTCCAAGCTCAGCGAGGGCAAGGACGAGAACAACCCGGACATCGCCAAGTTCCGCGACTATTTCGACTACGCCGAGCCCATCCGCACCGTGCCCTCGCACCGCGCGCTGGCCGTGTTCCGCGGCCGCACCCAGGAGTTCCTGGACGCCAAGCTGGTGCTGGACGAGGAAACGGTGGCGGGACAGCCTGGCCTGGCCGAGGGCCGCATCGCCCGCCATCTGGGCTGGAGCCACGCCAACCGCGCCAGCGACACCCTGATCCGCAAGACCATCGCCTGGACCTGGAAGGTCAAGCTCAGCATGAGCCTGGAGCGCGACCTCTTCGCCCGCCTGCGCGACGAGGCCGAGAAGGTGGCCATCAAGGTCTTTGCCGAGAATCTGCGTGACCTGCTGCTGGCCGCACCCGCCGGCAAGCGCGTGGTGATGGGCCTGGACCCGGGCATACGCACCGGCGTGAAGGTGGCGGTGGTGAGCGATACCGGCCGCGTGCTGGATACCAGCACCGTCTACCCGCATGAGCCGCGCAAGGACTGGGAAGGCTCGCTGCACACCCTGGCGCGCCTGGTGGCCACGCATGGCGTGAACCTGATCGCCATCGGCAATGGCACGGCCTCGCGCGAGACCGACAAGCTGGCCGCCGACCTGATCAAGCGCATTCAGCAGCTCTCCCCCGGCACCGAGATCCAAAAGGTGGTGGTCAGCGAGGCCGGCGCCTCGGTCTACTCGGCCTCGGAGTTCGCCTCCAAGGAGCTGCCCGATCTCGACGTGAGCCTGCGCGGCGCAGTCTCGATCGCCCGCCGCCTGCAGGACCCGCTGGCCGAGCTGGTGAAGATCGACCCCAAGAGCATCGGCGTGGGCCAGTACCAGCACGATGTGAACCAGAGCGAGCTGGCCCGGACCCTGGACACGGTGGTGGAGGACTGCGTGAACTCCGTGGGCGTGGACCTGAACACCGCCTCGGCCCCGCTGCTCTCGCGCGTCTCGGGCCTCTCGGGCACGGTGGCCGCCTCCATCGTGCGCTGGCGCGATGCGCATGGCGCCTTCCGCAACCGCCAGCAGCTGCTGGATGTGACGGGTCTGGGCCCCAAGACCTTCGAGCAGGCCGCGGGCTTTTTGCGCATCCGCGATGGTGACAACCCGCTGGACCTCTCGGGCGTTCACCCCGAGACCTATGCCCTGGTGCAGCGCATCCTGGACAAGGTGGCCCGCCCCATCACCGAGGTGATGGGCAAGAGCGATGTGATCCGCAGCCTGCGCCCCGAGGCCCTGGCCGACGAGAAGTTCGGCGCCATCACCGTGAAGGATGTGCTGGCCGAGCTGGAGAAGCCGGGCCGCGATCCGCGCCCGGACTTCCAGGTGGCGCGCTTCAACGAGGGTGTGGAGGACCTGAAGGACCTCAAGGAAGGCATGGTGCTGGAGGGCACGGTCTCCAATGTGGCCCAGTTCGGCGCCTTTGTGGACCTGGGCGTGCACCAGGACGGCCTGGTCCATGTGAGCCAGCTCTCCAACAAATTCGTCAACGATGCGCGCGAGGTGGTGAAGACGGGCGACCTCGTCAAGGTCAAGGTGCTGGAAGTGGACCTGGCGCGCAAGCGCATCTCCCTGACCATGAAGCTGGACGCCCAGGCCCCGCGGGCTGGCGCCGGCAAGGGCGGGGACAACAGCTTCCGCCCAGCCGGCCGTCAGGAGCGCGCGGGCGCTGCTCGCACGGCGCCGGCCGCTGCGCCGGCGGGCAATGCCATGGCGGCGGCCTTCGCCAAGCTGCAAGGCGGCGGCAAGCGCTGAGTAGCGCACCGGGGCGACGACGCGGCGCTGCCTGCGAGTGGCGCCGCGCAGTCGGCATTTCGTCGCATGAGGCCTGCAGACTGCGGCATTTGCCCTTAGGCTTCGCCCCGTCATGCGCAATTTGGAGTTCGTCTTGTCCTTTCGTATCCGCCCCCTGAGTCTGGCTTGCACTCTGCTGGCCCTAGGCTATGCCTGCAACCCCGTGCAGGCCCAGGACCTGCCCGGCGGCGAGAGCGACACGGGGTCGCCGCGCCCGCAGGCGGGCACCCGGCTGGATCGGGTGGAGCTGAGCTCGCGGGTGCAGACCGACACCGATCTGCGCCGCCGCGCGCCCGTGGCCAAGCAGATCTATGGCCGTGAGGAGCTGGACCGCTTTGGCGACAGCAATGTGGCCGATGTGCTCAAGCGCCTGCCCGGCGTCAGCGTGCAGGGCAATGCGCCGCGCATGCGGGGCCTGGGCGCGGGCTACACCCTGATTCTGATCAATGGCGACCCGGCGCCGCCGGGCTTCCAGTTCGACCAGCTCGACCCCAAGCAGGTGGAGCGCATCGAGGTGACCAAGGGCCCTACGGCCGACCAGAGCGCCCAGGCGGTGGCCGGCGCCATCAACATCATCCTGAAGGACGCGCCGCGGGTCAGCCAGCGCGATCTGGGCATGCGTCTGGGCTACAACGCCGACCGACCCGTGGGCGGGCTGAACTTCACCTGGGGTGAGCGTGTGCTGGGCGGCGTGGCCGTCTCGGTGCCCATCTCCGTGTTCCAGTGGCGTGGCCTGAACGAAACCCGTACCGAGAAGCGTGCGCCGGGGACCGATGGCAAGAGCGCCCTCTCGGTGCAGGAAGGTGCGCAGCCCTTCTGGGGCCGTGGCATCAACAGCAGCCCGCGCCTGAACTGGAAGATTGACGATGAGCAGTCGCTGGCCGTGCAGGCCTTCGCGCAGGACGGCCGCTGGAACAACAAGACCAGCTTCAGCAATCAGGCCCTGAGCGGCCACCCCATCTTCGAGGATGGGAACGGCGGCAAGGGCGGTTTCCGTACCCTGCGCGCCAATGCCAACTATCAGAATCGGATCAGCGACAGCCAGAAGCTGGAGCTCAAGCTGGGTGGGCAGCGTGCCGAGGGTGACTTCGATGTGCAGACCTTCCGCAATGGCGCGCCGCAACGCCGTTCCGTGGGCGACAACCTGGACCGCAGCATCACGCAGAGCGGCAAGTTCGGCCAGCTGCTGGGTGACTCGCACAGCCTGACTGTGGGCTGGGAGCTGGAGTCGCGCCGTCGCGACGAGAAGCGCCAAGTCACCGAGCCTGGTGTGTCCCAGCCGCCGGAGTTCGACGGCCAGCCTTTCAGTGCCCGCATGCAGCGTCAGGCCTTGTTCATTCAGGACGAGTGGGAGCTTGCGCCCCAATGGTCGACCTATCTGGGTCTGCGCGGCGAGCGCATCGTGACCCAGAGCCGCGGCCTGGCGGTTGAGGTGCGCAATACCAGCGATGTGATCACGCCGCTCTGGCATCTGAACTACAAGCTCGACCCCAAGGGCCGCGACTTGATTCGTGCCAGCCTGACGCGCAGCTATAAAGCGCCCGAGCTCAATGCCCTGCTGGGTCGCTTGGTGACCAACGGGCTCTATCCAGACGTCAGCAAGCCCAATGAGAAGATCGCTCCCGACCGCGTGGGTAACCCGCAGCTCAAGCCCGAACTGGCCACGGGCCTGGACCTGGCCTTTGAGAAGTACATGGCCGGTGGCGGCATGGTTAGCGTGGGCATCTTCCATCGCGAGATCCAGGATCTGATCCGTAACGAGGTGCTGCTGCGTACCGTGAGCTGGTCCCCGGTGCAGCGCTGGGTGTCCGTGCCGACGAATATCTCGAACGCCAGCACCAGCGGTCTGGAGCTGGAGCTGAAGGGGCGGGCCGGCGAACTGCTGCCCTCGGTCTTCGATCCCAAGCTGGCGCTGAACCTGCGCGGCTCGCTCAACTACTACCGCTCGCGCGTGAAGGCCCTGGAGGGCCCCAACAATCGTCTGGATGGCCAGCAGCCCTGGTCGGCCAACTTCGGCTTTGACTATCGGCTGAGCGGCTTGCCCATGCCCGTGGTGCTGGGGGGCAGTCTGGGCTTCACGCCCGGCTACACCACCCGCCAGAGCGAGACCCAGTGGCTGGAGCAGGGGCGGGTGCGGTCCATGGATCTGTTTGCCCAGCTCGTGCTGAGCAAGCAGGCCTCGCTGCGCCTGATGGCCAACAACTTCGCGCCGCTGGACAACCGCTCGCGTACCTTGCTGGACACGGGTGACTACACCGCCACCGAGCGCCAGGGCCGTACCTGGTGGGGCGCGATGCTGGAGTACAAGCTCTGATGGGAGCTGGCGGCGGCGCGCTGCGCATCTATGCCGGACCGCGCGCCCGGGCGCGCCTGCGCGAGCGCGGCCTGCGTGCCGAGGATGTGCGGGTCATCCCGGCTGCGGCCGGTGGTCCCAAGGGCCTGATCCTCAGCAAGCTGGATCAGCATCTGTTCGGGCGCTGGCTGCCGACGGCCACGCAGGATGTGCATCTGCTGGGCGCCTCCATCGGCGCCTGGCGCATGGCCACGGCCTGTCTCGCCCACGAGGGGCCCGAAGCGGTGCAGGCCTTTGCACGCATGGCGCATGAATACGTGCATCAGCGCTACGAAAGCCAGCCCGGCCAACGCCCCACGGCCGAGGCCGTGAGTCGCGGTTTCGCCGCCAAGCTGGCGGAGATCTTTGGCGCACAGGAACAGCGAGTGCTGTCCCACCCCCGCTACCGTCTGCATGTCTTCACCTCGCGCGGCCGGCATATCCTGGGCCGCGAGGGGCGTCTGCGCACGCCCCTGGGCTACACGGCTGCGTTCGCGAGCAATCTGCTGTCGCGGCGTGCCATGTCGGTGTGGCTGGATCGGGTGGTGTTCTCCGATCCGCGCGCACCGCTGCCCATGCCGCTGGCCGACTTCCGCAGTCATCAGGTCGAGCTCGGTGTGCAGAATCTGCAGCCGGCCTTGCTGGCCAGCTGCTCCATTCCCTTCTGGCTGCAGGCGGTTTCCGATGTGCCCGGCGGCCCGCGCGGCGCCTACTGGGACGGTGGCATCACCGACTACCACCTGCACCTGAACTACGCCGCCATGGCGGGCGAGGGGCTGGTGCTGTATCCGCACTTCCAGGCGCAGGTGATTCCGGGCTGGCTGGACAAGAGCCTGCGGCACCGGCACGCGGCCACGGCCTTTCTAGACAATGTCGTGCTGTTGGCGCCGGACCCGGACTGGGTGGCCCGCCTGCCGCGCGGCAAGCTCCCGGACCGCGATGATTTCCGCCACTACGGCGATGATGTCCAGGCACGCGCCCGAGCCTGGCTGGCCGCCATCGCGGAAAGCGAGCGCCTGTGCGAGGACTTCGCGCGGGCCTGCGAGCGCGACAGCCTGGATGTCCTGCCCCTGCCGGCGCGGGCTTGACTTACAATCAGGCGCAGTTTTAAAGCCCCAAGCACCACCACAAGGACCGAGAAAGGCAGCCAGGTTATGACACCGCGAACTACGACCACCCCCTCTGAGGTTTAGTCGGCCGCGGCTCGTCACGTCTTTTTCGTCATCCCACAAGAACGCGGCCCCAGGCCGCGTTTTTTGTTTCTCCGGAGTGTTTTCATGATCGCTATCCAATTGCCCGATGGCTCCAAGCGCCAGTTCGAGGCCCCCGTCACCGTGGCCCAGGTGGCCGCCTCCATCGGCACGGGCCTGGCCAAGGCCGCCCTGGCCGGCCGCGTGGACGGCAAGCTGGTGGACACCAGCCATCTGATCGCGCAGGATGCGCAGCTGGCCATCATCACCGACAAGGATGCCGACGGCCTGGAGGTGATCCGCCACTCCACCGCCCACTTGCTGGCCTATGCCGTCAAGGAGCTCTTCCCCGAGGCCCAGGTCACCATCGGCCCGGTCATCGAGAACGGCTTCTACTACGACTTCAGCTACAAGCGCCCCTTCACGCCCGACGATTTGGCCGCCATCGAGAAGAAGATGGGCGAGCTGGCCAAGAAGGACGAGGCGGTGCTGCGCCGCGTGCTGCCGCGCGACGAGGCCGTGGCTTATTTCAAGGGCATCGGCGAGGCTTACAAGGCCGAGATCATCGCCAGCATTCCCAGCAACGAAGAGGTCTCGCTCTACCGCGAGGGGGCCTTCGAGGACCTGTGCCGCGGCCCCCACGTGCCCAGCACCGGCAAGCTCAAGCACTTCAAGCTGATGAAGGTGGCGGGTGCCTACTGGCGCGGCGACCACAACAACGAGCAGCTGCAGCGCATCTATGGCACGGCCTGGGCCAGCAAGGAAGATCTGCAAAAGTACCTGACCATGCTGGAGGAAGCCGAGAAGCGCGACCACCGCAAGATCGGCAAGGAACTGGATCTCTTCCATATCGACGAGCACTCGCCCGGTACCGTGTTCTGGCACCCCAAGGGCTGGACGGTCTGGCAGGAGGTGGAGCAGTACATGCGCCGCGTCTACCGCGAGAACGGCTATCTGGAGGTCAAGGGCCCGCAGATCATCGACAAGTCGCTGTGGGAGAAGACCGGTCATTGGGACAAGTACCGCGAGAACATGTTCACGACGGAGTCGGAGAAGCGCGACTACGCGCTCAAGCCGATGAACTGTCCCGGCCACATCCTGATCTTCAAACAGGGCATCAAGAGCTATCGCGACCTGCCGCTGCGTTTCGGTGAGTTCGGTCAGTGCCACCGCAATGAGCCGACCGGCGGCCTGCACGGCATCATGCGCGTGCGCGGCTTCACCCAGGACGATGGTCATATCTTCTGCACCGAGGACATGATCCAGGGCGAAGTCACGGCCTTCACGACCCTGCTGCAAAAGGTCTACAAGGACTTCGGCTTCACCGAGATCCTCTACAAGCTCTCCACGCGCCCCGAGAAGCGCATCGGCTCCGAAGAGAGCTGGGACAAGGCCGAGGCCGCGCTGGCTTCAGGGCTGAAGGCCTCGGGCTGCGAGTTCGAGTACCTGCCGGGCGAGGGTGCCTTCTACGGCCCCAAGATCGAGTACACGCTCAAGGACGCACTGGGCCGCCAGTGGCAGTGCGGCACCATCCAGGTGGACCCCAATCTGCCGGAGCGCCTGGACGCCGAGTTCGTGGGCGAGGATGGCTCGCGCCACCGCCCCATCATGCTGCACCGGGCCATCGTGGGCAGCCTGGAGCGCTTCATCGGCATCCTGATCGAACAGCATGCCGGCGCGCTGCCCACCTGGCTGGCGCCCACCCAGGTGGTGGTGGCCAATATCACGGATGCCCAGGCGGATTACGTCGCCGAAATCGTGAAATCGCTGCAAAAACAAGGGCTTAGGGTGGCGGCCGATTTGCGGAACGAAAAAATCACGTATAAAATCCGCGAGCATTCTTTGCAAAAGGTTCCGTACATCCTCGTCGTTGGCGACAAGGAGAAGGCAAACGGGGCCGTTGCGGTGCGCGCTCGTGGCAACCAAGACCTGGGCGTGATGCCTCTGGAGAGCTTCATTGCCAAGCTCTCCGAGGACATTGCGAACAAGGTCTGAAGTCAGAGCGCGCTTTTTCGTCTGTTGGGCTCTCGCCTTGGGCTCGTTGAAAGGTAAGCACCATCGCTACTTTTGCTGACCGTCGTGCGATTCCCGAGCGTAAGCATCGGCTGAACCGCGAAATCACTGCTCCCGAGGTCCGTCTGAACGGCCCGGAGAACGAGCCTCTGGGCATCGTTCCCATCATGGAAGCCCTGCGCATGGCAGGCGACCTGGATGTGGATCTGGTCGAGATCGCTGCCACCGCCAGCCCGCCCGTGTGCCGGCTGATGGACTACGGCAAGTTCAAGTACCAGGAGCAGAAGCGCGCGGCCGAGGCCAAGGCCAAGCAGAAGGTCATCGAGGTCAAGGAAGTCAAGTTCCGCCCGGGTACGGACGAGGGCGACTACCAGATCAAGATGCGCAATCTGCGCCGCTTCATCGCCGAGGACGGTGACAAGGGCAAGGTGACGCTGCGTTACCGTGGCCGCGAGATCACCCACCAGGACATCGGCATGCGTCTGCTGGAGCGTATCCGCGACGAGCTCGCCGATGTGGCCGTGGTGGAGAACATGCCCAAGCTGGAAGGCCGGCAGATGATCATGGTGCTGGCGCCCAAGAAGCGCTGAACACCGCAGGTTTGAGGATTTTGGTTCCGTCGATCTGGTCGTCGGCGGAACTTATAAGTCTCCAGTGGCCAGACAAGTGTTGCGGGCCCCGCAACCGCCGCTGGGACGTTCTTAGAAGGAGCATGCAATGCCCAAAATGAAGACCAAGAGCAGCGCGAAGAAGCGTTTTCGCGTTCGTCCGGGTGGTACCGTCAAGCGCGGTCAGGCCTTCAAGCGCCACATCCTGACCAAGAAGACCACGAAGAACAAGCGTCAGCTCCGCGGCGCCGCGAACGTGCATGAAACCAACATGGGTCACATCGCTGCGATGCTGCCCTTTGCTGGTCTGTAATTCCACGAACTGAAGGAGATACAACATGCCTCGCGTCAAACGTGGTGTTACCGCACGTGCTCGTCACAAGAAGGTCCTGGCCCTGGCCAAGGGTTTCCGTGGTCGTCGTAAGAACGTCTTCCGCATCGCCAAGCAGGCGGTGATGAAGGCGGGCCAGTACGCCTACCGTGACCGCCGTGCCAAGAAGCGCGTGTTCCGCCAGCTGTGGATTGCCCGTATCAACGCGGCAAGCCGTGGCCTGGGTCTGAGCTACAGCAAGTTCGTGGCTGGCCTCAAGAAGGCCCAGATCGACATCGACCGCAAGGTCCTGGCCGATCTCGCCGTCAACGATCCTGCTGGTTTTGCCAGCATCTTCGCCAAGGTGAAGGCCGCTCTCGCTTAATTGCCCGACGGCCCCGCAAGGGGCTGTTGCGGCTGCCTGGCGCAAGCCAGGCGCGCCTTTCAAGGCCGACACCCTGGTGTTCGGCCTTTTTCATTTTGTTTGCTCCGAATCCGATCGCCCCGCGATGAACGACCTCGACCAACTGCTACAGACGGCAAGCCTTGAGTTTGCTGCCGCCGCCACGCCCGCCGACCTGGAGAACGCCAAGGCCCGATTTATCGGCAAGAGCGGCCAGGTGACCGAGCTGATGAAGGGCCTGGCCAGCCTGACGGTCGAGGAGAAGAAGACCCGCGGCGCGCAGATCAACCAGCTGAAGCAGGGCATCGAGGCCGCGCTGAACGCACGCCGTCAGGCCTTGGCCGATGCCGAGCTGGAGAAGCAGCTCAAGGCTGAGGCGCTTGACGTCACGCTGCCCGGTCGCCAGCGTGGCACAGGCGGCCTGCACCCGATCACCCGGGCCATGGAGCGCATCGAGGCCATCTTCGGTTCCATGGGCTTCGACGTGGCCGACGGCCCCGAGATCGAGAACGACTGGTTCAACTTCACGGCGCTGAATACACCGGAAGACCATCCGGCCCGTTCCATGCATGACACCTTCTACATCGAAGGCGGTCATGTGCTGCGCACCCACACCAGCCCCATGCAGATCCGCTATGCGGTGCAGCATGTGAAGAAGCACCAGGCGCTGATCGATGCCGGCCAGGCGATGCCCGAGATCCGCGTGATCGCACCGGGTCGCACCTACCGTGTGGACAGTGATGCCACGCACTCACCGATGTTCCATCAGGTCGAAGGCCTGTGGGTGGGCGAGAACATTTCCTTCAAGGACCTCAAGTCCGTCTACGTGAACTTCATGCAGCAGTTCTTCGAGACGACGGACATGGAGATCCGCTTCCGCCCCAGCTACTTCCCTTTCACCGAGCCCAGCGCCGAGATCGACATGATGTTCGGCTCCGGTCCGCTGAAGGGCCGCTGGCTGGAGGTCTCCGGCTCGGGCCAGGTTCACCCCCAGGTGATCCGCAATATGGGCCTGGACCCGGAGCGCTACATCGGCTTCGCCTTCGGCTCGGGCATCGATCGCCTGGCCATGCTTCGCTATGGCGTGAACGACCTGCGCCTGTTCTTCGACGGTGATCTGCGCTTTCTCAGCCAGTTCAAGTGAGCTGAGCCCACGCCGACGAACACCCGCCATCGAACGCCTGAAGAGTACAGAACATGCAATTCCCCGAGTCCTGGCTGC
>NZ_JBKCLH010000235.1:0-2665 GCF_046300915.1 Roseateles sp. | reverse complement strand
GACCCCCAACCGCAACGGCCGAGCCGAGAGCTGCTGGGCCGCGACGGCAGCATGCGCCACCCGTGCGATCAGCACGGGGCGGTGGCACAGCTCGCGGCGCACCACCTGGCGGCCCAGCACCGTGGCAATGCCGGCCAGGTGGTGCGCAGCGAGCTGAGCCAGCGCCCCGAGCTGATCGCACGGGTGGCGCATGATGCCGTCGAGGCCCTGCAGCTCTCGGCTCGCCATGTGCGTGTGCGCGTCAACCCCGAGGACCTGCCCCTGGTGCTGGACGGTGCTGGCGAGGAAATGCGGGCTCGCGAGGCGCAGGTCATCCCCGACGCCGACGTGGCCCGCGGTGGCTGCCGGGTCGAATCCGATATCGGCAGCGTGGACGCCACCCTGGCCGCTCGCTGGCTGCAGATCAGCGCCGCCATGGGCCAGCACTCCCTGTGGGAAGACCGCCGCGCTGGCGAGGCAGCAGCCGGCGGCGCTGGCGCCAACACTGGTACGGGCACCGAGGAGGCTCGCGGAGCATGAGCAGCACCTTCAGCCCCGCCGCTCCGCTCTGCGCCGGCCGTCAGGAGCGCTGGACGCGCTATCTGGACGATCTGCAGGCCTTTGCCGCCACACCCGTGCCCCTGGAACCCCAGGGCAAGCTGGTGCGCGTGGCAGGCCTGGTGCTGGAGGCCACCGGGGTCAAGGTGCCGGTGGGCTCGGTCTGCGAGATCCATGCACCACGTCAAGGTGGCAGCTCGCGCCGCGGCAGCGCCCCGGTCAAGGCCGAGGTCGTGGGCTTCTCGGGGGACCGTGCCTTCCTGATGCCCACCGACGAGGTGCAGGGCCTGTCCAGCGGCGCCCTGGTGCTGCCGCGATTCACACCGCCGCAGGCGCCCCAGCTTGGCAAGCCCCAGCACCCCTGGCGTCGCGACGAAGACCGCGGCCTGCACCTGCCCATGGGCGTGGGCCTGCTGGGCCGCGTGGTCGACCCCCACGGCCACCCCCTGGACCGTCGCGGCCCGCTGGACCTGGTGCATGACGAGCCCATGATCCGCCGCCCCATCAACGCCATGGACCGCGACCCGGTGCGCACCCCGCTGGACACCGGCGTGCGCTCGATCAATGCCATGCTCACCGTGGGCCGCGGCCAGCGTCTGGGCCTGTTCGCCGGCACCGGCGTGGGCAAGTCGGTGCTGCTGGGCATGATGGCCCGCTACACCCAGGCCGATGTGATCGTGGTGGGGCTGATCGGCGAGCGCGGCCGCGAGGTCAAGGAATTCATCGAGGACATCCTGGGCGAGGAAGGCCTGGCCCGCTCCGTGGTGGTGGCCGCTCCGGCCGACGCCCCGCCCCTGGTGCGCATGCAGGGCGCGACCTACTCCACCGCGATTGCCGAGCATTTCCGCGACCAGGGCCTGCATGTGCTGCTGCTGATGGACTCGCTCACCCGCTATGCCATGGCCCAGCGCGAGATCGCCCTGGCCATCGGCGAGCCGCCCGCCACCAAGGGCTATCCGCCCAGCTGCTTCGCCAAGCTGCCCCAGCTGGTGGAGCGCAGCGGCAACGGCCTGGCCGGTGAGGGCTCGATCACCGCCTTCTACACCGTGCTGAGCGAGGGCGACGACCAGCAGGACCCCATCGCCGACGCCGCCCGCGGCATCCTGGACGGCCATATCGTGCTCTCGCGCGAGCTGGCCGAGGCCGGCCACTACCCCGCCATCGACATCGAGCGCTCGATCTCGCGCGTGATGAGCAATGTGGCGCCCCAGGCGCATCTGGAGTCGGCCCGCCGCTTCCGTCAGCTGCTGGCCAAGTACAACAAGGCGCGCGACCTGATCCAGCTCGGCGCCTACCAGAGCGGCCACGACCACGAGCTTGACCTCGCCGTGCGCCTGCACCCCGACATGATCCGCCTGCTTCAGCAGGACATGCACAGCCCCGCGGGCCTGGACGACAGCGTCAGCCAGCTCAAGGCTGTGGTTAACCCGCACTAAAAACGGCCGATAAGCGTAAGACGGAGAGTCCGCCATGAGCACCCAAGCCCTCAACATCCTGCTGGAGCGCGCCGAGGCCGAGCGCGACGACGCCCTGGCCAAGCTTCAGGAGCTGCAGCAGCAGGCCGCGGCGGCCCGCGCCCAGGCTGATCAGCTGGGCCAGTACCGCAGCGAGTACGAGCAGCGCTGGACCCGCCAGTTTGCGCAGCGCACCACGATAGACATCGTGGGCCACTACCAGAGCTTCGGCCAGCGCCTGGACCAGGCCATCAGCCAGCAAGGTGCCATCAGCCAGTTCGCCGAGCAGCGCGTGGAGCGAGCCCGCGAGGTGCTGCGCGATCTGGAGCTGCGCGTGGCCTCGGTGCGCAAGCTGATCGAACGCCGCCAGGGCGAGTTGCGCCGCAGCGCCCAGCGCCGCGAGCAGAAGCTCACCGACGAGCAGGCCGCACGTGCCGCTCTGTCGCAGATGAACCCGTTTGTGCGCCTGAGCGCCTGAGCCCGGGAGCCGCTGATGAATCCGCTTGTCAATGCCACGATCTCCGGCCTGGGCGGTGCGCCGCGCAACGTGCCGGGCTTCAGCCCCGCCCACGCCAGCGAGGCCTCGGGCTCGAGTTTCGCCGCCCTGTTGCGTGAGCAGGCGGCCAGCGCGGTGAGCGCGCCCAAGCTGGGCGCCGCCCCCGCCCCGGCCCCGG
>NZ_JBKCLH010000234.1:0-9305 GCF_046300915.1 Roseateles sp. | reverse complement strand
GGGCCCACTGTGGGCAGCTGACCGCGCTGCTCATGCCTCAAGCCTGGCACGCGATATGGGCCAGGCAGCAGCGGGCGCCCCGCCTGCGACGCAGCGGGCAAAAGAACGCTTCACAGAACGCCTGGGCGCCCGACACGGCCTCCACTCCATGGCCGGCATTGTCCTTCGAGCCGAGGGAGCCGCCGCCCGGGTTCACCCCCACGAGCCGGGGAGCGTGCGCCTGCCGCTACCATTGCGCCACCCCGCACCGCCCCAGAGCCCCAAGCCAGCCCAAGCCATGCCTCTCAGTGCCACCGATCTGCAAGCCGCCATCCCGCGCATCTTCGCGCCCTGGATCACGGCCATGGACTTCGAAGTGCTGGACTGCGGCCCCGGCGGGCAGGTGCGGCTGCGCATGCCGGTCAAGCCCGAATACGTCCATGTGGGCGGTGTCATGTGCGGCCAAGCCGCCATGGCCGCGGCCGATACGGCCATGGTGCTGGCCATGATGGCCGAGCTGGGCGAGTTCCGGCCCATGACCACGGTGCAGCTGAACACCAGCTTTTTACGGCCGGTGTCGGCAGACCATTGCCTGGTCGAGGCGCGGGTGCTGCGCAGCGGCAAGAGCCTGGCCTTTGGCAGCATCGATCTGCTCAACCCCGACGGGCGCCTGGCCGTGCAGGCCAGCACCACCTACGCCCTGCTCTGAGCATGGGGCTGGACTACCGCACCGCCTTCGAACGTGCGCCCGTCGGCCTGGTGCTCTCGCGCCAGCGCCTGATCGTGGACTGCAACGAGCAGCTGCTGCAGATGTTCGGGGCGCAGCGCGAGCAGCTCATTGGCCAGAGCTTTGCCATGCTCTACCCCAGCCCGGCCGAGTTCGAACACACGGGCCAGCGCATCGTGGCCATGCTGGATGCCCAGGGCTATTACGCCGATGACCGCGTGATGCGCCGCGTGGGCAGCCAGGAGCTGTTCTGGTGCCATGTCACCGGACGCGCCCTGGACCCGCAGGACCCCCATGCCGAGGGCATCTGGAGCTTCGAGGATCTGTCGCAGCGCCGGCGTCTCACGGCCGAGCTCACCGCCCGCGAGCGTGAGATCGCCGCCCTGCTGATCGAGGGCCTGACCAGCAAGCTGATCGGACGGCGGCTCAATATCAGCCCGCGCACGGTGGACGTCTACCGCGCCCGGCTGATGAAGAAGTACAAGGCCGCCACCACACCCGAGCTGATCAACAAGCTGCTGGCCTGATATCCGCCCTGCGATCTGCCCTGAGATCAGCCATCAGGCCCGGCGGCCGCGCTCCAGCAACTCGAAGACCAGCATGCCGGCCACCATGGCCAGCACAAAGATCAGGGCCTTGCCCTGCCCCAGGCCCAGAGCCACCAGACCCGGCCCCGGGCAGAAGCCGGCCAGGCCCCAGCCCACGCCGAAAGCCACGCTGCCCAACACCAGGCGGCGATCGATCTGGCGCGCGGTGGGCAGACGCATCTCCTCGTCCAGCAAGGAGCGTGTGCGCCCACCCGCGGCGCGGAAGGCCAGCAGGCCCACGCCGATGGCGCCCGCCATCACCAGGGCCAGCGAGGGGTCCCAGGCCCCGGCCAGATCCAGAAAGCCCAGCACCTTGGCCGGATCGGCCATGCCCGAGACCAGCAGGCCCAGACCAAACACCAGGCCCGCCAGCAGGGCAGCCAGAAGATTCTTGATAGGCATGATGCAGCCCTCCCTCTTCAGAAGACGTGACGCAGCAGATAGACGGTGACGAAACCCGCCGCCATGAAAGCCAGGGTGGCCACCAGGGAGCGCGGCGAGAGGCGCGAGAGGCCGCAGACCCCGTGGCCGCTGGTGCAGCCCGCGCCGTAGCGCGTGCCCACGCCCACGATCAGGCCGGCGGCGATCAGCAGGCCGGTGTCGGCCTCGATCTGCGGCTGCGGCAAGGGCGCGAACAGGCCGTAGACCAGGGGCGCGCCGATCAGGCCGGCCAGGAAGGCAATGCGCCAGGCCAGATCGCCGCGCACCGGGCGCAGCAAGCCGCCCAGGATGCCGCTGATGCCAGCAATGCGGCCATTGAGCAGCACGAACAGCGCGGCCGCCAGGCCGATCAAGGCCCCGCCGGCCAGGGCCGACCAGGGGGTGAAGGCAGACCAGGCAATATTCATCTCAGTCATCTCCTTGCGGACAGTAAAGCCGGTAAAGCGTGGCCAGCAGCTGCAGCAGCTCGGGGCTGGCGACGCGGTAGTAGATGTTCTTGCCCTCACGCCGGGTCTCGACCACGCCCTCGTTGCGCAGCACGCCCAGCTGCTGCGAGAGCGTGGGCTGACGTATGCCCAGGCGGGCTTCCAGATCGGACACGCAGGCCTCACCCTGCGAGAGCTGGCACAGCAGCAACAAGCGGTCCTCGTTGGCCAGCAACTTGAGAGCGGACACCGCCTGCGCGGCCGCCTCACGCAGCCGCTCGACATCCAGGGCCAGGGCAGAATTCACATCACACCTCACGGACATCCCGAGGCCGAAGCTGAGCTCGCCTTGGGCACAACAATTTACGAAATTATAAATTGTTTTCTTGTGAAGTGTTTGTCCCCGCCACTCGGGAGACTTCAAGCCTGTCGCGTGCTGGCCTGCAAGGCCCAGATGGGTCCGCCATCGTCGATGCGCACATGACGGCTGTAGGCAAAGCCCTGGCTCGCCAGGGCTTGCAGGGCCGGACCTGCGCACTCCGGCGCGCGCCCCAGGGCCTGGCGCGCCGGTTCGGCAAGAAAGGACAGATACAGGGTCTGGCGCGGCATCAGGGCGGCCAGATGCGCGGGCCAGGCCTCGCCCCAGCGCGCGCGCTGCGGGCTCGCGTCTGCGGGGTAGAAAAAACGCCCCAGCCCATCCCAGAAGGGCGAGCGGCCATCGGCCCGGCGCCAGCCGGCCAGCTCCACCACCAACTGGCGCTCGCGGTTGGCAGGGTCGGCCAGCCAGGGCTTGAGCAGGGCCTCCAGCAAAGCGCTCAAGGCCTGCTGGGGCTGCGGGCAGTCGGGCGCATGCGCCAGGTCCACCAGCTCGGCCTCGCCCGTGTGGTCATTGCCCAGCAACAAGGTGTCCTGACAGTGGTTGAGGCCCAGCTCGGCCGCCGCATGCACGGCCCGCCCGATGTGGAAGCTGTAGCGGGGGCGATCCAGGCCCAGGTATGGGCGCAAGCGAGCGCAGGCCTGGGGGCGGCCGTCGACATCGCAGAGCACCAGGGCCTGCTCATCGGGCGCGGGTGCCGCGGGAGGCAGGCCGGCCTGGTTGCGCCATTGGCCGCACACGGCCTCGTCCGCCGAGGTCCAGGCGCGCAGCGAGTACCGGGCATCGCTCATCGCAGCTCCTCCTGGACCGCATCCAGCGGCGAGACCATCACGCTCGCGCCGGGCGGCGGGCCCAGACGCTCGAAGACCCGGTGCTCGGGCGAAAGCTCCTGGATGCCGGCCGGCAGCCTGGCCAGGCTGGCGCGGAAGTCACGGCGCCGCTCGGTACAGACCAGATGCCAATGCTCCTGGCCCAGGCCCAGCGCGCCCGGCCGCAAGGCGAGGCGTCGCGCCTGACGCACGCTGCGCAGCAGCTCCAAGCGGCCCTCCACCGTGGGGCCGCCGTCGAAGATGTCGATATAGGTGTCGGCATCGAAGCCCTCGTCCTGCAGGATGCCGAAGGGCAGCTCGCCCACGGGATGAAGCTGGCCGATGGCGAACTGCGCCGCCTCGGGCAGCAGGGGCACATAGACCGGGGAATGCGGCATCAGATCGGCGATGAAGGCCTTGCTGCGTCCACCCACCACCTTTTCCGCCTGGGCGTAATCCATATTGAAAAAGCGCCGCCCCACCGCATCCCAGAAAGGACTGTGGCCTTGCGCATCAACCAGGCCCGGGTGCTCGGCCGCGATACGGCTGTTGAAACGCTCGGCAAAGAGGGCGATGAAGAGCAGGCGTGCGCGCGAGAGCAGCTGCGGCGCCAGACCGGCCTCGTAGGCAGGCTCGATGTAGAAGCTGGTGAGCAGGGTCACGCCCGTCAGATCGTGGCATAGATGCAGGGTGTGCAGACGCTGGCTCACCCCCAAGGCTGCCGAGGCATGGACCACGAACTCATTGCGATAGCTGTAGAAGCGATCGTGGAAGCCGGCGCTGGCGGCGATGCCGCTGCTGCCGATCACCCGGCCACGCTCCTCCAGCACGAAGAGATAAGTCTCCTCGCCGCTGGCCGCGTCTTCGCTGGCAAAGGCCTGGCAGGAGCGCTCGATGCGTTCGCGCAAGCGCTCGCTGTCCTCGGGCAGGGAGCTGATGCCATCGGCCGTGGCCGCGGCGATGCGCTCCAGGGCGGGCAGATCCTCGGGCGCCACCGGGCGCAGCAGCAGGTCGTGGGCAGGGCTCATGCGCTGGATTCTCCGCTGGCGCGCCATGGCAGGGCGGCACGCGCGCCAGCGCTGCGCTCCTCCCGCGGGGTGCGGCCAAAGGCGGCCTTGTAGGCATTGGAAAAATGCGGCCCCGAGGAGAAGCCGCAGGACAGACCGATCTGGAGTATGGATTGCCCGCTGTGCTGCAGCAGGCGACGCGCCCGCTGCAGACGCAGCTCCAGATAGTGGCGCGAGGGCAGAGAATCCAGGTGCTGCTTGAACAAGCGCTCCAGCTGGCGGCGCGACACGCCCACCAGGCGCGCCACCTCCTCGGTGGGCAGGGGTTCGGCCAGATTGGCCTCCATCAGGGCCAGGGCCTCGGCCAGCTTGGCGCTGGTGCGCCCGCCCTGCTCCGGCACGCGGGGCCGCACCTCGCGACCGCGCACCTGCTCCAGCCCGAGCAGCACGGCCAGCTGCTGGCCTGCGCGCTCGCCATGCAGGCTGGCCGCCCAGGCGCAGGCCAGGTCCAGGCTGGAGGCGCCGCCGGCACAGCTCAGCAGGGCCGGAGCGCGGGCCAGGTCCATCTCCCAGACCTGGTTGCACCAGACCACCTCGGGATGGTCGCTGCGCAGCGCATCGATCAGGGACCAGTCCGCCGTCATGCGGCGACCGGCCGGCAGGCCGGCCCGGGCCAGGCACAGGCTGCCACTGCCCACAGCCCCCAGGTGCGCCACCCCGGCGGCGACCAGGTCGCGCAGCAGCAGCTGCAAGCCCGGCGAGGCGGCGAGGCTGTCATCCCCGCCGACCACGAAGAAGGCAAACCAGTCGCGTTCCTCCGAGCGCATCGGGCGGCTGCGCAGGGCAGCGGCGCCCTCCCCCAGGCTCAGGCAGACGGGTTCGTAGCGCACCTCGTCCTGCAGCTCATTGAGCCGCCCCAAAGCTTCCAGCAGGCCCGCCGCGGCCAGCGCCGTGCCGCCAGGCAGCAAGAGCAGCGCGCAGCGACGGGTAGGCAGCGGGGCGGCAGGGTTCACGTCAGCACTTTACTGCCACTGCGTGAGCGCGGGCGGCACCAGCAGGGCCAGGGCCACGAGGAAATACACCACCTGCAGGGGCAGCATCCAGCGCACCCAGCGGCCGAAGGGAATGCCGGCCAGGGCCAGCACGCCCACGGTGATGCCCGAGGTTGGGATGATGGGCGTGCTCAGCTCGCCGAACTGGAAGGCCAGGATGGCGGTCTGGCGCGTCACGCCCACCAGATCGGCCAGCGGGGCCATGATGGGCATGGTCAGGGCCGCCTGGCCGGTGCCGCTGTGGATGAAGAAGTTGATCACCGACTGGATCACGAACATCTTCTGCGCCGCGAACACCGGGCTGGCGGACTCCACATAGGGCACCAGGGCATGCAGCAGGGTGTCGATGATGTGGCCATCGCGCATCAGGATCACGGTGGCCTTGGCCAGGGCGATCACCAGGGCCGTGCCCACCAGGTCCTTGGCGCCGCCCACAAAGGCAGCCACCCAGCGCTCCTGGCCCAGGCGCGCCACCACACCCACCAGGATGGCCATGGACAGGAAGAGCGCGGCAATCTCCTCGATGTACCAGCCGAACTTCACCACGCCCACGATCATGGCGCCCAGGGTGCCCACGAACAGGGCCAGCACAGCCTTGTGGGTGCGGGTCATGCCGCTGAACTGCTCAAAGGCGGCCAGGTCCAGATTGCGGCGCTTCTCCTCGTCGAGCTCGAAGGTCGGGCTCAGGCGCGGGTCGCGCTTGATGCGAGCCGCGTACCACATCAGAAAGGCGATGGTGAGCAGCGTGAACACCGCCCAGCACAGAAAGCGATAGCCCAGGCCCGAGAACATGGGCACCTGGGCAATGCCCTGGGCCACGCCCACATTGAAGGGGTTGAGGAAGGCGGTGGCAAAGCCGATCTGCGAGCCCACGAAGGGAATGGCCGCGCCCACCACGCTGTCATAGCGCAGGGCCAGGGCCAGGGGAATGAAGATCAGCACGAAGGGAATGGCCTCCTCGGCCATGCCGAATGTGGCGCCACCAATCGAGAAGAGCGTGACGAAGATGGGGATCAGGGCCACGCGCACAAAGGCCGAGCGGCTGTGGGCGCGCGCCACCGACTTGATCAGCGCATCGATGGCCTCGCTCTGCTGCAGCACGGCAAAGGTGCCACCCACGATGAGCACGAAGCCGATGATGAGCCCCGCTTCCACAAAGCCCTTGATGGGCGACATCATCAGGGCCACCAGGCCCTGGGGACGGCTCTCCACCCAGCGGAAGGAGTCGGGATTGACCACCTTCTTGCCATTGAGCATCAGGGTGTCGTACTGACCGCCAGGCACCACCCAGGTGGCCAGGGCGATCACGGCCAGCAAGGCGAAGAGCAGGACAAAGGTATTGGGTAGACGCAGTTTCATCGAGAGCAATCTCACATCGAGAGCAGCTTGCCGCTGCGATAGGCCTGGGCGCCGGCCACCTTGGCCACCCGCATGCCCCGCCCGGCCCAGCGTCGCGAGACGCGCGCGAACAGCCGACCTGACACGCTGGCGCGCAAGGGGGTGACGGTGTCGTCGAGCGGATCGATGAGCTCGGCCACCAGATCGCCGGCCTCGACCCAGTCGCCCGGTGCCTTGGCAAAGACCAGCAGACCGGCGTGCGGGGCCGTCAGCGGCTCCACGCCCTCCAGCGGCGTGGGCTCGCAGCGCTCGGCGGGCAGGGGCAGCAGGGGCGGCCCCTCGATCAGGCCCTGGCGCTGCAGAAAGGCCAGCAGAGCCTCGGCATCGCAGGCCGCCAGTGCGTGGTCGGTCTCGGTTTCGCCGCGCAGTTCCACCGTGGCCGCAAAGCAGGCCTGGGGAATGGGGAAGCGGCCCGCGAAATGATCGGCCAGCTCCCACCAGATGCGCGAGATGGTCTCGTCAAAGGGGTCGTCCCCCGAAGCCCGGGCCAGCAGCAGGGCCTGAGCGCCCAGCAGCGCACCCAGCTCGCGGGCCGGCGCCTCCAGCGGCGTGCCGGCATAGACATGCATGACGGCCTGGTGATCGCAGTGCAGGTCCAGCACCACATCGGCATCCATGGCCAGACGCTGCAGCAGCTGCTTGAGCGCCTCGGTCTCGGTCTGGGGCTGCCAGTCCGCGAGCAAGGCCAGGGCCTCGCGTCGGATCAGCTGCTTGTTGAGCTGCTCATCCTGACCCAGCAATAGCTCCAGGCGCGGGATCAGAGCCTGGGTCAGATGACGGTAGGCCCGATTGAAGTTCAGGCCCGTGGCCGCATCGAAGCGGCCGAAATGAGCCCCCTGCAGATCCTGGGACAGGCCCACCGGATTGGCCATGGGCAGGAGCAATACCTCGCCCGTGATCAAGCCCTGGGTCTCCAGCGCCAGCAGGCGCTGACGCAGATGCTGGGCCACCAACATGGCCGGCACCTCGTCGGCGTGCAGGGCCGCGTGGATATAGGCCTTGCGCCCGCTCTGGCCCGTGCCGAAATGCAGGCTGCGCAACAGGCGTGTCGTACCGGCGCTCGCCGCCGGCAGCGCGTGAATCTCGCTTCTCATGGGGGGCTTTCAGCGCGAGGTCTGAACAGGCATCAGACGGTAGAGGGGACGCTGGATCTGGACCGGCATCACGTCCAGGCCCATGCGGACCACGGTGTAGTCCTCGCCCCCGAAGGCGCCGGTGAACCAGCCACGCGTGGCGGGCGTCTTGTAGAGCCGGAACTCGAAGCCCAGGTCCGGCTGACTGTCATCGACCGCCGGGGTGCCGGCGAAGGCAAGACCCAGGGTCTCGCCGGCCGGGCTGTCCAGCAGGGTGCCCATGGCGTTCACCACGGTGGTGTCGCCCAGCATGTCGGCATAGAAGGGCACGCTCTTGAAATAGGGCTTGAAGTTCGGGGCCTTGGGATCGATGGCCAGGTCGGCGGCCTTTTGTGGCGAGGGCGTGGTCACGCCGGTCTTCAGATCGTGGCGATCGCCGCGGTCCAGATAGCTCAGCTGAGCCCCGCGCACATTGAAGGCGCCCAGCTGCGGCTCGTGACGGGCCTGGGACAGATCCACCAGCAAGGCGCCCTTGGCGCCAATCACCTCGATCTGGCCGCCCTTGATGATGGCGGCGCTGTCCTCGTCAACGCCCAGGCCCAGGCGATAACCCTTGGCCTGCATCAGAGGCAGCATGCGGCCGAAGCGGCCGCGCTTGAGAAAGTGCTGATCGATGAAGAGCTCCGGCCCCACAAAGCCCAGACCGCGGTCGATCTCCTGGCCCTCGCGCAGCTGGCCCTTGAGCACGCGCAGGGTGTCCTGGGCGTCCCGGAACATCACGGTGCTCATGATGGCCGCACCTGCGCTGCTGCCGGCCACCACGCCGCCGCTGCGGTAGACCTGCCAGATGGCCTGCAGCAGGGCCGTGGGCTCGCCAGCAGGCTGCAGGGTGTCGACGATCAGCTCCTGGGCGCCACCGGAGAAATAGACGCCGCGGGCCTGGCGCACCAGCTCCAGATTGGCAGGGCTCTCCAGCTCGGCCTTCAGATCGCGGTCCTTGAGGCGCGGCGCCACGGGCACCCACTGCGCCTGGGCACCCTGGCGATTGAGTGCCTCCACGATCTGGCGGGCGCTGCGCTCGGGATTGGCCGCCGCGGTGCTGAACACCACAAAGCGCGCGCCCGGGCCGCCGGCCTCGTCAACGATGCGTTTCCACACCACATGGTTGTCGTACTTGAGGGCACCGCCAATGGGAATGGCGGTCTGGGCGCCGGCAGCACCGGCCAGCAAGGCGGCGCAAGCGGCAGCAAATCGGAGTCGTGCGAGGGCAGGCATGGGATGGGGCGGGTTGGAAAGTGGCGCGATCTTGCCGAGGCCCTCCGGCGCCCACCAGCGGGTTAGGCCCCGGAGTGTGCCGCAGCGGCTCATGCCGGCAAATGCATGTCGCTTGCATGCAAGCCCGCAAGCGCGACCGTCACAAGGCTTGCATGC
>NZ_JBKCLH010000233.1:0-9583 GCF_046300915.1 Roseateles sp. | reverse complement strand
GTAGAACTCGTGGCCGAACACGTTCACGCCATAGCTGCCCGAGACATCCAGCCAGCGCTGGCCGTCCAGGTCGCGGATCCAGGGGCCTTCGGTGGCCTGCACAAAGCTGGGCAGCTTGAGCTGCTGGCGCAGATAGGGGCTGAACTGGAAGGGCACGCGGTAGGCGCCGGTGAACTGCAGATCCGAGATGCCCGCGCGCGCGGCCTCGGTGGCGGCGATGGAGCGCGGGTGCGCCTGGGCCAGCGCCTGAGCCAGGGCGCTGAAGCCCTGGCGGCGGCGTGCCTGCACGGCCTCGGGCGCGCCATCGGCGGCGAAGAAGCGCGCCTCGTCATAGGCATAGCCCGGGATCAGGCCGGCAATGCGCTTGGCCATGCGCGAGTGGCCGGCCAGGGAGCGGTGCTTGGCCCGCGAGAGCTGCAGGCGGCGCCGCAGCTTGGGGATCAGCCCCGCCAGCAGGGCGGCGCCCAGGGCATAGAGGGGCAGGGCGTGGGTCAGGGTCTCATCCATATGGCGGTCACAGAAGAAAAGCAGACTCGTATCTGTAACCACTGCCTTTGACGCTCTGATGAAGCTCGCACTCTGGCGTGACCGGCTGTTGCAGCAGGAAGACCTGAATTTCCTGCTGACCAACCGCATCCCGCGTCTGACCCTGACCCGGCTGGTGGGTTGGTACAGCCGCATCGAAAGCCCGCTGCTGACGCGCTTTTCCATCGCCGTCTGGCGGCTGTTCACCGATCTGGACCTCAGCGAGGCGCGCCAGCAGCGCTTTCGCAGCCTGCAGGACTGCTTCATCCGCGAGCTCAAGCCGGGCGCCCGGCCCCTGGCGGCCGAGGCTCAGGCCATCCTGAGCCCCTGCGACGCCATCGTGGGCGCCTGCGGTGCGGTGGAGCATCAGGGCCAGGTCTTCCAGGCCAAGGGCTTTCCGTACACGGTGGGCGAGCTCTTCGGCGATGCGGCGCGCGCCGCGCCCTACCGCGGGGGGCAGTTCGTGACCCTGCGCCTGACCTCGTCCATGTACCACCGCTTCCATGCCCCGGCCGACTTACGCCTGGAGCATGTGACCCATATCGCCGGCGATACCTGGAATGTGAACCCCATTGCGCTCAAGCGGGTGGAGCGCCTGTTCTGCCGCAATGAGCGGGCCGCCATCCATGCCCGCCTGCCCGACGGCCGGCCCATCGCCCTGGTGGCGGTGGCCGCCATCCTGGTGGCCAGCCTGCGCCTGCACTGCCTGAACCTGCTGCTGCATGTGGACTATCCCGGCCCCCACGAGCTGCCGGCGCAGGGCGAGGCCCGCCGCGGCGAGGAGCTGGGCTGGTTCCAGCAGGGCTCCACCATCATCGTGTTTCTGCCGCCGGGCTTCGAGCTGGCCGTCCAGACCGGTCAGCGCCTGCGCATGGGGGAGGTGCTGGCGCGGCCCTGATTCACCCGCTGCGGCTTACACTCGCTGCACCATGGATCTGATGGAAGCCCCCGCCGTCATGGACATCGAGGCCTCGGGCTTCGGTGCGGGCAGCTATCCCATCGAGGTGGGCTTTGTGGCCCCGCGCGGCGGGCCCTTTTGCAGCCTGATCCAGCCCCTGCCCGAGTGGCGGCACTGGGATGCCAAGGCCGAGGCCCTGCACGGCATCAGCCGCGAGATCCTGGCTCGCAAGGGGCGCGAGCCGGTCTGGGTGGCGGCCGAGCTCAACCAGCGACTGAGCGGCCAGACCGTGTACTGCGACGGCTGGGGGCATGACTACAGCTGGCTGAGCCGCTTGTTCGACGCGGCCGATCTGCAGCCGGCCTTCCGCCTGCAGGACATCCGCGTGCTGCTCTCCGACGCCGAGGCGGCTCAGTGGCACGAGTTGACGCAGACCGTGCGGCGCGAGCAGCAGCTGATGCGCCACCGCGCCAGCACCGACGCCCGGGTGCTGCAGCTGGCGCTCTTGCGTTTGCGCTCGGGGGGCGGAGCGCCGGAGCGCAGTAGCCTGGGCGCGCGCTGCGCGCCCGATCAGCCCTCCATGAGCCCGCCGCGGTAGCGGCCGCGGCCGGCACGCTTGGCCTCGTACAGCCAGGCATCCGCCTGAGCCACCATGCGTGGCAGATCGGCACTGGCGCCCGCGCAGACGCAAAAGCCCAGGCTCACGCCGATGTCCAGGCTCAGCGTGTCGATCAGATAGGGGCGGGCCACGGCCTGCAACAGCTTGGTGGTCACTGACTCGGCATTGGCGACGCTGGGGATCTCGGGCAGCAGCACGGCGAACTCGTCCCCCCCCAGGCGCGCCACCAGATCCTGCTGGCGCAGCACATGGCGCAGGCGACCGGCCACCGCCTGCAGCAGGGCGTCACCCACCGGATGGCCGTGCAGATCGTTGACGGCCTTGAAGCGGTCCAGATCCATATAGATCAGGCAGCACAGACGTTCTTGCTGTCTTGCTCGCTCCAGGGCGCTGAGGGCGCGCAGCTCGAAGCCGGCCCGGTTGAGCAGCCCGGTCAGGGGATCGGTCTGCGAGGCGTCCAGCAGGCGGGCCTGCTCGGCTTTTTCTTCGGTGATGTCGCGCGCGGCCCAGACCATGCCGGCAATCTGCCCGTCTTCCAGCTGCAAGGGGGAGTAACGTACCTGCAGCAGGCGGCGCTGCTGGAACTCGCGGCTGCGTTCCAGCGTGAGGGTCTGTCCGGCCAGTGCGGCCTCGATCTGGGGCAGGGCCCGCTCATACTCCTCGGGGCCCAGCATCTCTTGCACCGAGCGGCCTATCCAGTCCTCGCGCCGCAGGTCGAACTGCTCTTCATAGGCCCGGTTGCAGAACAGCAGGCGCTGCCGGCGGTCCAGCACCGCAATCATCAGCGGCACCTCTTCGGCCACGGCCTTGAGCATGGCCTCGCTGCGTTCGCGCTCCTGCTGGGCCTGGACCTGCTCGGAGACATCGCGCAGCAGCACCGAGACCATGCGTACCTGCTGACGCGCATCCCGATGGACCAGCACCGTGCAGGACACGGGCACGAGCTGGCCCTCATGGTCCAGCACCGTGCTGCGCCCCTGCCAGTGGCCCTGGGCCAGGGCCTGTTCGGGCAAGGCGGAGAGGAAATCGCGCGCGCGCTTCTCGGGGTCGGGCAGGAAGCTGCGGTAGTCATGCTCGGGCAGGGCGGCTAGGGCTTCCAGGCCCAGGCGCAAACGGCCCGCCGGATTGAGATAGACCATGCGACCGCGGGCATCGAACTGGGCGATGCAGTCGGGCGTCTGTTCGAAGATGGCGTGCAGGGTGAGCTGGGCCTCCTGCTGCAGCTCGCGCTCGGTCACATCCTCCACCGTGCCCACCACGCCGTTCTGGACGCCGTCGACCAGCAGGGGCGCGGTGTGGATCTGAAAGCGGCGACGTCGCCCGTCCGGTAGCAGCACGCGGGCGCTGAAGCTGTCGCACTCGCGCTGGCTCATGCGGGCCTGCCAGCGCTGGCGTACGCCCTCGCGTTGCGCCTCGGGCACGAGCTTCAGCCAGTCCCAGCCCTGCAGCGGTCCCTGGATCTCGTGCAGGCGACGGTAGCTCTCGTTGGCATAGCGCAGGGCGCCGCTGGCGTCGCAGCGGAACAGGCCCAGGGGCAGGGCATCGCTGGTGGCGGCCAGCATGGCCTCGCGCTCCCGTGCCTGGCGCTGCAGCCGCTCCAGCATCGCCGTGATCACGATGGCCAGCAGCGTGATCAGCAGGCTGGCGACGATGAGCAGGCCACTTTGCTGCCGATGCTGGATTTGCGCCGCGTCGTGGCCCTGGGCCAGCAGCAGCTTGAGGCCATAGTCATCCAGGCTGCGAAAGCTGACCCGGCGCTCCAGGCCGTCGGAGGCGCCGCCGCGCGATACAAAACTGCCGTACGCACCGCTCAGACGCTCGCGGCTGCCGGGCACGGTGTCGTACATGCTGCGGCCGATATAGCCCTCCAGCATGGGATAGCGCAGCAGACCCATGCCATCGCTGCGCAGCAGGCCCAGGGCCCCCAGCTCGCCGCGGGCATAGGGCTTGAGCAGACTGACGAGGCGGTCGTGATCGATCACAGCCAACAGCAGCCCCAGCTCGCCTTGGTGGGCGCTCATGCGCATGAACAGGGGCAGCTTGAGCGGCCCCCCGGGCTGCAGTCGCAGGGGCTCGCCGATCAGCAGCACATGGTCGGCATGGGCATATTCGCGTAGCGCGCCGAGCTGTGCGGGCGGCAGTTCCACAAAGGACTGAGCGTCCAGCGTGGGCAGGCGGTAGAAGCGTCCCTGGGCGTCCCCCACCATCACGTCGACGATCTCGCGCGAGCTGCTGCGCAAGGTTTCGGCCAGCTGGGCCAGGGAGGCGTCACGCAGGGGCGTGTCCGGCGTACGTGTCAGCAGCCACAGGTCCAGGGTGCGCAGATTGCTCTCGGCATCGCGCAGCACGCTTTCCAGCTGGGTGGCGGCGGTGGTGGCGGCGGCCTCCAGCTCGCGCTCTTGGTCATCCAGCAGGCGTTGCGGATAGACCCACACGAACCAGGCCACCACGCCCCACATCATCAAGAGGCTCAGTCCCAGGGCGATGAATCGCCCGGTGTCTTGCAGGCGCAGATGGGGGCTCCAGGCCCTGGAGCTGGTGGATGGCTGGTGTTTTCGGCCGACTTCTTGCGCCATAGCCCCGATTTTGCCTTCTGTCGCGGGGCTGCAATCGTGCAAATAAAGCAGCCCAGGCCGCGGCGGTGACCGCGGGCTGGGCTGCCGGGGGGGCGCCGCTGCCGGTCCTGTCGAGGCCGGTCAGCGGGAGGGGCCGGGTTTAGAAGCGGTAGTCGGCGCCGATCGACAGCACGCGGATGTTGCTGGCGGGCTTCTGGAACTCGGCGCGCAGGCCGAATTCCTTGCTGATGGCGTAACGAGCGCCGAAGCCGATCAGGGCCTTGGTCTCGTTGTCCTTGCCATTGCCGCCGGCGAAGGAGTTCTTCACCTCGATGCGGTTCACGCCCAGGCGGCCGAACACGGCGAAGTCAGTGCTCACCGGAGCCGACAGCACGGCCGACACTTGCAGGGCATTGGCCTTGACGGTCACGGGCACGTTCAGCACGCGGACGGTGTCCTTGCCCAGGTTGCGGTAGCCCAGTTCCACAGCGACGTTGTCGCTGAAGTTGTAGCCGCCGAACACGGCGAAGCTGGTGTCCTTGAACGTGGCGCCGTCGTCCTTCCAGCGGGCATTGCCCACGTCGCCACCAGCGTAGAAACCATCAGCTTGAGCGACGGTGGACAGGGCGGCGATGGCGGCCAGGGCGATGATCTTCTTCATGGATAAATCCTCCTTGGATTCGTTCTGATTGACTGCTTGAGGGAAAACAAAACGCCTCCCACTGGGGAGGCGCGTCGCATTGTGGTCGCTCGGAATCACGCTCTTTGTGTCGGGGTTGGTAAAAACCCACAGACAGTCAGTTTTCGTCGTGAACTTCCCTCCTAAGAGGGGGGCGAATCTCGCGGCTGTGTGAGGGCTGCGGGCTGGGCCAGTTCCCGCAGGCAGGCCATGCACAGGCAGCCGCTGTAGCGCGCGGCCAGGCGCTGGCGCAGGCCCTCTTCCAGGCGGAGTTCGAAGCAGTCGCAATGACCCTCGCTCGCGCCGCAGCGGAAGTCGCCACCGCAGCGCGGGCAGCGGGCGTTTTCGGGCAAGGACGTCCCGGGCTGGCTCATGCGAAGAGCGCCTTGTGCTGCTCGCGCAGCAGGTTCTTCTGCACCTTGCCCATGGTGTTGCGTGGCAGGCCCTCCACCACAAAGGCCTTCTTGGGGACCTTGAAGTTGGCGATGCGGGTCTTGAGCGCGGCCACGATGGCCGCGCCGTCCAGGGCCGCGCCGGGCTTGGGCACCAGCACCGCCACCACGGCTTCGCCGAAGTCCGGGTGGGGCACGCCGACCACGGCCGACTCCGCCACGCCCGGCATCTCGTTGATGAAACCCTCGATCTCGGCCGGGTAGACGTTGTAGCCGCCGGAGATGATCAGGTCCTTGCTGCGGCCCACGATGGTGAAGTAGCCGCGCTCATCGCACTGGCCCACATCGCCGGTCTTGAACCAGCCGTCGGCGGTGAATTCCTCGCGGGTCTTCTCGGGCATGCGCCAGTAGCCGGCAAACACATTGGGGCCGCGCACCTGGATGTGGCCGATCTCGCCCACGGGGCAGGGCGCGCCCGCATCGTCCTGCACGCGCACGCCCACGCCGGGCAGGGCGAAGCCCACGGTGCCGCCGATGCGCTCGCCGTCCTCGGGGCGGTAGGGGTTGGAAGTCAGCATGATGGTCTCGCTCATGCCGTAGCGCTCCAGGATGGTGTGGCCGCTGCGCTGCTGCCAGTCGCGGAAGGTTTCGATCAGCAGGGGCGCCGAGCCGCTGATGAAGAGCCGCATATGGGCGCAGGCCGCGGGCGTGAGCGCAGGCTCGGCCAGCATGCGCACATAGAGCGTGGGCACGCCCATGAAGATCGTGGCCTCGCCAAAGCGCGCGATCGTGGCCCTGGGATCGAACCTGGCGAACCAGATCATCTTGCTGCCGTTGAGCAGGGCGCCGTGCGAGGCCACGAAGAGCCCGTGCACATGGAAGATGGGCAGGGCGTGGATCAGCACATCGTCCGGCTGCCAGCCCCAGTAGTCCTTGAGCGTGCGGGCATTGCTGAGCATATTGCCGTGGCTCAGCATGGCGCCCTTGCTGCGGCCCGTGGTGCCGCTGGTGTAGAGAATGGCGGCCAGCTCGTCGGCGCTCTTGTGCGCGATCTCGTGCTGATCGCTCATGGCGCCGGCGCGGTCCAGCAGGGTGCCGGTGCGGTCCTCGTTGAGCGTGAACACATACTGGGTGCCGGCCTGGAAGGCCAGCTTGCTGACCCAGCCGAAGCTCTTGCCTGCGCACACCAGCACGGCCGGCTCGGCATTGCCGATGAAGTACTCGATCTCGGCCGCCTGGTAGGCGGTGTTGAGCGGCAGATAGACATAGCCCGCGCGCAGCACGGCCAGATAGAGCATCAGGGCCTCGACGCTCTTCTCGGTCTGCACCGCCACCCGGCTGCCGGCGGGCAGATCCAGGGAGACCAGCAGATTGGCCATCATGGCCGTGGCGCGCTCGATATCGCGCCAGCTGTAGACCAGGCCGGCCTGCTCGCCATCGGCGCATTCGATGGCGGGACGGTCCAGGTCGGCGGGGAATGCGGCCCGCAGGGCCGCGAACAGGTTTGCGTTCATGGTGGCGTGATTGTCCTCAATCCAGCTTGGCGCCCGAGCTCTTCACGACTTCGGCCCAGCGCTTGAGCTCGGCGCTCACGAAGCCGCCGAAGGCATCGCCGTAGAGATTGGGAACTTCGGCGCCCAGGCCGTTCCAGGTGTTGCGCAGGCTTTCTTCCGCATAGGCCTTCTTCAGTTCGGCCTGCAGGCTGCTGATGATGTCCTTGGGCGTGCCCTTGGGCGCCCAGAGCCCGTACCAGGTGGCCACCTGGTAGCTGGGCACGCCGCCCTCCACGCTGGTGGGCAGATCGGGGAAGCCGGGCGCGCGCTTGGCTGCGGCCACGGCAATGGCCTTGATGCGACCGCTCTTGATATGGCTGGCGCTGGAGCCCAGGCCGTCGAACATCAGGTCCACCTGGCCGGCGATCAGGTCCTGCAGTGCCGGGCCGGCGCCGCGGTAGGGAATGTGGGTGATGAAGGTCTTGGTCTGCAGCTTGAAGAGCTCACCGGCCAGGTGGTGGGAGGTACCGTTGCCGGCCGAGCCATAATTGAGCGTGCCCGGGTTCTTGCGGATGAACTCCAGCAGGCTCTTCAGATCGGTGGCCTGCACCTTGCTCGGGTTCACCACGATGACCTGGGGCACGCTGGCCACCAGGGCCACGGGCACGAAGTCTTCCTCCAGCCGGTACTCCAGCTTGGGGTACATGCTGGGCGCAATGGCGTGGTGCACCGCGCCCATGAAGAAGGTGTAGCCGTCCGCTGCGGCCTTGGAGGCGAGCGTGGCGCCCACGGTGCCGCCGGCGCCGCCCTTGTTGTCGATGATGAACTGCTTGCCGGTCTGCTTGCTGAGCTGGGCCGTCAGTGGGCGGGCAAAGGCGTCGGTGCCGCCGCCGGCCGGGAAGGGCACGATGAGGGTGACCGGCTTGACCGGCCAGCTCTGGGCGAGGGCCTTGCCGCCGAGCAGGGCGGCGGCGCAGGCGGCCAGCAGGGCCAGGGCGGCACGACGGGATGGGCGGTGCATGGGCAGTCTCCGGTAGCTTCTGTTTCTGGGGCGGCCATGTTCATCTGGGCGCAGGGCCTGTGCATCGGGGTTGTCCCGCAAGCCCTGCTTGCTGCCGCCCACGGTGCTGCTACATTCAGCCCGGCCTCTTGTCCCCCATGTCTTCCGCCATGCACGCACTCAGCCAGTTGCAGCCCATCTCGTCGGCCCAGGCGCAGGGCCTGGATGCGCAGAGCGTGCTGCGTCTGGCGGCCCACACCCTGTTCGAGCAGCTGGCCGCCACGGCCCAGGGCATGCTGTTGCTGGACCGCGAGCACCGCGTGGTCTGGATCAGCGAGGGCTACAAGCGCTTTCTGCCGGCCCTGGGTTTTGACAGCGATACCGAGTTCGTGGGCCGCAAGGTGGAGGAGGTGGTGCCCGGCCCCCTGCTGGCCGAGGTGATAGACACCGGCCGCCCCATCCTTGTGGACCTGCTGAGCAACAAGGCCGGCACCTTTCTGGTCAGCCGCCTGCCGCTGCGCGATGAGGCGGGCGAGGTCATCGGCGCCCTGGGCCTGGTGCTGCTGGACCAGCCCCAGACCGAGTCGGCGCCGGGCGCGCGCGGCGGCTATGGCGGCCCGACCTTGCAGCCCCTGATCCAGAAGTTTGCGCGCCTGCAGCAGGAGCTGGAAGAGGCGCGTCGCCAGCTGGCCGCCGAGACCGCGCGCAACCGCCGTCCCAAGCACACCATCGCCAGCTTCATCGGCTCCAGCCCCGCAGCCCTGGAGGTCAAGCGCCAGGCCCGGCGTGTGGCCCAGACCGATGCCACGGTGCTGTTGCTGGGGGAAACAGGCACGGGCAAGGAGCTGCTGGCCCACGGCATTCACGCGGCCTCGGCCCGGGCCCAGCAGGCCCTGGTGAGCATCAATATCGCGGCCGTGCCCGACACCTTGCTGGAGGCCGAGTTCTTCGGCGTGGCGCCGGGCGCCTACACCGGGGCCGACCGGCGCGGCCGGGCCGGCAAGTTTGCCCTGGCCGATGGCGGCACCCTGTTCCTGGACGAGATCGGCGATATGCCCCTGGCCCTGCAGAGCAAGCTGCTGCGCGTGTTGCAGGAGCAGGAGTTCGAGCCCCTGGGCAGCAACGAGGTGCGGCGCGTCGATGTGCGTGTGATTGCCGCCACCAGCCGCGACCTGAGCGCCATGGTCGCGCGGGGCGAGTTCCGGGCCGACCTCTACTACCGCCTCAATGTGCTGCCGATACGGCTGCCCTCCCTGCGCGAGCGCATGGAGGATCTGGAGGCCCTGGCCGATGCCCTGCTGGAGGACATCGCGCGGCGCAGCGGCATGCCCCAGCGCCAGCTGGCGCCCGACGCCCTGGACTGGCTGGCCCGCCAGGCCTGGCCCGGCAATATCCGCGAGCTGCGCAACCGGCTGGAGCAGG
>NZ_JBKCLH010000232.1:0-42349 GCF_046300915.1 Roseateles sp. | reverse complement strand
CTACCAGGCCGGCCAGCTGCGCCAACGCCTGCGGGTGACGGCCCTGCGCGCACTCTGGGGGCTGCGCGGCCCTTCCACCAGCCAGGTCTTGGCGCAGCGCTGTGAAGAGCGCCTCGCGCCAGGCCTGGCTGGTGGAAGGGCCGCGCAGCCCCCAGAGTGCGCGCAGGGCCGTCACCCGCAGGCGTTGGCGCAGCTGGCCGGCCTGGTAGGCGCCGAGGCGGCCGCTGTGCTGCAGCGGAGCGAGCCAGGCCTCGTCCAAGTGCGTGAGGCCCTGGGCCAGGTCGGGCTGCCGGGCGGCGAGCAGGGCCTGCAGACCCTGCGGCGGGCTGATGCGGCTCAGGCGCTCCAGCACCTGGCCAGCGTCAGGCAAGGCCTGCAGCCGACGCCAGAGCAAGGCCCCCTGCCGTCGCGCCAGGCTCTCCAGCCACAGCGACAGCCGCAAGCTGCCGGGCCCCGAGGCCATGGACCAGGGCAGGCTGCCGTGCTGCAGGAAGTGCAGGAACTGCGTCAGCTCCAGGGCCGAGGTCTTGAGGGGCGGTCCGGATTGCGGCAGGGCCCGGGCCAAGGCCAAGGCCAGCGCCTGCTCGAGCCGGGTCCGCCAGCGCTCCGGTGCATCGTCCAGGTTCAGTCGCCCCAGGTGCAGCTCCAGGCGCTCCAGCCGCAGCACTTGCTGGGGCGGTGTCAGACGGTCCAGCAGGGGGCCGAGCAGGGGCAGGAGCAGCTCATGCAGGCAGCGGCCCTGCTGATCTGCGCTCACGCACGCGCCGTTCCGGCTGCTCAGGCTGAGGCTCAGCGTTTCGATGCGATGAGCCTGGAGGGCGGGCAGCAGTTTCATGCCGGCTCCTTGGCGTGCTCTTGCCGCAGCCAGGCGCTCAATGCGGCGGCGCGCTCGTCGACCCGCCGCTGCGCGCCCGCGACGGCCTCGTCATCCAGCAAGGCCTGGCAATAGGCCCGCTTGGAGAGCAACCAGGCCAGCCACAGGCTTTCGAAGCGCTGCATTCCGGTGGCGTCCACCCAGAGCAGGCGGCAGCGCAGCTGCGCCGGGGCGGCTTCCTGGACACGCAGCCTGGCCAGGGCCCGCAGGCGGGGATCGGCGCAGCGTGCGGTCCAGCCGGGCAGGACGATGCTCAGCCGGTGCATGAAGAAGTCGTCCAGCGTCCGGGGCGAATCCGCCCCGTCGGTGGGGCGCAGCAGCAGATGCTCGACCAGGTGCAGGCCCTCGCTGTGCTGCTGCAGGCGGCACAGGCTCTGGTGCAGCGCCACGGCCCGGGTCCAGGCACTGGCCTCGTCTGCAAACTCGCCCAGCGACCACAGCCGCCCTTCAGCGTCGGGCCCCAGCCTCAGGCGGCACAGGCCCTTTTGTCGCTGGCAGCGAAAGGCCTCGGGCCGTACGGCAGCCCGCCAGAGGGCCGCATCATCGGCCGCCTCTCCCAGCCAAGCCTGCAGATCGGGCAGGGACGCAGGTTCGGCGGCATGGTCCGGGCTGGGAATGTCACGCGACAGGGGCTGCCAGTGGCCTGGCGGGTCGGGCTCCTGATGGCCGGCGGCATGGGGCGGCTCCAGCGGCAAGCGGCCGCTGACCTGAAGCCACTGGCTCAGGCGCGGGCCGGCCAGCAGTTGCAGCTGCAAGGCCAGCCGCCGCTGCAAAGGGGCGGCCTGGGTCAGCGAGCGTTCAGGCCCGGGGCGGCTGTAGTCAAAGCCGGCCTGCCGGTTCCCCGTGAACTCGGCGATCTGCTGGGCGTAGCGGCGCTTGCAGTCAAGCTGCTGCAAGGCCCAGGCCCGGGGAGCCAGGTAGCGTGGCACATCCTGCAGCGGCCCGAAGTCCAGGGCCTCGCCGTGCAGGGCCAGCAATTGGTCCAGTGCGCGGCCGCGTCGCTCGGCAGCGTCATCCTGGGCGTCCAGCAGGCCGGGTGAATCGGCGGCGGTCTCGGCCAGCCAGCTCAAGCCAGGCAGCTGTGTCGCGTCCAGCGGTTCCTGCCAGTAGCTGCGGGCCGAGGCGTTATGCAGGTCGTACAGCTTGGCGAGATGCCGCCGCTGGGCCCGCAGCTGGGCCAGTGGCTGTTCGAGCAGGGCCAGGTAGCCGGCCCACTGCTTGGTCTGGCCGGGTGGCGGGCGCCGCACCTGGTCATGGGTCCAGCGCAAGGCCTGGGGCTCGCGATACAGATCGGGGAGATGCTGGCAGGCCGGCACATAGCGTCCCGGCCTGCCTTCGTCAGCGAGCCGCGGGGCGGGCGGAATTTCGGTCCGGCCAGTCGCCGGCGCCGAGCGGCGCGCCAGGTCGCCGCTGCGGGCGCCGGAGCGTTCGCGGCGCAGGTCCTGCAGCAGCAGGAGCAGCTCGGCATGGGCCAGGGGCAGTCGTGCCCCGCTGCGTTCCACGACCCAGTCGGCGAGGTCCTGCCGCTGCTCCGGCCAGTGCAGACGCAGACCCCAGTCCTCGCCGCGCCAGGGCAGGCTGTCGCTCGGCGCTGTGGTCGGCTCGGTTTCGTGCGCGTTTGCGGTG
Source organism: Roseateles sp. (assembly GCF_046300915.1). Classification (GTDB taxonomy): domain Bacteria; phylum Pseudomonadota; class Gammaproteobacteria; order Burkholderiales; family Burkholderiaceae_C; genus Kinneretia. The sequence continues at coordinate 39,849 of NZ_JBKCLH010000232.1, read as the reverse complement.
CCGAGCTCATGCAGGCGCAGCAACTCGATGCTGCGCAGGCCCGGCAGGCATCGCAGGCTGCGCATCAGATCGCTGAGGTGCAGCTGATCGGCCCGAACGCGGAGCAACTCATCCGCTTCCAGGGACAGCGGCAGGGCAGCGATGTAGCGCTCGCTGGCCAGCATCAAGGGCGGCAGGACCTCGCTGAGCTCGGCGTCTTCCTGCAGCACCAGGTGCAGCTGCAGGCGCACCCAGCGGGGACGCAGCAAGCGCGGCAGGCTCCACAGGTCCTCGCCCAGATTGCGCTGCTGCCAGTAACGTTGGGCCAGATTCGCGGCCAGCCGCCGCCGCGCAGAGTCCCCGGCCTGGTCCGGGCCCAGCTGGCGCCAGGCCCACAAGCCCAGGGGCCGGCCCCGCGCGTCCAGCAGGGCGGCCAGATCGGCGTGTCGTGGGGCGGGGCGCTGTTCGTGCAGCCAGGCCAGCTGGTCCAGCTCGCTGCAAGGCCGGCCGGTCCGGACCTGTTCGGGGGGCAGCAGGGCGTAATGGTGGGCCGACTGCGCGCTGGCAAGCCCAGGGTCGTCCGGGTCCAGGCCAAGCAGGGCTGGCACACTGTCGCGCGCGGCATAGACCTCCTCCGTCAGGGCGTAGACCAGTGATTCCAGCAGGCTGACGCCCGGATCGTGCAGGTTGTAGTCGGTCCAGAGCTCGCCGCTGGCCTGTTGTACCCAGTCCAGCGCCTGCTGCCGCAGGCTGGCAAAGCCCAGCGCTTCGTCCTGGGCCTCGGGAGGCAGGCGCGGGATGCGCTGCAGGCTCGGACCCGTCACGGCGTTGCCTCCTGTCGGGGTTGGCTGTCGGCCATCGTCGGGTCGGTCCAGAGCTGGGTGAGCTGAACCTGGATGCGCTGGCCAGGCCCGAAGTCGCAGCCGCTGCGGATCTGCAGCCGGTACTCGGCCTCGCGGCCGTGGCTGCCGCACCAACGCAGTTCCAGGCGGTCGCAGCGCCGGCCCCACCAGGACCGGGTCTGGCGTATGCCGCGCCGTTGCTTGAACCAGGCCAGCAGACCGCCGCCGGGGTTGTAGGTGTTGAGCGCCACGGCATGCAGCAGGCTGAAGTGACCACTGCCCTGGCGACCAGCGCCGGCCATCACCTCGAAGCCCTGGCAGCCGTGCAGGTCCGGCGTGATGTCCTGCCATTCGCCATTGGCCAGCACGTCGGGGCGCTCTTCGTCCTTCCAGCGGCCGCGCCGGGCTTCGCAGGCCACGGTTCCACCCACATCCAGCAGATCGCGGGGTTTGGGCTTGCCGATGCCCACGCGCTGCTGCGCATCCAGGCTCAGCAACGCGGGTGTGCTCTCGCCGCTGCCGATCTGCAACTGGTCCTCGGTGCGGCCGAGCTGCACGCGCCAGAGCACATCGCCGGGTTTCTGATCGCGGTAGAAACTGATCAGGGCATCGTGTCCCATGGCCGCGTAGATCTCGTCCCCATGCTCGACGCTCTTGCAGAAGCCTTCGTCGTGCATGTTCAGCATGGAGTCGATCAGATCGACGAAATGGCCTTCGGTGGGCATTTCGCCCGCCTTGAAGTAGTTGCGCAGGGTTTCCCGGTTGCGGCTGCTCATGGGCGTGCTCCCGGCGCTGGCGTGCCGCCCTGGCCGATGATGAAGCTGCCACCCAGCCTGAGCAGACCCAGTCCCGTAGATCGGGCTCGTCCATCCTGGGTAGGCTCCTGCAGCTCCAGCAGATGCCCGCGCATGGGCAGGGCCAGGCTGCAGGCTCGGGCGGGTCTCAGCTCATGCTGTCGGGTATGGAAGCTGTCCGCCAGAAGATAGCGCCCGGCATCGCTGTGGGTGATGTGCAGCAAGGAGAGTCCTTGCACCGCCTCGACCCCGTCCTGCGCCCGCAACAAGGCCTCGACATCGTCCACGCGCACCCGCCAGTCGAAGCGTGCCGTGATGCCCCCGGCTCGCCAGGGTGACAGATAGTCTCGCAGACACTGATTGAGCTCGCGCAGGCGCTCACCGGTCTGCAGCCCTGGGCTCAGGCGCAGACGGCAGCGCACCTGGATGCGCTCATAGGCTGGGTTGCGAACCCGCAGCTGCAGGGCGGGCGGGCAGCGCTGGCGCAGGAAGTCGCGGATGCGTCCCAGGGTGGCGGCATCCAGGCGAGGCGCTTCGGTGCCGTCTACTTCCTGACCGGGGGCCAGTGCTGGAACCACCACCACGGTACACAGGCTCTCCCCCTTGTCCTCGGCGGGCAGGCAGATCAGCTTGAACACCTCCGGGAAGGCCTGCAGCACCAGACGTTCGAAATCCCAGGCGTTGAGCGCGCGGTCCCGGTGGCGCAGCAGCTCGCAGGCCCGCAGGCGCAGGGCGCGCTCGTCTTCGGCATCGCGGGCATCGAAACCGGGCTGCGTCTGCAGCACCTGGACCAGGCCGGGGATGGCCGGTGCCGCGGTCTGCACGCTGAGCGCTGGCAGCGGCAGGGCCTCGGCGCTGTCGGGGCTGCGGCGGGCGCTGATGGCCTGGGCCCAGACACCTTGCAGGGGGGCCAAGCGTGGCAGGCGGCCGCGGCCGGACAGACAGAGCCAGAAGAGGGCACCCGTGTCCTGGGCCCCGGGCGGCATGCGCCCTTCCAAGGCGGGACAGCCGCGACGCAAGCCCGCGGGCAGGTCCAGCATGATGATGCCGGTGCGCAGCAGGCCCTCGGTCTGGTCCAGCAGCACGCGGTAGGGCTCCAGGGACTGCCAGCCTTTGTGGGTCCAAGCCGCCCAGGCGAGCTGGGGCCGTTGATCGTCCAGCGCCTCTTCGGCCTGGCTGGGATCCAGCTGGAAGAGCAGGCTGAGCAGGCTGTCGGCCTCGCGCCCTTGCAGGCCGATGTAGAGCTGGCCATCACCGGGCCATAGGGGCGCGAGCGCTGGACTTGCCTCGCCGGGCGAGGGCTGCAAGGCGCTGCGACCGAAGGGGCCGATTTCGATCAGCTGGGTTTGCTGGGCTTGCATGGCGGCGGCGTCAGCGCGGCCGCCGTCCGCGGAGCGCAGTTCGGCCGCGGCAGCGCCTCGGTCCAGCACGCCCGGCACCGGGATCCGGGTGGCCGCGCTGTAGTGCAGGCTGATGCTGTCCAGCATGGGCGTGTAGGGCGCCTGGGGCAGCTCCCGCGGCCGCAGGCGCCAGCCACGGCGGGCGTTGTGGCTCAGCACCTCGGTGAGCAGGGGCGGGTAGAGCGCATGCCCGAAGGCGGGTGCCGTGAGCTGTAAACGGAAAAAACCCTGGCGGCTGCCGGCCCCGTAGTCCGCCTGGGCGGCGAGCTGGGCGGCACTGAGCACCTGGGGCCGGTGCAGGCGCAGCAGCTGGGCGTCACCCAGGTCCAGCTCACAGTCGCCGACGCCGGCTTCGGCATCTCCTACCCTGTCGCTGATCGGGAAGAGCGGTCGCTGGGGGGCTTCGCGCCAGCGGCCATCGCTGAGCACGGCGCGCCGCACCTGGAAACGCTGCGGCAGCCAGGGACCCTCGGGGTAGGCACGGTAATGATGTGCCAGGCCTTCGGCCGGCAGCCCCGCCCAGTGCATCTGCAGGCGCAGGCTTTGCAGCGGTTTGCTCATCAGTTCGGGGCTGCTGAACATCAGGTAGGACGAGGCGTCGGGCAGGGGACCGAAAGGGGCGAAGGGTTTGCTCGCGTCCAGGCGCCCGAGCTGGTTGTAGAGCCGCAGCTCTTTCAGCCCCCGCACCTCGACGCGAAGCTGCAGGGCCTGCAGGCGCAACTGCTGCAGCAGGCCCAGTCCGAAGATGCGGCTGCGCCGGCTCAGACACAGCTGGAGCACCGGCTGCTCAGGCCAGGCGGGGCCGTGCAGGGCGGGGCTGCAGGCCTGGATCGCCGGGTGCTCCGGACGCAGGCGCAGGCTCAGCTTCAGGCCGCCGCGGGCGCCGCGCTGCACATGAACCTCGTCCAGGGCCAGCCAGCCCTGGCTGCCGCTCAGCCGGGCCTGCCAGAGGCCGCGGAAGACGCGGTCGAACACCAGGTCACGCTCAGGCGGCTGATTGCCGGCCAGCAGGCTCAGCGGATCGTCCACATCCAGCCTGTGTCCGGAGGGCAGGAGCCGGCGGGTGCGGCGACGCAAGGCCGCCAGCATCGCAGGGTCGGGCTCTTCCTGGTCGCTGGCGCAGAGCCAGCAGGCGAAGATCTGGCCCAGCAGCACGGGCAGGCGGCTGCGGTCCCGGCAGCGCAGGGCTTGTTCCATCAGGGGGCTGAGTCCGGGCGCTGGCACGCCCGGCATGCACAGGGCCATGTCCAGATCGATGCGACGCTCCCCCCCGGCCAGGGCAAGCAGGGGCGAGGCCAGGGCCAGACCGATCTCGGCATCGGGGGCGCTGCCGCCACCCAGCACCGGCCAACTCGCGCAGCGAGGCAGGGCGGCCTGTTCGGGGGTGGGCGCTTCCATGAGATTGGCGCGGGCGCGGCTGGGATAACCCAGCTGATGCTCGGGCGAGATCATGGGATCGTGCTCCAGGCACAGGCTGGCCAGGCGGGCCACCTGCATATGTCCCACATCCAGACCCTGCTCGGCCAGCATGCTGCGGCTGCGGCCATCGGCCGTCTGGCCGGCCTGGAAGCGACTGCCTGGCAGGATGCGCACGGGCCGGGCGTAGCGCGGATCCCGGCGCAGCAGCAGGTGCACGCGGTCGCAGCGTGCTGGCAGGGGCCGGAATTGCAGGCGATCGTGGTAGTAGTGCTGGATCAGGCGCTCACCGAACTCGTTGAGCGGGGCGCGCGCCTGATCGATCAGGCGCAGCAGGCCCAACAGCAGGCCCATGGCGGGCTCGTGCATGCCGCCGCCCAAGCTGTCCGGCAGACACTGGCGGGCCAGGGCCGAGGCCTCGTCGTGCAGGCGGCTCAGGCCGGTCCGGAGCTCGCGCAGGCGTCGCGGCAGGAGTTCAACACCGGGCCGCTCCAGCGCGGCCTCCGGCGCCACCCTCCAGGCCGGGTGGCGCAGCCTTTGAGCGCCCTCACCATCCGGGAACAAGGGGTGGAGAGCCTCCAGCAGCGGGGCCAGGTGACTGGTGATGCGGGAACTCAGCAGGCTCTGCAGCGCCGGCTCGCCCTCCAGGCCCATCAGAAAGTCGTCCAGGCGGGCGGCAAGTGCCAGGCAGTGTCGCCACTGCTGTCGGTGGCCGCTGCCCGCGCCGGCATCCGGGGCCGCGTGTCGCGTGCTCAGCGCTGCGGCAGCCGCCAGTTCGGCCAGGAGCAGGCTGGGATCGCGCCGCAAAATGGGCGCCCAGCTGCCACGGATCTGGCCCGCCTCGTTCACGAAGGCCAGACGCTCGGCCAGATCCAGGCTCAGGGCCAGGCGCTGGGCCAGGGTCCACTCGTCGGGACGAAGGCTCTGGCCGTCGGGAGCGCTGGCCTGACGATCCTGCTGAGCGGTGCCACTGCGGCTGAGGTCTTGCATCAGCGCGCCTCCACCGCCTGGCTGGCCTGGTCCAGGTAGAGGGGATAGACGAGGTTGTGCCGGGTGTTGGTGCTGCGGATGCGGTAGTGCAGCCGCAGCTCCAGACGGGCCAGCTCGTCCTCGGCGATGCGGGCATCGATGTGCTCCAGCTCCACCCGCGGCTCATAGAAGAGCAGGGCCTTGGACAGCATGTCCTTGATAGCGGTGAGGGTCTGCTCGTCGGCCGTCTCGAACACCATGCGGTGCAGATGCGTGCCATAGCCCGCCTGCATCACGCGCTCGCCGCAGCGGGTGGCCAGCAGGATTCGCAGGCTCTCGGCGACATCGTCCTCGTTTTCCACCATCAGGACCCGGCCCTGCTCATCGAAACGGGGTGGGAAACTCCAGCCACGGCCCAGGAAACTCATCATCAGCCTCCGATGAGGACGGTGAAACAGCCCAGCACGATGCTGCCGCCATGGGCCGTGGGGTCGCCGATGCGCGCAGCCGGTTTGCTGCCGATCAGCACGGTGGTAGAGCCCATCACGATGGTGTCCGGCGGACCGACGCATACGGCGTTGTCCCCCACTACGGCGGCTGGCAGCTTGCCGATCAGCACGCTGGGCACACCGGGGCCGATGACCGGCCCGCCCACATGCGGGATGGGCGGCAGACCCGGCGTCTGCATGGGGCAGCTGTGCATATCGGTCAGGCGGGCGGCGGGGGGCATGGCGAGAGCTCCGTTCAGTTGATCATCACCAAGGCGCCCTTGACCGTGGTCTGGCCCGAGGCCGAGAGCTCGGCGCTGGCCGAACCCTTGGCGCTCAGGGCCATCTGGGCCTCGCAGCTGATGTTGAGTGCACTGGCCTTGAAGTCGGCCTGCGACTTGAGCGTGATGGCATTGACCGCCTCCAGTGAAATGCCCCCCTTGGCACTGAGCTTGATGTCATTGGGGCTGTCGAGCGCAATGCCCTCGCTGCTGAGCTTGATGCTGTTGCCGTGCTGATCCTTGATCAGGATGCTCTGGTCCTTGTCGTCCAGCACCAGCTGGTTCTTGGCGGGCGTCGTCAGCGTGATGATCTTGTCGGCCTCGTTGAACTCGAAGCGGTGCTTGCAGCGGGTCACCAGGGCCTTGGTGTCGTTCTCGGCGGCCAGGGCGTAGGGCGGCGTTCGTGCGCTGCTGTAGAGACTGCCCAGCACCACGGGGTGGCAGGGGTCGTCGTTGAGATAGCCCAGCAGCACCTCGTCGCCCACCTCGGGCAGGAAGAATGCGCCGAAGCCGCTGGAGGCGTGGAACTGCAGCAGGCGGGCCCAGACGCCTTCAGTCTCGCATTGCCAGGTGGGCAGGCTGACCTGGATCTTGTTCTGGCCCTCGGGATCACCATCAAGCTTGATCACCTTGCCGATCTGCAAGCCGCCGACGCCGGGCAGCAGACCTGCCCCCGGCGGGGCCTGCACATCGCCGCGCTGGGTGTGCAGCTCTGGATCCAGTCCGAACTCGGCCAGGCAGATCCAGTTGCCGTCGACCAGCTGGTGCTCGACCGCGCTCAGATAGACATCGCCCGAGAAGCGCGTGCCCACGCCGCTGAGCGCGACGACGACCCCGGGCTTAGCCAGGGCCGTGCCCTGGAAGCTCATGCGCCCCCGCACCCGGGCCAGGGCCGCGCGCAGCTGGGTCGCCTTGGCCCAGGCCTCCAGGGCCGCCTGTTCCTGCGGCGCACTGCTTTGCAGCTGCAGGATCGCGGGGCTGGCCACCGCCGACAGGGCGGCGCCATCAAGATTGCCCTGGCTGCCGACTGCCGTGCTGGCGCTGCTGGCGCTCTGCAGCAGGGCCTGGCTCGACAGGCTCCAGGAGGCGGCCTGCACCGCCTGCCATTGGCTGCGTGCATCGATGTCGGCCTGGAAATCCATCAGCTCATCGCCCCAGGCGACGCTCAGGGCAGCGCCGCCAGCCTCCGGCGGGGCGATATGCACCGCGCCGTCATCTACACGCACCACCATGCCCAGGGCTTGTGCGCGGGCCAGCATGAAATCCCAGTCGCTGCAGTAGTACTGCACCAGCTCCTTGTGACTGATGTCACTGGCCTGGACCGTGGCGCTCAGCCCGGCCCGCTCGATCAGCGCCTGGATGATGTCGCTGTCCTTCTGGTCCACATAGTTGGCGCTGCGCCGGCCCAGGGTCATCTTGCAGGCGGCATCGCGGCACTCCAGGACCAGGCGGGCGTCGTTGCCGGCGCTGATCTTGAGGCCATGGCGTACCAGCAGGCCGGCGAAGATCTGTGTGTCCTGGTCGCCATAGCCCGCGCGGATGGCGAGCTTGGCACCCGGCTTGAACAGCGTGGCGTCGCTTTGGGGCATCTTGCCCTCGGGCATGTCCCCGTCGGCCAGCACGATGCGGGCCCATGGCACGCTGTTCAGCGCCTTGCGGATCGTGACGCTGATCAGGGGCAGGCCCTCCTGGTCCTCACCGTCGCAGCTGAGCACCAGGCGCAGCGCGCCGTCGCTCTGATCACTGGGCTTGCTGGCCATGCGTAGGCGTCCTCAGGCCAGGGGCGGAAAGTGCAGGCGCAGGCCCGGCTGAAGCCGTCGGAACTCGCGCAGGCCGTTGAAGCGGGCCACCTGCGGGTAGTAGCGGCTGTCGCCATAGATGCGCAGGCACAGCAAGGGCAGGGTGTCGCCGGCGCAGACCTCCACGGTGTGACTGAGGTCGGGGGAGCTGCGATTGGCCGAGAGCTGGGCGTACTTGGTGGTGGCAAAGCCCAGGAAGCTCAGGTCCGACTTGGCCCGCAGCGGTGCGCCGCTGGGCTTGAACAGGGTGTAGCGTGTGCTGATGTTCTGCAGCCGGCCATAGAACAGCAGGGTGCCCCAGAGAATCTGTACGTGATAGGGCTCGTGCTTCTCGCCGTTGTAGTCGTAGATGATGCGGCTCAGGGCTTCGAGCTGGCCGCTTACGTCGGCCGGCGCCTCATTACCCGAGGGCACGGGCACCACGCCGGTTCCGTCGAAGCTCAGGCTGAAGCTGATCTTGTCCGGCTCCATGGCCGAGAAGCGCACAGGGTTGCCGGTCTGGCCCAGGGTGGGGCGGCGGTTGTAGCAGATGCGTCGCTCGTGGTTGAACTCCGAGGGGTTGATGACCATCTTGTAGTTGCGCTTGTCTTCCACATAGACCTTGCCGTCGCTGCCGATGCTGCAGCGGGTGATGGTCATGGCCTGCTTGGTGCCGTTGGCGGTGGCCATCTCAGCGTTCCCTCATCTGCTGCAGCTGCTCCTGCATCCAGAGCTTGCACTCGGCCAGGATGTCCTGCTTGAGCCGCTCGCGCTCGCCACCGGCCTCGCAGAAGTCTTCGTCCTCATCGCGGTCGTCGTCGAACCCGTCGTCGGTACGCCCTTGGGCGATCTCGGCGTCCAGCAGCAGTTGTCGAATCTCGAGCGGCATGGCGGATGCTTCCTTCAGCTGGGACTGCCCAGGGTCTGATAAGCCAGTTCGATGGTCTCGATGGCCGCCTCGTTCTTGTTTGATCCGAAGGCGTCCACCTCCCAGCGCACCGGGTAGGCGTTGCGGCACCACCAGACCAGCAGGGGCTGGCCGGCGGCATTGATCAGCTGAACCTTGACGCTGGCCAGCTTGATCGGTTCGGCAAAGCCGCCCTCCAGCACCTTGGCACACCAGGTGAGCAGGGGGGAGTTGCGATTGACCAGGGCCCGCTTGAGACTGAGCCGCCGCGCCTGCGGCTGTGTCGGGAGCTGGTGACGAAAGCGGTTCTCACCGCCTTCCTGCAACTCCTCGGTGTCCAGCTGGCTGCCCAGGCCCGATACCTCCTGAAAGGCCAGTTGCAGCGGACCGTTCTGCTCCGGCAGGCCCATGAACTCCACCTTGAAGGCGAAGGCCACCGGCAGATCGGCGCTGCCGCTGGTGGGGCTGGGGGCGCGGGTGGCCACGTGGCACCTTCGCAGGAGACCGCTGCCGCCGCTCAGGCGTTGGCGATGGTCAGGCCCTCGTGGGCGATCTCGATGGTCTCGACCGCCACCTCATTGCCCTCGGCCTTCAGATCGGTGCCGGTGATCTTGGTGGGCCAGGCATTGCTGAGGGTCCAGACCATGGTGGGCTTGCCGGCCTCGTCCAGCAGACTGATCGTGACGGGCACCCGCTTGATGGTGTTCATCTTGATCTTGTTGAACCAGTCCCAGAACTTGTTGTCCGACTTGAAGACGCCTTTCTTCATCGTGACATTGCCGTACTTCTTCAGCCCTGGCATCTTGGTGGGCGCGAAGATGGGACTGTCGCCATGCCGGTACTCGATGGGTTGCGCCTCCACATCGAGGCCAGAGACCTCTTCGAAGGACAGGACGGCCGAGTCCCATTTCACCTGGAAGTAGAACTTGGGCAGGGGCCAGACATTGGTCGATTGCTTGGAGCCGTCATCAGCCATGTGATTTCTCCAGTAGGTGGTTTTTGCTGTTCAGTGCCTCAGGACTTGGGCATCTGCTGCTGGAAGGTGATCTCGATGAATTCGGCCGGCCGCACCATGGCCACCAGGACCGTGACACGCAGAATGCCTTCGAGAATGTCGTCGGGCGTCATGGTCTCGCCCAGGCCCACATGGACGCTGAAGGCGTCCTCGGGGACGGCGCCCATCAGGCCGCCGCGCTTCCACACACTGGTGAGGAAGTTGCTGATCATGCTCTTGATCGTCACCCAGGTATTGGCCACATTGGGCTCGAAGACCATGGCCTTGGCCGCCAGACGGCAGCTTTCCTCCAGCATGATCATGGTGCGGCGCACATTCACATAGCGCCAGTCCAGGCTGTTGCCATCCAAGGTGCGGGCGCCCCAGACCAGCACGCCCTCGCCGATGAAAGCGCGGATGGCATTGATGCTCTTGCCTTGGGCCGTGACGTTGAGGTCTTCCTGCTGCTCGGCCGAAATGCTCACGGTGGGCGAGATCACGCCAGCCAGGCTCACATTGGCCGGCGCCTTCCACACGCCCCGGGTGTTGTCCACCATGGTGTAGACACCTGCCATGGCGGCGCTGGGGGGCAGGGTGTTGAGCTGGCGGCGTGCCTCGCTCAGCACGGTGTTGAAGACCGAGCTCAGTCGGGTGAGGGTCTTGTTGAGCAGGCTCTTGCGGGCCAGCACGGCGGCATCCAGTTCATCCTTGCTCAAGGGCTTGTCATCGGGCTTGAGCTCGGACTGCACCTGTTTGCTGAAATCGGTGGCAATGCCGTCCACCGCGTCATACAGCGCCTTCAGTCCCGGCTTGGCGTCGGCTGGCGCCGCAGCCTCGAGCTTGAGCTCGGCACGCAGCAGGGTCTGGAGCTGGGCGACGCTGCCGCTGTCGATGTTCTCGAAGCTGAGCTCCTTCTCACCCACCACGGTCGTGTTGAGCCAGGGGTAGTAGGCGGCCGCGAAGTCCAGGAAGTTGATACCCAGGCCATTGCGGAAGTCCGCCACTGGATCGCCCGCGGGAAAGGTGCGCGGCTTGTCGCCGTTCCAGACATCCAGAATCGCCACACGGTTACGCATGGCGTAGCCGCAGTGGGACAGCATGGCCTCCTGCAGGTCATAGCAGACCTCCTTGTCCAGGCGCACCGCTTCCGGGATCAGCAGCATGGTGGGCTCCTGCTCCTTGAGCAGCTCCAGGATGCCGGCCTTGAAGGCGTCGGGGTCGAGGTCGCCGCCGTAGCCGCCCACCGAGACGATGTAGCAGGGGCCACCACCGTTTTGGAAGAAGTGGCGCAGGGCGTTGTAGAGGCCGTAGTTGCCGCCCGCGCTGCCGGCGATCTGGGCGATGGTGAAGCCGGCCTCGCTGTCGGGCTTGTCGGCCGTGGTCAGCGCGCGGAAGTGGCCGTCTTCTTTCTTGGCCGCCTGCGTGATTGAGAACAGGGGCTTGGGTGGGCCGCCGAAGTACTGGTGGTACTCGGCCATGGAGCTGATGCGCCAGGGCTTGAGATTCAGCGGTGTGTTGTGGTTGTCGGCTTTCTCGGTGTAGCCGACGAAGGCCGGCACCGCGGTGGCGACTTCGACCACCGAGTTGGGGAAGGCGTTCTTCTCGACGATGTAGACGCCCGGGGTTTTCATCACTCCCATCGGTTTCTCCTGCTTGGGTCAGCGGCTGACGAAGATTTCCGAGACCGGCGTACCGTCGGGCTCGCGTTGCAGACCGCCAGGGGCGGCCACGGGGAGCCGTGCCATGAGCAGGCGCGGCGGGTGAGCGTTGGCATCCCGCAGCTGGAAGCGCGGGACGGCACGTTCGGCCAAGGGCAGGGCGCTGCCGCTGCGGATGGCCAGGGCGCTGCGACCATCCCCCAGTGCCAGGGGCGTGGCGGCTTCGAACTGCACCAGACCCAAGGGATCATGCAGCTCGGGCTGTTGACCCGACCAGTCGCCCAGCAGCAGGTACTTCCAGATGGTGCGTCGGGCGGCCAGCTGCAGGTGCTGCTGGCGCGTCGGGCTGTGCAGCCAGGCCGTGAAGTCTGCATGCTCGCCCTCAAACAGTGCCAGACTCAGCGTAGGCAAGGCAGCAGCCTCGCGATACAGAAGATGCGCCGGGTCATCGCAGCTCAGACTGAAGTTCAGCGTGGCGGGACGTCTGGCGGCCCAGAGTCTCTGCAGATCACGCTCTTCGCCCAGGACGGCGAGCTCGGTGCCATCGCTGCGGCAAACCAGCCCGTAGGCACGCAGGACAAGCTGGCTTTGTGCATCGGGCAGGAAGCGCAGCAGGCGGGCTCGGCCGTCCGCGTGGTATTCGCTGCCAATCGTGGCGCGGGCCAGAAGGTGGTAGCGATCCATGCGGCTCATGAAAGACCCCGGGTGTCGATTTGCTGCACCCTTGGCAAGCGCAGCTCGATGTGGCTGCCTTCCACGCTCACCATGCGCACCCGGTACAGCACGGATGGCAGGTAGCGGCCGCTGTGTATGCCCCAGAGACTGTGCATCTCGGAGCTGCTCAGGTTCTCGATGTTCAGAATCAGCCGCTCCAGGCCCTCATGCATGCCGGGGCTGTTCTGGTGGTCCAGCACCGGATGGCTCTGGAAGAAGCTGATGGCGCCGGAGAGGAACTTGAGCGCCTCGGGGTAGTTGCTGCCGCTGAAGTTGGCGGCACACATGAGCAGCAGATTCAGGTAAACCGGTGCCGGGCTCTGTAGCGCGGGCGCCGGGCTCAGGCCGGGCGCGTTGCCGGCACGATGTGCCATGCTGTCGCGCTCGACGCCGGCCAGGAAGAGCACCAGCTTGTTGGCGACCAGGGGCACCAGACTGCCGTTGAGCTCGTGCAGATTGGACAGCACGGCCAGGTCCTCGTCGACCTGGAAGCGGCGGCGCAGGTGTTCGTTGAGTTGCCCGGCCAGATGGCTCAGGGCGGCGTCGATCATGGTGCTGGCTCTCCCTGTGATGCTGGGAGAACCTTAGGCCCCGCCGGCCTCAGGCGCCATCGGCCGGCGGCTGAATCCGCCTCAGCAATCTGCTGATGGGGAAAACCCGGGGCGGGTGTCTCGCTGAGGAGGCTCGGCCTCCAGGCTGCTCAGTCCGGCACGCAGCGCAAAGCGGGTCAGCTCCGCAATGCCCTGGATCTGCAGCTTGGCAAACACATGCTCGCGGTGTGTGGCCACGGTCTTGGCGCTCAGATGCAGCTGTTCGGCGATCTGACGGGCGCTGTAGCCCTCGGAAAGCAACCTCACCATCTGGCGCTCGCGGGCGGTGAGTCGCTCAAGCGGTGAGGCGGCCGGCAGGGGGGCGGTGCCCAGGCGCTGCTGCTGGTGCGCCAGCAAGTCCGAAGCCAGTTCGCTGCTGAGGAAGAGCTGGCGGGTCGCCACCCGGCGCACCCCGCGAGCCAGATCCTCGAAGGAGTTGTCTTTCAGCACAAAGCCGCTGGCACCGGCCTCCAGGGCGGCCATGACCTGCTGCAGGTCGCGGTGGGCGGAAAGGCAGAGCAGGCGACAGTCCAGGGCTTCCGAGCGCAGCCGCCGCAGAGCCTCCAGCCCGCTCATGCGGGGCATGGACATGTCCACGATCGCGACATCGGGTTCGAGCTGGCGCGCCAGGCGGACCAATTCCATGCCGTCGCGAGCCTCGGCCAGCAGGTCCAGATCGGGCTCCCGGCGCAGCAGGGCGATCAAACCCTCACGCACGAGATGGTGGTCATCGGCCACCAGCACGCGGATGCTCTGGCCCGGGCTCATGTGCGCAGCGCAGCACTGGTGCGCCAGCGTATGCTGGCCTGCACGCCCAGACCGTCGGCCCGCCAGCGCAAGCGTGCCCCCACAGGGGCCAGGCGACTCCCCAGGCTGGACAGACCGAGACCATGGCCCGAACGGGCTTGGCTCAGGGCCTTGGCCAGTCCCGGCCCGCGATCGGCCACCAGGATCTGGACTTGCTCTGGGTCCCCTCCGTCACCCAGGCGCAGTTCGACCGGCGCGCCGGCTGCATGACGGCAGGCGTTGAGCAGCAATTCGCGGGTGGCAGCCAGCAGCACCTGGGCAATTTCCGGGGCGGGCTGGGCCGGGTTGCCAGAGCGGCTGAAGGCCAGGGGCGTGGCGCTGGCTCGACCCAGCCGCTGGGCGCAGCGCTGCAGCGCCCGTGCCAGATCCTGGCTGCGCGGCCCGCGTCCAGTTTTGGGCACTGCCGCGTCTTGCAGCCGCGCCAGCAGGCCGCGGGTGCTGCTCAGGGCGCCTCCCACCAGACCGCGGGCGCGCTCCAGGGCCTCCGGGTCAGCGCCGTGGCGGGCGTAATCCAGCTGGATCATGGCCAGGCTCAGCAGCTGGGCCAAATCGTCATGCAGGATCTCGATCAGGGGGCCGGCGTCCTGCTTGATGCTGCCGGACAAGCCTTGGTTCGCCATGGGTGGCTGGACCATTTTCTACTCCCTTCGCGGCTGCGCAGTTGGTTGCTGCGGGCCGCAAAGGGTAGAAAGCCCGATCCGGGCTCGTCAAGCTGTCAGAAGCTACTAGTGCAGCCTTGGCGGCTCCCGGTTCGGAATTACGTTGAGACAAGCGGCCTTGAGCCTGGCGGCCTGCTCAGGCTGCCAGCAGCTGTCTCAGCACAAACGGCAGGATGCCGCCGTGGCGGTAGTACTCCACCTCGATGGGCGTGTCGATGCGCAGGATCAGCGCCCGCTCGAAGCGGCTGCCGTCGGCGCGGGTGACCACCAGGGTGGCTTCGCGCTGGGGCTTGAGTTCGCCCTCGAGGCGGATATCGATCAGCTCGTCGCCCTTGAGTCCCAGGCTCTCCCAGCTGTCCCCGGTCTTGAACTGCAGGGGCAGCACGCCCATGCCCACCAGATTGGAGCGGTGGATGCGCTCGAAGCTCTTGGCCACCACGGCCTTGATGCCCAGCAGCTGGGTGCCCTTGGCGGCCCAGTCGCGGCTGGAGCCGGTGCCGTATTCCTCGCCGCCGAAGATCACGGTGGGCACGCCCGCGGCGATGTAGTCCATGGCCGCGTCGTAGATGTAGCGCTTCTCGCCCGAGGGTTGATACAGCGTCCAGCCGCCTTCCTCGCGGCTGCCATCGGCCTTGGGCGGGATCATCAGATTCTTGATGCGCACATTGGCAAAAGTGCCGCGCATCATCACCTCATGGTTGCCGCGGCGTGAGCCGTAGCTGTTGAAGTCGGGCTTGCTCACGCCCTGGGCCAGCAGGTACTGGCCGGCGGGCGAGCTGTCCTTGATGGAGCCGGCCGGCGAGATGTGGTCGGTGGTGATGGAGTCGCCGAACAGGGCCATGATGCGCGCGCCCTGCACGCCGGCGGCCGTGAACACCGGCTCCTGCGTGAAGCCCTGGAAGAAGGGCGGCTGCGCGATGTAAGTGCTCTGGGGCCAGTTGTAGACCTGGCCCTCCACGCCCTTGATGGCCTGCCAGAGCTTGCCCGGCTTCTTGTCCACCTGTTCGTAGTTCTGCTTGAAGGCCTTGGGGTTCATCGCGTACTTCATCAGCGCGTAGACCTCCTCGCTCGTGGGCCAGATGTCGCCCAGGTAGATGGGCTTGCCTTTCTTGCCCAGGCCCACCGGCTGCGTCATCAGGTCCACCGTCACATTGCCGGCGATGGCATAGGCCACCACCAGGGGCGGCGAGGCCAGGAAGTTGGCCTTGAGATTCGGGTGGATGCGGGCCTCGAAGTTGCGGTTGCCCGAGAGCACGGCGGCACAGACCAGGTCGTTGCCCGTGATCACCTCGTTGAGCTCGGGGGCCAGATCACCGGCATTGCCGATGCAGGTGGTGCAGCCGTAGGCGGCGAGGTTGAAGCCGAGCTTTTCCAGATAGGGCAGCAGGCCGGCCTTCTCCAGATACTCGGTCACGATGCGCGAGCCTGGGGCCAGCGAGGTCTTGATATGGGGTTGCACCTTGAGCCCGGCCTCTACCGCCTTCTTGGCCAGCAGGCCCGCGGCCAGCAGCACGCCGGGGTTGGAGGTGTTGGTGCAGGAGGTGATGGCGGCGATCAGCACATCGCCGTTGCGGATGTCCAGGCCGCTCGTGGTCTTGAAGACCTGGCCCAGCTTTTCGGCGGGCTGGTTGAAGCCGTTCTCGGCTACCGGCTTGCTGAAGAGCTCGCTGAACTTGCCGGAGAGATGGCCGATCTCGATGCGGTCCTGCGGGCGCGTGGGGCCGGCCAGGGAGGGCGTCACCGTGCCCAGGTCCAGCTTGATCACGGCGCTGTAGTCGATCTCGCCGGCCTTGGGAATGCCAAAGAGTTCCTGGGCCTTGAAGTAGGCCTCGAAGGCCTCGATCTCCTTGCCCGTGCGGCCGGTGCCGCGGAAGTAGTCCAGGGTCTTGTCGTCCACCGGGAAGAAGCCCATGGTGGCGCCGTACTCGGGGGCCATGTTCGCGATGGTGGCGCGGTCGGGCACCGAGAGGCTTGCCGTGCCCTCGCCGAAGAACTCCACGAACTTGCCCACCACCTTGGCCTGGCGCAGGATCTCGGTGACGGTGAGCACCAGGTCGGTGGCGGTGACGCCCTCGCGCAGGCGGCCGCTGAGCTCGAAGCCCACCACATCGGGCGTCAGGAAGTAGACCGGCTGGCCCAGCATGCCGGCCTCGGCCTCGATGCCGCCCACGCCCCAGCCCACCACGCCGATGCCGTTGATCATGGTGGTGTGGCTGTCCGTGCCCACCAGGCTGTCGGGGTAGTAGACCTGGCCGGCCCTTTTGCCGGTTTTTTTGCCGGTCTTGTGCACGCCGCGGGCCAGATACTCCAGATTGACCTGGTGCACGATGCCGAAGCCCGGGGGCACGACGCCAAAAGTGTCAAAGGCCTGCATGCCCCACTTCATGAACTCGTAGCGCTCGCGGTTGCGCTCGAACTCCAGCTTCATGTTCAGGTCCAGGGCCTTTTTGCTCCCGTAGTGGTCGATCATGACCGAGTGGTCCACCACCAGGTCTACGGGCACCAGGGGTTCGATGGCCTTGGGATTCTTGCCCTGTGCCGCCGCCACATTGCGCATGGCCGCCAGATCGGCCAGCAGGGGCACGCCGGTGAAGTCCTGCAGCACCACGCGGGCCACGACAAAGGGGATCTCCTCGTTGCGCGCGGCATTGGGCGCCCAGTTGGCCAGCTGGGTCACATGCTCGGGCGCAACCTTCTGGCCGTCGCAGTTGCGCAGCACCGACTCCAGCACGATGCGCAGCGAAACCGGCAGGCGCTTCACGTTCGGATGCTGTCGGGCCAGCTCGGGCAGTGAGTAGTAGCTCCCTGTGCGTCCCGACGCGGTCCTGAACTCGCTGAGGGTGCTGGCAAAGGCGTGCTGGCTATTGGGCATGGGCTTCTCCAAACTGGAACGGTGGTGGAGGCAAAGCATGCCTGAAACGCCCGTCCTACTGCTACCGGGGTCTTGAGTCGGGCTCGCCATAATTCGGCCATGTCTCGTAGCAGCGATTCTTCCCCGCGGCGCCGTAGTGCCGAGTCTTTGGCCCAGGGGGCGAACCCGTCGTCGGTCCTGTTGGCATGGGTGCCACCGCCGGCGCCGCGACCTCGCGCGGCCCGCCTGCGCAAGGAGGCCGCCATCTGTGCCGAAGCGGAACGCCAGTTCGCGCAGTACGGTTTCGAGGGTGCGTCGCTTGAAAGCATTGCCGCGGCCTTGGGTCTGAGTCGCCACAACCTGCTGTACTACTACCCCAGCAAGGAACTGCTCTACCGCACCGTGCTGGATGGGGTGCTCGCCGAATGGCTGGCGCGCATGGCGGGCATCGTCTCCGGTGCCGACCCCGAGGCCGCCCTGCGTGAGTACATCGCCGCCAAGCTGCGCTTCTCGCGCGAGCGGCCGGCGGGCTCCCAGGTGTTTGCCCGCGAGGTCATGGCCGGTGCCCCGCGCTTCAGGGACGCGATCGAGGCCCAGGTCCTGCCGGCCCTGAATGCCGATGTGAAGACCTTTGAGCGCTGGGCGCGCGAGAAGCGCATCGCCCGCCTGGACTACCGCCACCTGATGTTCACCATCTGGGCCAGCACCCAGGCCTATGCCGATCTGGCGCCGCAGTTCGCTCTGCTGCTGGGCAAGCCGGCGCTGGAGGAGGGCGACTACGCGGCCGCCGAAGGTCTGATCTGCCAGCTGGTGCTGGGCGGGCTGCTCGTGGGCACGAAGGCCTGAGTCCGGGTGCAGGCTCTTGGCTGCGAGACAATCGCGGCATGCAAGTTCCTCAAGACACCACTGAAGTGACGCCATGCCAGGATGGCCGGCCGCCGGGTTTCCAGCGCGTCAGCGCCGCACTGCAGGCGCTGAACCATGCCCATGCGCCCCTGTGGCTGGAGGTGGCCGCCCGCACATCGCAGGAGGCCGCCGAGGCCCTGGGCGTCAGCCTGGGCCAGATTGCCAAGTCCGTGGTGTTTCGGCGCAAGTCCGATGATCGCGCCGTGCTGGTCATCGCGTCCGGCGACCGGCGCATCGACGAGAAGAAGCTCAAGATCCATACCGGAGCGCTGGCGCGCGCCGATGCCGACTATGTGAAGGCGTGCACCGGCTTTTCCATTGGCGGGGTCTCGCCGCTGGGCTTCGCGCCCGCCGACGGTCTGGACGTGCCGCTTCTCTTTGTCGATCGCGAGCTGTTTCGCTTTGAGGTGATCTGGGCCGCAGCCGGTCATCCCAACGGGGTGTTCAGGATGAGCCCAGCCGAGCTGGAGGCCCTGACGGGCGCGCCCGTGATTGATGTGGTGCAGGCCCAGGTCTCGGAGTTGCTGTCATGAGCGTCAGCTGCCCGCCGCCGAGTCCCAGCCAGGTCAAGTCGCCCTGTATCAATATCTGCCGCATGCACGCGCCCACGGGTCTGTGCGAAGGCTGCGCGCGCACCATCGAGGAGATCGCGGCCTGGTCGCGCGCCGATGATGCGACCCGCCTGGCCATCCTGGCACGCCTGCCCGAACGCCGTATCCAGCTGGTGGAGCAGGGCGTGTTCAGCGCTGCCGAAACCGGCTCGATCTGAGTCCGCCCCTATTCCTCTGCGAGTCGCCATGAAAACCCTGAGCTTCTACTTCGATCCCATCTCGCCCTATGCGGCTCTGGCCTTCGAGCGCCTGCCCGAGGCCCTGGCAGGCTGCAGCTACGAGGTGGAGTACCGCCCGGTGCTCTTTGCCGCCATCCTGCACGCCCTGGGCCAGAAGGGTCCGGCCGAGATCGAGAGCAAGCGCCACTGGACCTACCGCCAGGTGGCTTGGCTGGCACACCAGCAGGGCCAGGTGCTGGATCTGCCGGCCCAGCACCCCTTCAATCCGCTGCCTCTGCTGCGCACGGCCTGGGCCTGCGCTTCGGGGCCTTCGGGCACGCCCAATCGTCTGGTGGTGGAAAAGATCTTTCACCATGTCTGGCGCGCTGCCGGTGCCGACGCCAACGACGCAGCCCGCCTGGAGGCCCTGAGGCAAGACCTGGCCCCTGCGCAGGATCCCGAGAGCGAGCCTGTCAAGCAGCGCCTGCGGGATGCGACCGAGCAGGCCATCCAGCGTGGCGTTTTCGGTGTGCCCACCTTCGAGGTGGATGGCCGCCTGTTCTGGGGGCAGGACGCCCTGCCCATGCTGGCCGCTTACCTGAAGGGTGACCCCTGGTTCGCCAGCGGGGCCTGGGAGGCTGCCGCGGGTGCGCGGCCCGGCGTAGCGCGCCGTCACTGAGCTGCAGTCGCCCCCTGGGGCTTTCCCGCAAGCCTCGCGCCATCTCACATCGAGGAATGGCGGCCTAGGGTTGCTACCGGTTTTGTCAGCCAGCGTTCAGTCTCGCGTCAGAGAGCGGTCAGAGCCGGCGCCCATAGTCTGTTGCAAGGATCACCGGGCGGTGTTCCCCTCACACAAGCAACGGAGACAACACCATGGCGACAGCTACCGCGGTGTCCACCAACACGCCGATGACGGCCGAGGAGAAGAAGGTCATCTTCGCCTCCTCGCTCGGCACCGTGTTCGAGTGGTACGACTTTTATCTCTACGGTTCCCTGGCGGCCATCATCGCCAAGCAGTTCTTCTCGGGACTGGATCCGCAGGCCGCCTTCATCTTTGCGCTGCTGGCCTTTGCCGCGGGCTTCATCGTGCGCCCCTTCGGCGCGCTGGTGTTCGGCCGACTGGGCGACATGATCGGTCGCAAGTACACCTTCCTGGTCACCATCTTGCTGATGGGCCTGTCGACCTTCATCGTCGGCATCCTGCCCACCTATGCCTCCATCGGCGTGGCCGCTCCGGTCATCCTGATCGTGCTGCGCATGCTGCAGGGCCTGGCCCTGGGCGGTGAGTACGGCGGCGCTGCCACCTATGTGGCCGAGCATGCGCCGCATGGCCGCCGTGGCGCCTACACGGCCTGGATCCAGACCACCGCGACCCTGGGTCTGTTCCTGTCCCTGATGGTCATTCTGGGCACCCGTACCGCCATCGGCGAAGAAGCCTTTGCCGACTGGGGCTGGCGCGTTCCCTTCATCGTCTCCATCCTGCTGCTGGGCATCAGCGTCTGGATCCGCTTGTCGATGAACGAGTCGCCTGCCTTCAAGAAGATGAAGGCCGAGGGCAAGACCTCCAAGGCACCGCTGTCCGAGTCCTTCGGTCAGTGGAAGAACCTGAAGATCGTGATCCTGGCCCTGTTCGGTCTGGTGGCCGGTCAGGCCGTGGTCTGGTACTCGGGCCAGTTCTATGCGCTGTTCTTCCTGTCGAACGTGCTCAAGGTTGACGGGCCGACGGCCAACATCCTGGTGGCCGTGTCCCTGATCATTGGCACGCCCTTCTTCGTGGTGTTCGGCACCCTGTCCGACAAGATCGGCCGCAAGCCCATCATCATGGCGGGCCTGCTGCTGGCCATCGTGACCTACTTCCCGCTGTTCAAGGCCCTGACCGAAGCTGCCAACCCCAAGCTGGCGGCAGCTCAGCTCAACGCCAAGATCACCGTGAGCGTGGATCCGGCCCAGTGCTCCTTCCAGGGCAGCCCCATCGCTCGCGATGTGGACTTCACCTCCAGCTGCGATATTGCCAAGCGCTCGCTCGCTCAGCAGTCCGCCAGCTACGAGACCGTGGCGGCACCCGGCACCAATGCCAAGGTGCAGATCGGCGATAAGGTCATCGAGGCGCCCACCGGCGTGCTGACGGCCGGCGGCCACAAGTTCGACGAGGCTTCGGGCAAGGCCATCGCGGCCTTCAAGAAGGAAGTGTCGGAGGCCATGAAGGCCGCCGGCTACCCAGCCAAGGCTGACCCGATCAAGCCGCTGTCGGCCAGCTGGTGGAAGATCGTGGCCATCCTGTCCATCCTGGTCATCTATGTGACCATGGTCTACGGCCCGATCGCGGCCATGCTGGTGGAAATGTTCCCCACCCGCATCCGCTACACCTCCATGAGCCTGCCCTACCACATCGGCAACGGCTGGTTCGGTGGCCTGATGCCCACCATCGCCTTCGCCATGGTGGCCCAGAACGGCAATATCTACTACGGTCTGTGGTACCCGATCATCATTGCCTCCATCACCTTCGTGATCGGCATGCTCTTCGTGCGTGACACCAAGGACGTGGACATCTACGCCAAGGACTGATCCTCGCATCCTGGCGAACGCTTGCCGCGCGAGCGCGGCAGCACAGCAGGGCGGCCCTCGGGCCGCCCTTTTTCATGGCCCGGATCGGGGGGCAGGCGCGCTTGCGCGGGTGCTGAGGCTGTGTGTGAAAGGCGTGCTTGGCTGCATGCCAGCCAGCCTGCCGTCAGCTAGGCGCGCAAGAATTGCCGTCATCAACAAGCAAAGGAGACCCCTGGTATGTGGAAAATTGTGGTTGGCTTCGCCGTCTTTGCAGCCCTGGCCCTGTATGTGCTGAGCATGGGTGGTGATATCGATATGGGCGGTGAGAAGCATGGCATCGACCATCCGCCGGAGGCCGCATCCGCCGCTGCTTCCGCGCCCCAGGCTGCCAGCGCCGTGGCGGCCGCCGCCAGCGCCCTGGCGCCTGCATCCGCAGCTTCCAACTGAGCCCCAAATGAACAAGGCCGGTGGATGAAACCACCGGCCTTGTTGCGGTTCGGGGCCTTGGGTTCAGAGCATGGACTCGCCGGCAGCGCGCTGCGGGGCGATGCGGGGCATGCGTATCAGGGTGCGGGTGCCCACGCCGGGGCTGGACAAGACCTCGATCTGACCGCCCAGCACATTGGTCACGATGTTGTGCACGATGTGCATGCCCAGACCCGAGCCCCCGGTACCCAGCTTGGTCGTGAAGAAGGGATCGAAGATGCGGCGTCGCACCGACTCGTCCATGCCGCGCCCATCGTCCTGCACTTCCAGCTCCACCATCTCGGCGTCATCGGCCACGGGGGCGCAGCGCACGCTGACCTGACCGCTGTCACGCTTCTCGAAGCCGTGCACCAGCGCGTTCATCAGCAGATTGGTGAGCACCTGGCCGAGGGCGCCGGGGTAGGAGTTCATGGCCATGCCGGCCGCCAGCTCGGTCCTGATCTTGAAGGGCGTGTGTTTGAAGCTGGGCTCCACCATGACCAGCACATCCTCGATGACCTGGGCCAGCTCAAAGCTGCGCCGCGAGTCCGTGGTCTGGTCAATGGCCACCTGCTTGAAATCCCGCACCAGATCGGCCGCCTTCTGCACATTGCGGTGCAGGATGTCCTGCCCGCGGCGGGTGTCTCGGGCCAGCTCCTCCAGCAGACTTCGGCGCATGGGTGTCTGGCCGCTGAGCATGGTTTCCAGCTCGCGCCAGCGGTCTTCGAGGGCCGAGACCACGGTCAGTGCATTGCCCAGCGGGGTGTTCAGCTCATGCGCGACACCCGCCACCAAGCGGCCTAGCGAGGCCAGCTTCTCCGATTCCACCAGCTCCCGCTGCGCCGTCTTGAGCGTGGCCAGGGCCTCGGTCAGCTCCGAATTGGTGGTGGTCAGCGCGGCCGTGCGTTCCGCGACCTGCGACTCCAGGGTGTTGGCGTGCTGACGCAACTCATCAAAGGCGGCCAGCAGAGCCTGGCGCATGCGCTCCATGGCCTGGCCGACTCGGGCTATCTCATCATCGCCCTCCAGATCCAGGGTCTTGTCCAGGGACTGGTCCAGGCGGCCCGCCGCCAATCTGGCGGCCGCATGGCTGAGGCGATCCATGGGCTGCAGCACCCGGCGCTGCATCACCAGCAGGATCAGGGCCAGGGACAGGGTCAGGGTCAGGGCGCTGCGCCACAGGGTGCGCAGCATGTCGGCGTTGCGGCGCTCCAGCAGGGGCGCCGCGCTCATGGTGACCGTGATCTGGGCGATCTCGCGCCCATCGCGCATCACGCCGCGGGTCTGGCTCAGTGTCAGCTCCGGTGAGCTGCTGCTGCGCTGGAACTCCAGGAAGGGGCGGGGCGAGGAGGGCTCCATCACCAGCACGGAGACAAAGCGCGGATCATCGACCTGGGCCTTGATCATGGGCTCGGCCAGATCGGGCGAGACCTGCCAGATGGGCTCCGAGAGCGACAGGGCCAGGATCTCCACCACCCGGGCCAGGTCGCGGCGCAAATCGTCCATGGCTTCGCGGCGCTGTGTCTGCAGGTCATACATCAGCACCGCGCCCGTGGGCACCAGCAAACCCACGACCAGGGCCAGCACAACCGCGTTGCGCAGTGAAGATCCGGCCAGACGTTTCATGGCGCAAAAGGCCCGTGGCCAGCGCGGCGCTTACAGGTGGGCAGCAGCATGGCGCTGATTATGGACACAGCACCGCGCCGCACGCCAGTTCTTTGGGTGCCAGGTCTTGAGGAAGCGCGGGCCTGGGAACGGAAAACCACAGCCGCCTTGCGGCGGCGGCTTTGGGCGACCTGGGGTTTCCACCTGTCTTGCGCTCACCGCTCAGTGTGACATCAGTACCGGCATGGTCATGGCATCCAGCATGCCGCGGGTGGCGCCGCCCAGGATGCGCTCGGTCCAGCGGGCACGCCCGTAGGCACCCATCACGATCAGGTCGGCGTCCAGATCGGCGGCGCGTGAGAGCAGCAACTCGCCGACCGCCTGTGTGCCGCCGGTTTGCTCATGGACTTCGGCCGTGACCCCCTGCCACATCAGCCACTGCTGCAGGGCGGACAGCCTCGCCGCCAGCGGCTCGTCCAGGGGGCTCTCGCGCCAGCTGAGCACTTGCACCTGCTCGGCGCGGCGCAGCAGGGGCAGGGCGTCAGCCAGGGCGCGCGCGGCTTCGCGGCTGTCATCCCAGGCGACCAGGGCGCGTCGCCCCAGGCTGTCGCCCGTCCAGGCATAGGGCAGGATCAGGCCAGGGCGCGCGCTGTGCATCAGCACCTGCTCGCTGGCGCTGCGCCGCTGTGCATGACCGGCTCGCTCCGGATCGGACTGCCCCAGGATCACCAGATCGGAGCAATGGGCGTGACGCACCAGGGACTCGGCCACATCGGCGGTGTCCACCACCGCCTCGCAGGACTTGAGCCCCGCTTCCGCACAAGCCTGACGAAAGGCCTGGGCCGTGCTCTGGGCCTGCTCAAGAAGCAGATCCCAGGCCATGGTGTTGAATGACTCCAAGGCGGCCGCGGCCTCAAGGGCCAGGGGCATGCGCAGCAGGCCGGTGGGGGCCAGGCCCACCAGATGGGCTTGCATCAGCTTGGCCAGGGCTATGGCCTGCTGCACGCGCGCGGCACAGGTGGGGGCATCATCCAGGTGGACAAGCAGACTGCGATAGCTCATGAGGACTCTCCCTGCGGCAGTATCCGGGCATCTTGCGGGCCAGCGTGCCCCGGCTGCTTGATACAACGCAAGCGCTAGCGCCACCTCATGGGCGGGCTTGCTGTACGGCGATGGTGCGGCTGCTCGTGGCCTCACGCTTGGGAAGGACCAGGTTCAGCACGCCGTTGTCGTAGCGCGCCTGCACCAGACCGGCGTCGATATCGTGGGCCAGGGAGAAGCCGCGCGTGACCCGACCCTCGCGGCCCTCGCGCAGCAGCACGCGCGCGGCCGCTTGCCCGGCCTCCAAATCGTCCTCATGGGTGGGGATGTCGGCGGCAATATTGACGAAGTTGCGATCAACGGTGACTCGCACACTGTCCTTGTGCGCGCCCGGCAGTTCGGCGCGCACCCGGTAGTCCTGGGCGGTCTCGCAGATGTCTAGGCGTATGCCGTCGCCCAGGGCATCGGCGTCCATGGCCGCGCGCAGGGCCGGCATCAACTGCTGCAGCAGGCCGGGCATGGCCGCGTCCTGAGAGCTGCGGGGCGGATAGGCGCTCATCGTCGGTTCCTCGCTGGCTGCGTCGGGCGCGACGTCCGGTGCCGCGCCCTGGATGAAGTCTATGCAGCGAGACCGCAGCGAGCTTGTCAAGGATCAATCACTGCGGTCACTGCCGCGGCGCTTAAGGCCTTGTTAATCGCCCGGGCTGAGCATTCGCTCCATGGGAGGCCTGTCGGCCCTCCCCAAGGAGTTGTCTTGTTGTTGAATGCCCAGATGCCGGAGCCTCGCCCCAAAGGGTTGGACTTGGCGGCGCAGCTAAGGGTTTGCGGACCTGCAGATCCCGGTCGCGCCGAGCTTGAGACCTTCGTCCAGCGGGTTTTCTCCCAGCGCTATGGCGCGGTAGTGGATGATTTCGCCCCCGTCCTGGTCGGCCTGTACGACCCGCTCGAGGGCCTGGTCGCCGTCGCCGGCTATCGCGGCGCAGCGGGCGGGCCCTTGTTTCTGGAGCGCTATCTCGCGGCGCCCGTCGAAGAGCAGCTGTGGGCTTGCGCCGCCTCACCCCTCGGGCGCGAGGCGATCGTGGAAGTGGCGCATCTGGCAGCCAGTCGCGCGGGCGAGGGGCGCCGTCTGATTGCGCTGCTGGGCCAGCACCTGGCCTTGCAAGGCTTTGAGTGGGTGGTCAGTACCTTGACGGCCGAGCTCCGGCACCTCTTTGTGCGCCTGGGTGTCACACCGCTGGCCCTGGGCGCGGCCGACCCGCAGCGCCTGGGCGAGCTGGCCGCACGCTGGGGCAGCTATTACGAACACCAGCCCGTGGTATTGGCCGGCAATCTGTCGCAGGCCCTGAACCAGCTGGCCCGCAGACTGGCTCGGGAGCGTTCATGAGCAGCTTGCAGATACCGAGCCAAGCTGATGACTGGGCCTGGATCGGGCGCCAGGCCGAGCTGGGGGACGGCGAGCATCTCTTCACGCGTGAGCAGCTGATGGCGGAGGTGCACGCACTGGCGCTCAAGCTGCGCAGCGCCGGCACGCGGGTGCTGGCCACCTTGCTGGACAACGGCCCGGCCTGGGTCATCGCCGACCTGGCCGCGCAGGATCTGGTCCATGTGCCCCTGCCGCTCTTCTTCAGCGCGGCCCAGCGGCAGCATGCGCTGCAGCACTGCGGCGCCGACAGTTTGATCCTGCCCGCGAGCCTGGCCGATGCGATGGGCGGCCTGCCACGGGAGCCCCTGACGCTGGCCGGGCAGGCCCTGTGCTTGCTGCGTCTGCCCGGCCGTGCCCCTCTCATGCCGGAGGGCACGGCCAAGATCACCTTCACCTCCGGCACCACCGGCGCGCCCAAAGGTGTCTGCCTGACGAATGCGGCGATGCATGGCGTCGCGGCCTCGCTGGTGCAGGCGCTGGAGCCTCTGGATCTGCAGCGGCATCTCTGCGCCCTGCCGCTGGCCGTGCTGCTGGAGAACATTGCCGGCGTGCTGGCGCCCCTGCGCCGCGGCGCCACGGTTCTGCTGCCTCCCTTGTCGCAGCTGGGCCTGAGCGGATCCTCGGGCTTTGACGTTCAGCGCTTCGACCAGTGTGTGCGACAGTTCGCGCCGCACCGCCTCATCCTGCTGCCGCAGATGCTGCGCGCCTGGGTGGCCTGGCTGGCGCGCAGCGGCCAGCAGGCGCCGCCTGGCTTGAGGCTGGTGGCCGTGGGGGGCGCCGCGGTGGGCCAAGCGCTGCTGTCCCGGGCTCGGGCCCTGAACATACCGGCCTATGAAGGCTATGGCCTGTCCGAGGGCAGCTCCGTGCAGACGCTGAATCTGCCCTGGGCCGATTGCCCCGGCAGCGCGGGGCGCGCGCTGCCCCATGCCCAGATCCGCATTGCCGGCGATGGCGAGATCGAGTTGCGCGGCAGCCTGTTCAGCGGCTATGTGGGCGAGAGCACGGCCGTGCCCGCATGGTGGCCCAGCGGAGATCTGGGGGAACTGGATGCCCAGGGCTTTTTGCATATCCGTGGCCGCAAGAAGCATGTGCTGATCACGAGCTTCGGGCGCAATGTGTCGCCGGAGTGGGTCGAGACCGCGCTTCGCAGCCAGGACGCGATTGCCCAGGCCGTCGTGTTCGGCGAGGCCATGCCCTCGCTGTGCGCCGTGCTCTGGCCAAGCCATGCTGCCGTGGATGCCGCGGCGCTGGAGGCGGCCGTGGCCGCCGCCAATGCCACATTGCCCGATTACGCCCGCATCGGACGCTGGTGCATGGCCCAGGGCGTCTTCGGGCCCGAGTCCGGACTGGCCACGGCCAATGGCCGGCCGATCCGGGCGCAGATCTGGCACGCCCACCGCGAGTTGCTGGGCGATCTGTCCGACGCCTTTTCTTCCTGACCCCGACCTACGGAGCAAGTTTCCATGAGTTTCCATGCCCGTCTGCTTGCCGAGACCGCGTCCGAGCGCGCGCTCATGCAATCCGTTCCCATCATCCAGGGCTGCCTGCGCGGCGAGGTGTCCCTCGCCAGCTATGTCGCCTTCCTGCGTGAGGCCTTCCATCATGTGCGGCACACCGTACCGCTCTTGCAGGCTTGCAAGGCGGCGCTACCGCCACGTCATGCCTGGCTCAGGGAGGCGCTGGACGAGTACATCGAGGAAGAGGCCGGGCATGAGGAGTGGATCCTGGCGGACATCGCCGCCTGCGGCTGTGACGCGCAGGCTGCGCGCGCCTCGCGCCCCGGCGTGGCGACCGAGCTGATGGTGGCCTATGCCTATGACGGCATCGCGCGCGGCAACCCGCTGAGCTTCTTCGGCATGGTGCTGGTGCTGGAGGGCAGCAGCGTCGCGCTGGCGCTGCTGGCGGCCGAGGCCATCCAGAAGCCGCTCGGCCTGCCCGACGCGGCCTTCACCTACCTCAGGTCGCACGGCACCCTGGATCTCGAACACACCGCCCATTTCCAGCAGCTCATGGACCTGATTGAGGACGAGCGCGACCAGGCCGACATCATCCACGCCGCCAAGCTCTTCTACCGCCTGTATGGCGATGTCTTCAGAAGCCTGCCCTTGCCCCGTGAGACTGAAGTGGCCGAGGTGATGGCATGAAGGCCGAGCAGGCCCGGGTGCTGCTGACGGGCGCCTGCGGCGGCATCGGTCGAGCGTCGGTGGATGTGCTGCTGGCAGCCGGCGCCTCGGTACTGCTGGTCGGACGCGACCCCGTGAAGCTGCAGCAGCTGATGGCGCACTCCGCCCAGCGGCATGAGGGCGCGGCGGCACGGCTGGCCTGGCAGTGCGCGGATCTCCAGTCAGACCAGGACATTGCCGCTCTGGCCGGCGTGGCCGCCGACTGGGGCTGCAATGTGGTGGTGCATGGCGCGGGTGTTCCGGCCTTCGCCCCCCTGCCATCCCTGGATGCCGCGACCCTGCGCGGCCTCATGCAGACCAATCTGCTGGCTCCGATGCTGCTCACCCAGTCCCTGCTGACGCATCTGATGCGCCTGCCCAAGGCGCAGATCATCTGCGTGGGCTCGGCGCTGGGGCGTATCGGCCTACCTGGCTTCAGCGCCTACTGCGCCAGCAAGTTCGGGCTGCGCGGCTTTGCGGAAGCCCTTCGTCGCGAGGTAGCCGATACCGGCGTGCTGGTCCAGTACCTGGGGCCGCGCAGCACGCGCACCGAGTTCAATGATGCCGCGGTCCAGGCCTACAACCAGGCCACCAAGACGGCCATGGATGCACCGGAGCGGGTGGCCCGCGAGCTGCTGAGCTTGCTGGTGCACGAGACGCCGGAGCGCTTCATCGGCTTCCCGGAGGTGCTGGCGGTTCGACTCAACGGCCTGCTCGGCGCAGCCATGGACGGAGCGTTCGTGAAGCACGGCCGCAGCCTGGGGCGGCCGGCCGTGCCGCAGCGGCCTGTCACCAATTCCTGAAACTATTTCATCCAGAGATATCACATGGACAAGTTCAAGGCTGCGCTCCTGATCACGGCCGTGCTGGGCGCATCGCTCAACCCCCTTCAAGCCGCACTGGCCGGTGCGCTGGAGGACGGCATCACTGAAATTCAGCAGGATTGGGCGGTGATCCGCTACCAGACGCCCGCGGCCGAACGTGAGCGTCGTTTCGAGGCCCTGGCGGCCAAGGCGCACAAGCTCAGCGAGAGCCATCCCGGGCGCAGCGAGCCCCTGGTCTGGGAGGGCATCGTCGTGAGCTCCTGGGCCGGCGAGAAGGGCGGGCTGGGGGCCCTGGGCCTGGTCAAGCAGGCCAAGACGCTGTACGAGCACGCGATCAAGATCGATGGGCAGGCCCTGGATGGCTCGGCCTACAACAGCCTGGGGGTGCTCTACTACAAGGTCCCCGGCTGGCCGCTTGGCTTTGGCGACAAGGACAAGGCGCGTGAACTCCTGCAGCGGGCCTTGCAGATCAATCCCAAGGGCATTGACGCCAATTTCTTCTACGGCGAGTTCCTGATCGAGAGCAAGCAGACGGCCGAGGCCGTGAGCTATCTGGAGCGCGCGATGGCGGCGCCGGCCCGCCCGGGCCGTCAGGTCGCGGATACCGGCCGCCGTGAAGAGGCCCGGGCCCTGCTGGAGAAGGCCAGGCACTGAGCGGTGCGGCGGCGGGCGTGCCGGCCGCAGGGCCTCAGGTGGAGCCGTCGCCGGACTGGCGCGGCGGGGCGAGATGCAGGCTGGCGCACACACCCTGGCCGTCAGCGCAAGGGCCGAAGTGCAGCGTCAGCCCATGCAGTTCCGCAATGCGCCGCACGATGGATACGCCGAGTCCGCTGCCGCCTTCGGTCTGCCCGCTGGGCCGGTAGAAGCGCTCCCCCAGGCGCAGCAGCTGCTCTGCAGGCAGCGGCGGCCCCTGGTTCTCAACCCGCAGACCATCGCTCTCGAACGCAAGTCGGACCGCGCAGCCCTGCGGGCCGTAGCGCAGGGCGTTGTCCAGCAGATTGCGCAGCATGACGACCAGCAGATCGGCGTCACCCTGCAGGGGCAGGGCGGCCGCGCCGTCGCCGGGCCAGTCGCACTGCAGCTCGATATGGCGCCGCTCGGCCAGGGGTAGCAGGTCGACCAAGGCCTGCTCCGCCACCTGTCGCCAGTCCACCACGGCACGACGCAGGGGCTCCGCGCCGGACTCCAGTCTGGCCAGCGCCAGCATCTGGTTCACCAGCCTGTCCATGCGTTCCAGACCGCCGCCCAGGCGGGCCTGCGCCTCCAGGCGCTCTTCGTCCGTGCGCGATCGTCTCAGCACATCCCACTGCGCGCGCAGAACGGCCAGGGGCGTGCGCAGCTCATGCGCTGCATCCGCGGTGAAACGGCGCTCGCGCTGAAGCTGGGTGTCTACCCGTTGGAACAAGCCGTTCATCGCGTCCAGCAGCGGCCGCAATTCCTGCGGGGCCCGACCGGCATCCAGGGGCTGCAACTCGTCCGGGCTGCGCCGGCGCCGCTCCGCACTGAGCGTCTGCAAGGGCTGCAGCGCCCGCTTCACGCCCCAGGCGCTCGCCAGCAGAAGCAGGGGCAGCACCATGAGCCAGGGGGCCAGTTGGCTGCTGGTCAGGTTGAACACCATTTCCTGGCGCTCGTAGACGCGCTGCCCCGCGGCCACCAGCCAGGCGCCGTCGAAGGATTGCAGGTAGTAGACCCGCCAGGGCTCGTGTTCCAGCTCGATGTCGGCAAAACCGGCGGACTGGCTCTGACGCGGCAGCAGCACACCCTCCCGATCGCTCATCAGCAGCTGCCCCTGTGCATCCCACACGGCAATGGCGAGATCGCGCACATCGGCCTCGCCCATATCCGTTCCCGGCCTGGGGGCATCGCCCGGCATCTCGGGGCTGCGCAAGGTGGCCTGCACCTGGCGCGCGAGGCGGATCATCTCCGAGTCGTACAGCTCGTTGACCTCGTGCCGCGCCCGGTCCACCGAGATCCACAGCGCCAGTGCCCAGACCAGCGGGGCGCTGAGCAGCAGATAGAGCAGCAGGCGTCGGCGCAGGCTCATCGGGCGGCTTCCGCGCCAGCGTCCGGAAGGCATGTGCCCAGGGCGTAGCCCAGACCCCGGACGGTGCGCACCACGCTCGGTCCCAGCTTGCGGCGCAGATGATGGATATGCACCTCCAGGGCATTGCCCTCCGGGGCCTCGTGGCCCCAGTCGTAGAGCTTGTCCTTCAGGGCTTCCTTGCTCAGCACGCGCTCGGGGTGGCTCATCAAGACCTCAAGCAAGGACAGCTCGCGGCCGGTGAGCTCCACCGACTCACCGTCCCAGCGCACCTGCTTGGCGGCGATGTCGTACTCAAGCAGGCCTTGCTGCCACAGGGTCTGGGCGCGTCCGCTGGCCCGGCGCAGCAGCGCACGCAGCCGGGCCGCCAGCTCGTCGATGGTGATGGGCTTGATCAGGTAATCGTCCGCACCGGCATCCAGGCCGGCAATCCGCTGTTCGATGCCATCTCGTGCGGTGAGCACCAAGACCGGCAGGGTTCGGCCGCGCTGGCGCCAACGTTTGAGCCAAGAAATCCCGTCGCCACCGGGCAGGCCCAGGTCGAGCACCAGGGCGTCGTAGGCGGTGCTGGCCATGGCCGTGTCGGCGCTGGTGCCATCGCGAAACCAGTCTACGGCGTGGCCCAGCTGGCGCAGTCCCAGACTCAGGGCCTCGCCCAGCTGGGCGTCGTCTTCGGTCACTAGGAGGCGCATGGTCGCTGGGTCTTTGTCCTTGCGGCCATCATAGACGGGCGGGCGCGTACCAGTCCTGCATCAGGGCCCCGCGCCAGGGCCCTGCATGAGGGCCTTGTGGATCAGGCCGCGCGCGCTGCCAGTACCGTAACGCAGTTGCGGCCACTGCGCTTGGAGGCGTAGAGCGCCCGGTCGGCACGTTCAAAGAAGTCATTGGCACTTTCGCCGGGGGCCAGCTGGGTGACCCCCAGGGACAGGGTCACGCGTTCCGCCGCCTTCTCCCCATTGGCCCGGCGTATGCTGCTGCTGGCAATGGCGGTACGCAGCTGTTCGGCCAGCTGGCGGGCCTGCAGCAGCGGCGTATCGGGCAGCAGCAGGGCGAACTCCTCGCCGCCCACGCGGGCCGCCAGTCCGGGTTCGCTGATCATGCGCTGCATGCTCTGGGCGACGGCGCGCAGCACCTGATCGCCGAAAGAATGGCCGTAGCTGTCATTGACGCGCTTGAAGAAATCGATATCGCCCAGGACCAGGCACAGCGAGGGCTCCTGCGGGCTTGCCGGGGCTGCATCGCCCGTCAGGCAGCTCGCGAGCCGGCGCTCGAAGGCGCGGCGGTTGGCCAGGCCGGTGAGCGCATCCACCAGTGCCTCGCTGCGGGCCTGGCTGACTTCCTCGCGCAGCGCGGCGATCTCGCCGTGGCTGGCGTCGAGGCGCTGCTGCAGGGTGCTCATGGCCTGGCGCATCTGGCGCGTCTCGTCCATCAGGGACTGCAGTTGCTCACGGGCCCGGGCATTGAGCGTGCTTTCGTCCAGCAGCTGACGACTCCATTCCAAGAGGGACTGGTCGAAGCGCGCGGTG
Source organism: Roseateles sp. (assembly GCF_046300915.1). Classification (GTDB taxonomy): domain Bacteria; phylum Pseudomonadota; class Gammaproteobacteria; order Burkholderiales; family Burkholderiaceae_C; genus Kinneretia. The sequence goes on along the minus strand of NZ_JBKCLH010000232.1, from coordinate 7,416 downwards.
CGATCCCCCGCCTCGGCGGCGGTGCTGGCCATATTGTCCAGAACGCGGCTCAGCCCCTCGCTGACCCGCCGCGCATCCTCGGGGTCCAGCAAGGGCTCGGCCAGGTGCTGACGGTACAGGGCCGCCGTATCGTCTTCCTCCAGGACGCCGCCGTCGCGGGTGCGCTCCTGCACGGCCTGCATCAAGCCCGGGTTGCGGCCGCTCACGAACTCGTACCACACCGCATAGCTGATGGGGTGCAGGGCCGTGCGTTGACGTGTCATCAGGGGCAGGGCCAGCCGCAGGTATTCCGCGCTGCGCGCCATGCTGTCCGGGTATCGCATTGAATCCCTCCTGTGCATAGAGGCCAAGCCCCTTGGGCGCGACCCCCCAGGGTTGCGCCACATGCCTCGCCTCGTTCTTGCACCGCTGTTTCGGCGCATCGGCGGCGGCCTTGATGGTCCGCGGGCCGCCGCCCTGCACGGATCTGCCTCAAGCGTGATTTCCGTCAACGTTTTGGGGGGCGACGCGCCTTAGGGTTCGCCATCCTTGCTCAAGCCGCGAGTGCTGCCCATGTCCCAGAACGCCCGGATCGACCCTCAGATGAATGACTGGCTGGACCGTTCCGGCCTGAGCCCTCTGCGCTTGCGCGGTGGGCGCAGCCTGCTGCCCATCGTGCAGGGCGGCATGGGCGTGGGCGTCAGCGCCCAGAGCCTGGCGGGGGCCGTCGCGGCCTCCGGGGCCATGGGCACCCTGAGCTCGGTGGACCTGAGGCGCCTGCATCCCGATCTGATGGCCCGCTGCGAGGGCCTGCATGCCGGTGAGGAGGCCAAGCGCGTGATCGAGGCCGCCAACCAGCAAGCCCTGGTGCGCGAGATCGCTGGTGCGCGCGAGCGCAGCCAGGGGCGTGGCCTGCTGGCGCTCAATGTGATGCGCGCGCTCAGCGACTATGCGGCCTCGGTGAAGACTGCGCTGCGTGAGGGGATCGATGCCCTGGTCGTGGGCGCAGGCCTGCCCCTGGATCTGCCCGAGCTGGCTCAGGATCACCCCGACACCCTGCTGATCCCTATACTCAGCGACGCCCGGGGGGTGCAGCTCATCGTCAGGAAGTGGGAGCGCAAGCAGCGCCTGCCGGACGCCATCGTGATCGAGCATCCGCGCCTGGCCGGCGGGCATCTGGGGGCGGCCAAGGTCGCCGATCTGAATGACCCGCGCTTTGACTTCGAGCGCGTGATCCCCGAATGCCTGGAGTTCTTCGAGAAGGCCGGCATTGCGGGGCGCATTCCCCTGATTGCCGCCGGGGGCATACGCAGCCATGCCCAGATCCGCCATCTGCAGGGCCTGGGTGCCGCCGCGGTGCAGCTGGGCACGCCCTTTGCCGTGACCGAGGAGGGCGACGCCCATCCCGAGTTCAAGCGCGTGCTGGCCGAGGCCGAGGAAGCGCAGCTGGTGGAGTTCACCAGCGTCGCCGGTCTGCCGGCGCGCGCCGTGGCCACGCCCTGGCTGCGCAACTACCTCAAGGCCGAGCCCCGGCTGCAGGCCGTGGCCCAGGTCAAGGCGCGCTGCACCAAGGCCTTTGATTGCCTGGCCCAGTGCGGCCTGCGCGACGGGCTCAAGGGCTGGGGCCAGTTCTGCATCGACAACCAGCTGGGCGCGGCCCTGCGCGGTGACCTCAGCAAGGGACTGTTCTTTCGCGGTGCAGGCGCCTTGCCCTTCGGCCCTGAGATCCGCACGGTGCGGGAGCTGTTGCAGCGGCTGCTGGAGACCGAGCCCGCGCCGGCCACGGCATGACGGCAATACCTGACCCTCGGGTATTTGCCGACAGCGCAGTTTTGATTACAATGCGAATCATTCGCAAATAGCGGAGCGGACTGCTTCAAGGCAGTCCTCTGCCAGCTTCAGGGTCTGCGGACCCTCCGCCAGCATCCAAGCCCCGACCTCCGAAGTCGGGCCGATGGCGGCGGTCAGCGTTCGCCATCCTCTCAAACCTCGTTAGGATTGCACGCCATGCTGAAGAAGAAGCTGCTGCTCTTGCCCCTGCTGTTGTGGATGGCCGCCCAGGCCCAGGCCCACCAGATCTGGATTGAACAGGACGTCCAAGGTGCGCGCCTGTACCTCGGTGAGTTCGGCGAAAACCTGCGCGAAACCTCGCCGGGCATGCTGGACAAGTTTGTGCAGCCTTCGGCCACCCTGCTCACGGCCAAGGGAGACATTCCCGCCGCGCTGAGCAAGCGCGCCAATGCCTTCGACATCGATGGCCGGGCCATCAGCGGCGAGTCCCTCATCGCCCAGGAAAACGCCTATCCCGGCTGGGAGCGCAAGCAGGGCGACAAGGTCGAGCGCCATGTCTGGATCCCGGCCGCGCGCTGGATCAGCGACTTCGTCGCCCGCCCGGCACGCCTGACCCTGGACCTGGTGCCCACCGGCAAGCCCGGACAGTTCCAGGCCTTCTACAAGCAGCAAGCCCTGCCCGAGGCCAAGGTGCAGGTGTTCACGGCCTCCGGCTGGGGCCGCGAGTTCGTGGCCGACAAGAGCGGCCTGCTGCAGCTGAGCCTGCCCTGGAAGGGCCGCTATGTGCTGGAGCTCAAGCACACCGACAAGCAAGGTGGTGAGCGCAATGGCCAGGCCTGGGACGTGGGGCAGTTCGTCACCACCCTGGGCTTCAGCCTGAGCCAGGGCCTGGAGCCTTTGCCTGCGCTCCCGCCGGCCAAGCCTAGCCCCTGAGGTGGCTTGAGCCCGGCGCCCCGCCGGGCGCTCTTCCCCTGATACCGAACCGCTCCCTGGTCTGATCCGCGCGTGAAGGCCTGAGTGCGAGCCGCGGCATGCCTGTGCGGCGTGTCTTCGGTGTCAGCACCCATCCATCTCGTCTCCGGCGCCTTGCGGCTGCCGGTGGGGCTTGGCCATGTCCAAAACATCTGCGGGCGCTCAGCCGGCCCGCGGCCGATCTGCGGCCGCCTGGCGCTATCGCGGCGCCGTCTTCTCGCGTGCCCTGGCGGCTCTGCTGGGCGGCTATCTGCTGGCTGCCGCGGTGGCGACCGCCTGCGCCGTCCATCTCCCCAGCCTGCTCGGTGCCGCGCGCAGCGAGGCCACCGTGGGTGGCGCCATGCTGGCTTATCTGGTCTATGCCCTTGCCTTCATGGCCGCCTTTGCCTGCCGTAGTGCCTGGCGTGCCTGGGCCTGGATTCTGGGGGCGGCACTGCTGCTGGGGGCCGGCGCGCTGCTGCCGCGCTGGCTCTGAGCCCCGCTTTCCCTTTTTCTTCTTCCACCTACCCCCTGTTCCACACGATGAAAACACCGCATCCCCTGAGCCTGAGTCTCCTGGCCCTGCTGATTGGCACGGCCTGGGCCGACGAGGCCCCACGCGTGGCCGACGCTGCCGAATCCACCAACACCTTGCCGCTGGTGCGCGTGCAGGGCAGCAAGGAAAGCGCCACCGGGCCGGTGCCCGGATTCGTGGCGCGGCGAGCCGGCAGCGGGCTCAAGAGCGACATCCCGCTGATCGAGACGCCGCAGTCCATCGCCGTGGTCACGGCCGACCAGATCGAGGCCCAGGGCGCCACCACCCTGCGCCAGACCGTGGGCTACTCGGCCGGCGTGGTCTCGGCCTATTTCGACAGCCGGGTGGACAGCATCAGCGCCCGCGGCGGCAGTGTGGCCCAGTACCAGGACGGCCTGCTGCGCAGCTACGGCACCTACAACACCGCAAGACCCGACCCCTTCACGCTGGAGCGCGTGGAGCTGGTGCGCGGCCCGGCCTCGGTGCTCTATGGCCAGGGCAGCCTCAACGGGGTGCTGAACCTGGTGTCCAAGCGCCCGCAGTTTGAAAGTCGGCGCGAGCTGCAGCTGCAGCTGGGCAGCCATGAGCGCAAGCAGCTGGCCCTGGATCTCACCGGCCCGCTCAGCGAGCAATGGGCCTACCGCCTGGTGGCCATCAAGCGCGACAGCGGCACCCAGGTCGACCATGTGAAGGACGACCGCCTGCTGCTCGCGCCCTCGCTCACCTGGCAGCCCAGCGCGGCCACCTCGCTCACCCTGCAGGCGCTCCACCAGCGCGACCAGAGCGGCTCCCTGATCGGCTTCTTCCCCTGGCAGGGCACGCGGCTGCCCAATGGCAGCCAGGGCCAGATTCCCACCTCCACCTTTATCAGCGAACCCGGCTGGGATGCCTATGACAGCGACCAGGACTCGGTCGGCTACCTCTTCAGCCACCGCCTGAACGCCGACTGGACCCTGCGCCAGAACCTGCGCCACACCAAGAGCGCGGTGGACTACCGCACCCTCTACACCAGCTTCAGCACCACGGCGCGACGCCCGCTCTTCAATGCCGACGGCCGCCGCGTGGAGCGCGATATGGTCTGGCAGCTCAATGGCGGCAGCATGTCCCTGCTGGACACCCAGCTCGAGGGCCAGCTGCGCATGGGCGCCTGGAAGCACCAGCTGCTGCTGGGCCTGGACGCGCAGAAGAACGACAGCACCCAGCGCAGCGTCCGCGGCCGTGCGCCGGCCATCGATGTCTATGCGCCGGTCTATGGCAACTTCACGCCGCCGGCCGCCAGTGCCCTGGTGGCCCAGCCCACGGTGGACCAGCGCCAGCTGGGTCTGTACCTGCAGGACCACATCAAGTTCGACGAACGCTGGGTCGCCGTGCTGGGCCTGCGCCATGACCGCGCCAAGACCGAAACCCAGGGCCGCCCCGAGGCCAAGGTCGATGACAAGGCCACCAGCAAGCGCGCTGGCCTGCTCTATCTGGCTGACGGCGGTTTCTCGCCCTATCTGGCCTACACCGAGTCCTTCCTGCCCCTGGGTGGGGTGGACTTCTACGGCAAGCCCTACAAGCCCCAGGTGGGCGAGCAATGGGAGGCAGGCCTGAAGTGGCAGCCGGCCGACAAGCGGGTCTCCGCCACCGTGGCGCTCTACGATCTGCGCGACACCAACCGCAAGACCAGCGACCCCAGCCAGCCGCTCAACAGCCTGCAGATCGGCGAGGTGCGCGTGCGCGGCCTGGAGCTGGAGAGCGCCGGCAGCCTGGACAGCCGCCGCTGGGGCCGCTGGGACTGGACCCTGGGCTATGCCTACACCGATGCCAAGATCAGCCGCAGCAATGCCGGCGATCAGGGCCAGGCCGTGGCCGGCGTGGCCCGCCACAACGGCTCGGCCTGGCTGACGCACCACTTCAGCCTGGGCGGGCTCAGCGGCTTCAGCGCGGGTGCGGGCCTGCGCTATGCGGGCGGTTCCTGGTCCGGCACGCCCTTGATCAGCACGCCCGCGGCCACCCTGGTGGATGCCATGCTCGCCTATGAGCAGGGTGACTGGCGCCTGGCGCTGAATGCGGTGAACCTGGCCGACAAGGTGCAGATCACCCAGTGCCTGGCGCGTGGCGACTGCTTCTATGGCCAGCGCCGCACGCTCAACGCCACCCTCAGCTACCGCTTCTGAGCATGAGAGCCGACGGCGCGCGCGAAGGCCTGCGCCAGGCCATGGCCTGGCTGCACACCTGGGTGGGCCTGCTGCTGGGCTGGTTGCTGTTTGCGATCTTCCTGACCGGCAGCCTGGCCTTCTTCAAGCATGAGCTCAACCACTGGAGCCGGCCCGAGCTGCTGGGCCACGGGCTGGCCGCGCCGCTGGATGCGGCCCAGCTGGCCCTGGTCGAGGCGCGGGTGCACGAGGCTGCGCCGGGCGCGCAGAGCTGGCGCCTCACCGCCGCGGACGAGCGCAGGCCCCTGGTCCAGCTGGGCTGGCGCGAGGCGGCCGCGCCGGGCCAGCGCGCGCGCTTGGAACAGCGCTGGCTGGACCCGGCCAGCGGCCAGCTGCTCAGGCCGCGCGAGAGCTTTGGCATCGGCGAGTTCTTCTACCGCTTCCATTTCGAGCTGCGCTCGGCCCAGCAAAGCCGCTGGATCACCGAGGGGCGCTGGCTGGTGGGGCTGGCCACGCTCCTCATGTTCGTGGCCCTGATCAGCGGCGTGATCACGCACCGCCGCATCTTCAAGGATTTCTTCACGTTTCGGCCCCGGGCCAAGGCCGCGCAGCGCGCCTGGCTGGATGCCCACAATGTGAGCGGCGTGCTGGTGCTGCCCTTCTACCTGGTGATCACTTTCAGCGGACTGATGATCATGCACACGCTCTACATGCCGGCCGGCATCGCCGCCGTCTACGGCCTCAAGGGCGGCACGTATTTCAACGAGCTCTCAGGTGACCCCTTGCCGCGCGGGCGCGGGCTGAGTGCGGCGGCAGGGGAGGGGCAGGCCTTGCCCCGGCTGGGGCAGGCGCGCTGGGAGGCCCTGCTGGCCGAGGTGCGGCGCGAGTGGCCGGCCGGGGCGCGCAGCCGCATCGAGGGCGTGGCCCTGCTGCGCGAGGGTGGCCAGACCCTGGTGGAGTTCAGCCGCCATGAGGGCGACCGCCTGCAGTACCGCAGCCCGCGCCTGATCTTCGAGGCCGAGAGCGGCCGCCGCCTGCATCTGGCCGATACCGCCGCGCCCGCGGCCCGGACCTATGGTGTGCTCTACGGTCTGCACATGGCGCGCTTTGCCGATTGGCCGCTGCGCTGGCTGCTCTTCGGCCTGGGCCTGCTGGGCAGCGCCATGATCGCCACCGGCCTGCTGCTGTGGAGTGTCAAGCGCGCGGCCGAGGAGGCGCGCCGCGGTCTGGCCCGGCCCCTGGGGCGCCGCCTGGTGGACACGCTCAATCTGGTTGCCATCGCCGGCCTGCCCCTGGCCATGGCGGCGCTGTTCTATGCCAACCGCCTGCTGCCCCTGGATCTGGCGCAGCGGCCCGATGTGGAGCTCCAGGTCTTCTACGCGGTCTGGGGCCTGAGCCTGCCGCGGGCCGCCGCCTGGCCGGACCGGCGCGGCTGGCGCGCGCTCTTCGGCCTGGCGTGTCTGGGCTTTGCCGGCCTGGCCCTGCTGTTTGCCGGGCCCTGGCCCGTGCGCCTGGCCCTGGGCGTGACGGCGCTGGCGCTGCTGGGCCTGGCCTGGCGCTGCGGGCCGCGGCGCGGGGCGGTGGCAGGTCCGGCGCCGGCCGCCAGCGCATCCCTGGCCACAGCCGGGCAGGGGGGCTGAGCCATGGCGTTTGCGCATCAAGTGCTGTGCAGCCTGCTGGGCTTCGCCCTGCTGTGCCTGGCCATGGAGCGGCATCATGAGGACGCGCTGGGCCAGACGCCCAGCCGGCGGCGCCAACAGGGCCTGCGCGCCCTGGCGCTGCTGGCCGGGCTGGCGTCCACCTGGAGTCTCTGGGGGCGGGCGGACTGGGGCCTGGCCTGGGCTGGCTGGGGCGCCCAGCTCTCCCTGGGCGCTGTGGCCGTGGTGGCCCTGGCCACCTGGCGCGCCCGCTGGCTGCCCGCGGCCGGCCTGGCCGCGGCGGCGGCCGTCTTGCTGAGCCTGGGGCGCTGGGGCTAAGCTCGGCGGACCACACCCGTGGCGTTGCCCGGCCGTGAGCAAATGC
>NZ_JBKCLH010000231.1:0-4907 GCF_046300915.1 Roseateles sp. | reverse complement strand
CCCTGGTGCGGGTGCCGCCGGCTTTTGTGGCCCTGTGCGAGCGCGTGCTGCTGCACCGCGAGCCGCGCCGTGTTGCCCTGATGTACCGCCTGCTCTGGCGCCTGACCCATGAGCCGCGCCTGCAGCAGACGCTCCACCATGCCCGGCCCCAGGCCCGGCACGCGCAGCATCAGCTCGCGCGGCGCGCTGTTCAGGTCCACCGGAAAGCGCGCCGGATGCGCCAAGGCCCAGGCCAGCTTAGGGTCCACATCCAGGCGCAGCAGTCCCTGGCCGTCCAGGGCCAGTTCCTCATGGGCAAAACCGTAGAAGCGCATCAGCCAGTCGGCTTGGTAGAGCCGGTGCTCGCGCAGCAGGGGCGGCGGCTTGAGCGGCAGGGCCTGCGCCGCGTCAGGAATGGGGCTGAAGGCCGAGTAGTAGACCCGGCGCATGCGGTAGCCGCGGTAGAGCGCGGCGCTGGTGGCCAGGATACTGCGGTCATCGCTGCCGTCCGCGCCCACGATCATCTGGGTGCTCTGGCCCGCGGGCGCGAAGCGCGGCGGCCGCGCCGGCCGCGGCCGGGCGCCGGGCAGCACGCGTATGGGCTGCACCGCCGGCTCGCGCGCGGCCTCGATGCCGCTGCGCAGCCGGCCCATGGAGCGACGGATGGCCTGGCCGTCTTTCTCGGGCGCCAGCGCACGCAGGCCTTGCTCGCTGGGCAGCTCGATATTGATGCTCAGCCGGTCGGCGTAGCGGCCGGCGCGCTCCAGCAGCTCGGCGCTGGCATCGGGAATGGTCTTGAGATGGATGTAGCCGCGAAAGCCATGGGCCTCGCGCAGCTGGCGCGCCACCTCCACCACCTGCTCCATGGTGTAGTCCGGGCTCTTGACGATGCCGCTGGACAGAAACAGACCCTCGATGCAGTTGCGGCGGTAGAAGTCCAGGGTCAGCTGCACCACCTCTTCCACCCGGAAGCGGGCCCGCGGCACATTGCTGCTGGCACGGTTGACGCAGTAGAGGCAGTCGTACTGGCAGTGGTTGGTCAGCAGGACCTTGAGCAGGGAGATGCAGCGACCGTCCGGCGCGTAGCTGTGGCAGATGCCCATGCCGCCGGTGGAGCCCAGGCCGCGGCCGTCGGCGGAGTCGCGCTTGTCCGTGCCGCTGGAGGCGCAGGAGGCGTCGTACTTGGCAGCATCGGCCAGGATGGCGAGTTTGCGATTCAGGTCCACGGTGGGCTGGGCGGCATGGCCAGATTGAATACTGTACAAATATACAGCCATTTAATCACCTCTGCAGGCTGGGTCGGACCATGCGCGCGGGCCGGCCCCAGAGCCGGCTGGCCCGGCAAGAGCGGGCACAATCAGCGCCATGTCAGAGCGCGTGATCCCCGTGATGGACTTGCGGCAAGCCCAGGTGCCGCCCCTGCCCTTGCAGCCCCTGCCCGAAGGCGCCCTGGTGGCAGACGCCCTGGGTCGCCCGCTGCACGATCTGCGCATCTCGGTCACGGACCGGTGCAACTTCCGCTGCAGCTACTGCATGCCCAAGGAAGTCTTTGATCACTACCACCAGTTCCTGCCCCATGCCGAACTGCTGAGCTTCGAGGAAATCACCCGCCTGGCCAGCGTCTTCGTGGGCCTGGGCGTGCGCAAGCTGCGCCTGACCGGCGGCGAGCCCTTGCTGCGGCGCGGCATCGAGAGCCTGATTGCGATGCTGGCCGCCTTGCGCACACCCGAGGGTCAGGCGCTGGACCTGACCCTGACGACCAATGGCTCCCTGCTGGCCCGCAAGGCCGCTGCCCTGAAGGCGGCCGGGCTGCAGCGCATCACCGTCAGCCTGGACGGGCTGGACGACGCCGTGTTCCAGCGCATGAACGATGTGGGCTTTCCGGTGGGCGAGGTGCTGCGCGGCATCGAGACGGCGCTGGACGTGGGCCTGGGGCCGGTCAAGGTCAATATGGTGGTCAAGCGCGGGGTCAACGAAGACCAGATCCTGCCCATGGCCCGGCATTTCCGCGATCACTACGGCGGCGCGGTGGTGCTGCGCTTCATCGAATACATGGACGTGGGCGCCACCAATGGCTGGCGCATGGACGAAGTCCTGCCCTCGCGCGAGCTGCTGGCGCGGCTGCAGGCCGAGTTCCCCTTGCGCCCGCTTGATGCCGCTGCGCCGGGTGAAACCGCCGAGCGCTGGGCCTATGCCGATGGCCGCGGCGAGGTCGGCCTGATCTCCAGCGTGACCCAGGCCTTCTGCGGCGACTGCAATCGCGCCCGCCTGTCCACCGAGGGCAAGCTCTACACCTGCCTGTTCGCCCATGCCGGTCATGATCTGCGGGCCCTGCTGCGCGGCGGCGCCAGCGATGCGCAGATGCGCGCCGCCCTGGGCGCGCTCTGGTCGCGCCGCGATGACCGCTATTCGCAGCTGCGCGGTCAGGGGCAGGCCCTGCCGGGCGATGGCAGCCGGCGTGTCGAGATGCATTACATCGGCGGCTGAGCATCGCTCACTCACTTCGATCATGAGTCCCGACCAGCAGCCCCCCTTCACTCTGCGGCGCGCACTCAGCGACTGGTTCACCCCCCGGCTGCGGCGCCAGCTGCTCTGGGCCCTGGCGGCCGCTCTGGGTCTGCCCTGGCTGGTGGGCGCCTGGGCCAAGCAGTTCATTCAGCCCGGCCTGCACAACGATGCCCAGCGCGCCGCCCAGCTGGTGGACTTCATGGTGCTGGGGGGCATCTTCTTTGGCCTGTCCATGATCGTGGTCTGGCTGGTCGGCTGCTGGGTGGTGGCCGTGATGAAGGGCCCCTCCTTGAAGGGCGACGAATTCCCGGGCGCCGCGGAGCAGGAGGGGCCGGGCCATGGCAGCACTTGAGCGCAAGTCCCTCAGCGGCCTGCTGCTGGCCGGCGGTGAGGGGCGCCGCATGGGTGGGCAGGACAAGGGCCTGCTGCCCCTGCATGGCGAGCCGCTGGCGGCCCATGTGCTGCGCCGCCTTGCACCCCAGGTCGGGCGGCTGCTGGTGAGCGCCAACCGCCATCAGCAGCAATACCTGGCACTGGCGCAGGCACTGGACCCGCAGGCCCAGGTCTTGAGCGATGAGCGCAGCTTGTGTGCCGGCGAGGCCTTTGCCGGCCCGCTGGCCGGCATGCTCGCCGGCCTGCTCGCCTGCAAGACCGAATGGCTGCTGTGCACGCCTTGCGATCTGCCCGCCCTGCCCCAGGATCTCGCCGCGCGCCTGTGGGCCGGCAGCCAGGCCATGGCCGGTGCTGCGCGCCCAGTCGCCTATCCGCGCGATCGCGAGGGGCGGCTGCATCCTGCTTGCTGTCTGTTGCGCCGCGATCTCGCCCCCTCCCTGCGCGACTATCTGGCCCGGGGCGGACGCCGCGTGCGCGAGTGGATGCAGAGCCAGGGCGCGGTCGAGGTGGCTTTCGAGCGTGCCGACGACCTGCGGGCCTTCGCCAACCTCAACCACCCCGCCGATCTGGCGGCACTGCAGGCCCAGCCAGCGCTCCTTGCCGCCCCGCCCGAATTCTGAACCTTCTTTCCCCCGAGGCTCTGATCCTGCCGGCCGGCATCCAGCTGCGCATGCTGCGCGAGGGCGATCTGCATGAATACAAGCGCTTGCGCGACGCCATGCTGTCGGCCCATGACGAGGCCTTCACCTCAGACGCTGCCAGCGAGCGGGGCCGCAGCGCCGAGAGCTACCGCAACCGCCTGAGCCAGGCCAATGGCGTGGGCTGCATGTTCACCGTCACGGCCTGGCGCGGGGAGCAGCTGGTGGGCGCGGTGAGTTGCGAGCGTGAGGGCCGGGCCAAGATCCGGCATATCGCCCATGTGGTGGGCATGATGGTGGCCGATGAGCAGCAGGGCCGCGGCCTGGGCCGGGCCCTGCTCTACTGCGCGCTGCGCCTGCTGGGCGCCGAGCCCGAGATCCGCATGGCCACACTGAGCGTGAGCAGCGGCAATGAGGGCGCCATCAGGCTCTACGAGTCCCTGGGCTTCAGGCGCTACGGCCAGCTGCCGGGCGCACTCAAGCTGGCCGATGGGCGCCTGATCGGCAAGGACCTGATGGCCCTGGAGCTGCCGCCCCCGCCCTGAAGCCGCGGGGCAGGCGCTTACCAGACCGAGTGCAGCACGGTGCCGTTGGCAGCCCGCCAGTCATAGTCCATCTGGCGCGCGGTGCGCCGCGCCAGATCCACCGAGGCGAACTCGGCCACCAGATGCAGGCTCAGATCGATACCTGCCGAGATGCCGGCCGAGCTGAAAAGGCGGCAGCGTCCGCCATGGTGCACCCAGGGCCGGGCCTCCACCCAGCGCTGATGCACCACCACACGCAGCAGGGAGCCCGAGGCCTGGGAGGCGGCCTGCAGATCCTCAAGATCTTCCCAGTGGGTGGTGGCCTCGCGCTCGTTGAGCAGACCGGCCTTCTCCAGCAGAAAGGCGCCGGTGCAGATGGAAGCCAGGGCCTTGAGATGCAGGCTCTGGCGCAGCAGCCAGTCACTCAGGCCCGGGCGTGCCAGTTCGGCCGTGACCACGCCGCCGGGCACGATCAGCAGGTCCAGCGGCGGCGCCTCGCTGAAGACACGCTGGGGCGTGACCAGCAGCCCGCCGCGGGCCCGGACCGGCGCAAGACTCGGCCCCAGGGTCAGCACCTCGAAGGGCGGCGTGGCCTGCGGATCGGCCCGGTGGACCAGGCGGCTGGCGGTGTTGAAGACCTCGAAGGGGCCGGCAAAGTCCAGCACCTCCACCTCGTCGAACAGATAGATCCCGAGCCGCATGCGCGCATCCCCGTTGTGGCTGCCCCCAGCATAGTGCCGCGCCCCCGGGGGCGCAGCATGGATTGCCCCAAGGCCCAAACCAGGCCAGAGCCCATGCTGTCCCCTAAATCCTCCTGACACGATATGGCGGGACTGCATCCCTACAATGCGCCCAGCCCCAAACC
>NZ_JBKCLH010000230.1:0-39258 GCF_046300915.1 Roseateles sp. | reverse complement strand
CCCCCCAAAGCATCCCCCTTAGGCAGGACAGAAAGCCCGAAACCTCGGGCCTAGATTGCTCTGAGCAATCCCTTGCCATCTGGCGGAGGCTTTATGCGCCCTGGCATCCCACTTTCGCGCTTTCACACGGCCGTTGGCGGCCGGCAGACTGGCCTCAGCCTCATTGAAAGCTGCATGGCTTGTCTGACGATCGGCGTCTTGCTGGCGGCAGCCCTGCCCCAGTTTCGACAGCTTCAGCAACGCCAACACCTGCAGGGCATCGCCCAGATGCTCTACACCGATCTGCAGGCGGCCCGTAGCCAGGCGGTGCTGGGTGCGGGCGCCGTGCACCTGCGCATCAGTCAGCACCTGCAGGGCAGCTGCTATGTCTTGCACACCGGCAAAGCAGGCGACTGTGCCTGCTCCGACCAGGGTCAGGCCATCTGTGCGCAAGCCGAACAGCTGATCAAGCTGCAGTGGTTGCCACCGAGCCGCGGCTTCAACAGTCTGCAGGCCAATGTCGCCCAGATGAGCTTCCAGCCTCGCCAAGGCAGCGTGACCTCGACCGGCAGCATTGACATCGTCGGCGCGGACCGGAAAAGCATTCGCCATATCGTCAGCATCGCGGGCCGGGTACGCAGCTGTGCGCCAGCTGCGCCCGTGGGGGGACTACCCCCTTGTTAACCCGGCCCCCTTGAACGCGGGAGCGCGCGACCAACGGCAAAGCATCGACGACAAACGGTGATGAAGATGTGAAATCCTTCACGACTGCTGCCCACAATTCCCTCATGCCGCTCTCAGCTCGCATCCTGCCCGTCACCTCGCGTGCGCGCGTGCTGCGCGGCTTCACCCTGGTTGAGATCATGCTGGCCCTGATCGTGGTCGGAATCCTGGCCGCGGTGGCCCTCCCGACTTATCAGCAGATGGTGCACAAGAGCCGCCGTTCCGACGCCATCGCCATGCTGACGGCGGTACAGCAGGCCCAGGAGCGTTGGCGGGCCAATCGCACCAGCTACACCAGCAGGCTCAGCGATCTGGGCTTCAGCAGTGGCAGCTCACCCAAGGGCTATTACGAAATCGCGCTGAGCAATGTGAGCACGAGCACCTACACCGTGACTGCCACGCCAGTTTCTTCAGGCGCTCAGTCCAGTGACAGCCAGTGCGCCAGTCTGGGTATTGCGGTCAGCGGTGGGCAGGTCAGTTACACCAGTGCGGACTCGGCCCGCCAGCCGACGTCAAGCAAGTGTTGGGCGCAGTGATGGCATCGAATCGCAGCCTTCTCCGCCGCTCTCCCCTGCAAGGTCAGGCGCGTGGTCTGACCCTGATTGAGCTGATGGTCACGGTCGGCATCCTGGGTATCGTGCTGGCCGTCGCCACCCCCTCCCTCGCTGACTTCATGAACAAACGCCGGGTGCGCATTGTGGCCGACGAGCTCAGCACCCTGATGGTTTACGCCCGTTCCGAAGCCGGACTGCGCAACCGCCGGGTCAACGTCTTCTTCAGCAGCGGCAATTCGCAGAGCTGCTACACCATTGCCGAATTCAGCGCCCTGGGTCGCTGCGATTGCAGCAGCACACCCATTTGCACCGGTGGCTTCCTGCAGCTCAAGACGGTGTCCATCCCCTCGCTCACCGGCGTCAGCCTGGCACCCGCAGAGCAGCTGCGCTATGAAACCGGTCGCCCGGGCGTCGAGGGATTTGCCCTGGCCTTCATGGTGCCCTCGCTGCAAGCCAATCCGAACAACGCCATGGTGGAAATCACTGGTGGACGCGGCTATCAGCTGCGCATGCAGCTCACACCCTTGGGGCGCCCTACCCTGTGCTCGCCCAATGGTTCCTACAGCGATGTCCCGCGCTGCGCCGCACCCCTGAGGGAGAGCTGAGCCATGGCAAAACACGCCCCTCGAGGTTCACGATCCCGCCAAGCCGGCCTGAGTCTGGTCGAACTGATGGTGGGCATCACGGTGGGCATGATCATCGTGGCCGGCGCCTCCACGATGATGGTCAACCAGATCGACGAGCATCGCCGCCTCACCCTCGAAACCCAGATCCAGCAAGACCTGCGCGCCGCCGCCGATCTGATGCTGCGCGACCTGCGCCGCTCGGGCTACCGGGCCCAGGCCTTCCAGTCCGTCTGGGCGCCGACGGTGCCCGTGACGGCCAATCCCTACCCCCTGGCCCTGCAGGTCTCCGAAGACGGCAAACAGGTGCTCTACAGCTACACCTCGGCCCTGGACGCCAAGAATGCCCCCAATGAGAACAACCAGGTCGATGCCAACGAGGTCTTCGGCTACCGGCTGCGGCAAGGCGTACTGCAGTTCAACCTGGGTGGCAGCTGGCAGCCCCTGACCGACCCCAACACCTTGGAGGTGACGGTGTTCCAGGTCACCCCCCAGGTTCAGACCATCTCACTCAAGGAGTTTTGCCCCACGCCCTGCGCAAACGATGCCGACTGTCCGCAACAGCAGGTGCTCGATGTATCGCTGCGCTTGGAAGCGCGCGCCAGGCATGACAGGGCGAACGTCAGCCGCAGCATCAATGTCAGCACGCGCCTGCGCAATGACGCCGTCTTCGGCGCGTGTCCGGCCCCATGAGATACAAGCACCACCAGCGTCTTGCACGGACGCACGAGCAAGGCGCCAGCACCCTTGTGCTGGTGATGGTGCTCTTCTTCATCATGGCCATGGTGGCGGCTTTCTCCAACCGCAATCTGGTTTTCGAGCAACGCATTGGCAGCAATTACTACCGCTCCGCCCTGGCACAGGAAGCCGCTGAGGCCGGTGCGGAGTGGGTGCTGGGTGCACTCAACGGTGACCTGGTCGGCCCCAACTGCCAACCCTCGGCTGCGGGCCAGCGTTTTCGCGACATACACCTGGGTATTGCGGCCGATCGCAGCATCGGTCGCAATATCCTGAACACCAACTGGGAAGTGGCCGCCTGCGCACGCAATGGTGGCCAGGGTTGGCAATGCGACTGCCCCGCCAATGGCGTGGTCACCCTGGCCCCTGCGGCCGATCCCGATGGGCGGATTCAGCCCATGTTCGGTACCCGCTTCGCCGTCTCGCCACGGCCTGGCGTGGTGCGCATCACGGTGCAGGGCTGCACCGATCTTCTGTCGAATTGCCGTAACCTGGCCCGCGCCGCCACCAACAATTTGGCGCAGAACACCCTTCAATTCGATGCGGCCCTCGTGAGCGCGCTGAAGACGCCGCCCGCCACCCCCCTGACGGTGCGGGGCAGCGTGGACCTGGGGGCCGTGGGCCTGGGGCTGCACAACCCCCATCCCGAGACCGGCGGCCTTTTGATGCAGACCGGGCAAGCAGAGTACCGCGGATCATTGGGCCGCTCCAGCAGCACACCGGGCACGCCCGCTGGCAGCGCCCTGATCCGCGATGACGCAAGCCTGCGCCGGGGCATGGGGGACGATATGTTCCGGCTCTTCTTCGGCATGGCGCCCCAGACCTACCGCCAGCAGGCCGTGATGCGCGAGGTACGCTGCGGCAACGCGGACTGCGCAGACGCCCTGAGCCAGGCCATCGCCGCAGGTGCCGACCTGATCTGGGTGAACAACGCGGCCCGCATCGTCAGCAATGTGCAGCTGGGCAGCCCCACCCGCCCCATCGTGCTGGTGGTCAACGGCAGCTTGCAGATGGAAGGCCCCATGCTGCTTCATGGCCTGATCTATGCCCGCGGCGATGTCAGCTGGAGCAATAGCAGCGGACAGCCCGCCCGACTCATCGGCGCCCTGCTGAGCGAGGGGGATGTGGTGGCCGCCGGCACGGTGGACATCGCCTACGACGCTGGCACTCTGGGCACGATCAGCAATCAGCGCGGCAGCTTTGTGCGAGTGCCGGGCAGCTGGATGGACGCCACGCAATGAACACCCACCCGCTCATGCGCCGGCAGCGCGGCGTCACCCTGATCGAGGCCATGGTTTCGCTCCTGGTCATGGCCTTCGGCATGGTGGCCCTGATCGGCCTGCAAGGCACCATGCGCAATAGCGCAGACCTGGCGCGACAGCGCACCGAGGCCGTACGTCTGGCCCAGCAGGAGATGGAAACCCTGAGGGCCTATTCCTTGTTGCAGGCCTCGGGCAATGCCGAGGACCGCCGGCGAGCCTATACCCAGATCGTCTCTGAAGCCGCCCGCGCGAATGCGGGCGACACGATCGGCAATGCCAGCTTTACCCTCACACGCAACGTCAGCGCCACGCCCGACGGCCTGGGAGTGGCCGTGGTCGTGCAGGTGAGTTGGCAGGACCGTGTCGGCCAGGAACAGCAGATCCAGCTCGACAGCGTGATCACCCGCAGCGATCCGCGCTTGGCCGGCGCACTCTCGGTGCCGCCAGATGGCACGCCGCTACGCCGCCCGGCGGATCGTCACCCCACCATCCCGCCGGAGGCCAAGGATCTGGGCGGCGGTCGCAGTCTGCTCAAACCGCCCGCGCTCGCCAGTGGCGTGGCCTGGATCTTCGACAACAAGAGCGGCCTGATCATCCAGCTGTGCAGCGGCCTCTCGGCTGCGGCGACCACCGAGACGATCAGCGCCGCCGAATTGGCGGCCTCTTGCACCGGCAGCACCAACGCCATGTTGTTGGCCGGCCACGTGCGCTTTTCCACGGGCGAAACTCCCGACCCGGAACTCCCGCTCAGCCCCGCCCTGCCGTTGAACCTTGGCCTGGTCGCTGTCAATGCGCAGACACCTGCGCCCAGCCATGAGTGTTTCAACAACGCTCCCGCCGCTGCCGACCCCACCCGGACCCAGGGCGTTCGCTACTACTGCATCGTCTACCCGAACATCAGCCGTACGCCCCCGAGCTGGGATGGCAGGCTCAACATCCTGGATCTGCCACTCAGCGGCCCGAGTGCCTACCGCGTCTGCCGCTACAGCGCCGACTACAACGCCGACAAGAGCATCAGCAATGCCGAGCATCCGCTGAACTACCTCAAGGTCGAGGCTTCCCTGGTGCAGCAGAACTTCCTGGTGGTGGCTGGCTCGCGCAATTGTCCGGCCGGCCACCCCGTGGACCCCAGCCAGGGCAACTTCTTCAACAGCGCCACCGTCGAGCACCAGCCCGACCCGCGTTAGGCATGGCCATGGCCGCGGCTAGACTGCCGCCATGACCGCTGTCGAAGACTCTTTCAGCGCCGCCGACGAAGCGGCCATGCGCCAGGCATTGCAGCTGGCCGAGCAGGCCATCGGCCTGAGCGATCCCAACCCCCGCGTCGGCTGTGTGATCCTGGCGCCCGATGGCCGCCTGCTGGGCGCGGGCCATACCCAGGCCGCCGGCCAGGCCCATGCCGAGATCAGGGCGCTGCGCGACGCCCAGGCGCGCGGCGAGGATGTGCGTGGCGCCACGGCCTACGTCACCCTGGAGCCCTGTGCTCACCATGGCCGCACGCCGCCCTGCTGCGACGCGCTGATTGCCGCGGGCCTGGGCCGGGTCGTGGCGGCCCTGGGTGACCCCAACCCTCAGGTGGCTGGCCAGGGCATGGCACGCCTTCAGGCCGCCGGTATCCGCACCGGCCTGGGCCTGCTGGCCGTGCCTGCACGTGAGCTCAATATCGGTTTTTTCTCGCGCATGCTGCGCGCCCGACCCTTTGTGCGCATGAAGATCGCCGCCTCGCTGGACGGCCGCACCGCCCTGCCCGATGGGCGCAGCCAGTGGATCACGGCCGAGCCGGCCCGCCGTGACGGCCATGCCTGGCGTCGCCGGGCCGGCGCCCTGCTCACCGGTATCGGCACGGTACGGGAGGATGATCCGCGCCTGGATGTGCGTTTGGTGCCGACACAGCACCAGCCCCTGCGCGTGATTGTGGATTCCCGCCTGGAAACGCCACCGGGCGCGCGCATTCTGCAGCCGCCCGGGCAGGTGCTGATTTACGCGGCCCGGGATTCGGCCGAACGCGCCACCGCTCTGCGTGCCACGGGCGCCGAGATCGTGCTGCTGCCCGATCCGAGCGGCAAGGTGGATCTGGCCGCGTTGATGCATGACCTGGGCGGGCGCGGCATCAATGAGCTGCATGTCGAGGCCGGCCACAAACTCAATGGATCCCTGCTGCGCGCCGGCCTGGTGGACGAGTTTCTGGTCTATCTGGCGCCCAAGCTGCTGGGCCAGGGCCGCGAAATGGCCGCCTTTGGCCCCCTGAATTCCCTGGACGAAGCGCCGCAGCTGCTTTGGCGCGAAATCACGCGCGTAGGCGAAGATCTGCGTCTGATCGCCCGCCCGCGCGGCTGGGCACTCTAGGCCGCCTACAATCACGCCCTATGCCCATATCACCTGTTCCCGAGCTGGTTGCCGAGCTGGCGGCCGGCCGCATGGTCATTCTGGTCGACGAAGAAGATCGCGAAAACGAGGGCGACCTCGTGCTGGCGGCCGACCATGTGAGCCCCGAGGCCATCAATTTCATGGCCAAGTACGGCCGCGGCCTGATCTGCCTGACCCTGACCCGCGAGCGCTGCGAACGCCTGCAGCTGCCGCCCATGGCCACGCGCAACGGCACCAAGCATGGCACGGCCTTCACCGTGTCCATCGAGGCCGCCACCGGCGTCACCACCGGCATTTCGGCCGCCGACCGCGCCCGCACCGTGCAGGCTGCCGTGGCCCGCCATGCCCAGGCCAGCGATCTGGTCCAGCCGGGCCACATCTTCCCCCTGCAAGCCCAGGACGGCGGCGTGCTGATGCGCGCCGGCCATACCGAGGCCGGCTGCGACCTAGCCCAGAGGGCCGGCCTGAGCCCCGCCAGCGTGATCTGCGAGATCATGAAGGACGATGGCACCATGGCGCGCCTGCCGGACCTGGAGCTCTTCGCCCAGGAGCATGGGCTGAAGATCGGCACCATCGCCGACCTGATCGAATACCGCAGCCGCAACGAGTCCATCATCACGGCCGTGGGCTCGCGCCCCCTGCAGACGGCCCAGGGCGAGTTCCGGGCCCGCAGCTTCCGCGACCGCAGCGGCAGCGTGCATCTGGCCCTGAGCCTGGGCAGCTGGACCCCGGAAGACGAGGTGCTGGTTCGTGTGCATGAGCCGCTGTCGGTGCTGGACCTGCTGGAAACCGGCCCCAGCGGCCACTCCTGGCCCCTGCCCAAGGCCCTGGCCGAGATCCAGCGCGCCGGTCGCGGCGTGGCCGTGCTGCTGAACTGCGGCGAAGAGGCCGAGGACCTGCTGGAGCGTCTGCAGCGCCCGGCCAGCGGCGCCAGCGCGCCCCGTGCCACCATGGACCTGCGCACCTATGGCGTGGGCGCGCAGATCCTGCGCGAGCTGGGCGTGCAGCGCATGCAACTGCTGGGCAGCCCGCGGCGCATGCCCAGCATGACCGGCTACGGCCTCGAGGTCAGCGGTTTCCGCGGCCCGGACAATCAAAGTTAAGGACTTTCACTTCATGCAAGCAGCCGACAAAGGCCAGGCCGTCAATCTGAACGGCCAAGACCTGCGCATTGGCATCGTGCAGGCGCGTTTCAATGACGCCCTGACCTCAGCCCTGGCCACGCACTGCATCGACGAGCTGCAGGCCCTGGGCGTCAATGCAAGCGACATCCACCACATCACCGTGCCGGGTGCCCTGGAAGTGCCGGTGGCCCTGCACGCTCTGGCCGAGCGCGAGGACTTCGACGCCCTGGTGGCCCTGGGCTGCATCATCCGCGGCGAGACCTATCACTTCGAGTTGGTGGCCAATGAAAGCGGCGCCGGCGTGACCCGGGTCTCGCTGGACTTCCAGGTTCCCGTGGCCAATGCCATCCTCACCGTCGAGACCGAGGAACAGGCCTGGGCCCGCGTGGACGAGAAAGGCCGCGACGCCGCCCGCGTCGCGGTCGAAATGGCCAATCTGCTGGACACCCTGCGCTGAACAACGACCATGGCTGAAGACAAGAAGACCAACAAGCCGGCCGGCAAGCGTGCCGCCCCCAAGTCCGCCCGCCGCCGCGCCCGCGAGGCCGCGCTGCAAGGCCTGTACCAATGGCTGCTGGCGGGCGAGGATGCCGGTGCCATCGACGCCCATATGCGTGAGCAGGACGGCTTCAACAAGGCCGACCAGGCCCATTACGAAGCCCTGCTGCACGGCTGCGTGCTCGAAGCCGCTGACCTGGACGCGGTGCTCTCCGCCCATGTGGACCGCAAGACCACCGAGCTCTCGCCCATCGAGCACGCGGTTCTCATGATTGGCGCTTACGAGCTCAAGCACTGCATCGACATCCCCTACAAGGTGGCGATCAATGAGGCGGTGGAGCTGGCCAAGAGCTTTGGCGGCACCGACGGCCACAAGTACGTCAATGGCGTGCTGGACCGCGCCGCCGCGGACCTGCGCCCGGCCGAGGTCAAGGCCGCCAAGCGCTGAGCCCCCTCGCCCGTCCGCACGCACGCCATGAAACTGGCCCAGCGGCTCGAGCACATCGAGCCCTTCTACGTGATGGAATGCGCCAAGGCTGCGGCCGAGATCGCCCGCAGCCCGGCCTGTGATCCGGCCCAAGGCGGCCGGCGCATGATCTATCTGAACATCGGTGAGCCCGATTTCGCAGCGCCCCCGGCCGTGCAGGCCGCGGCGCAGGCCTGCATCGAAGCGGGCCGCACCCAGTACACGCCGGCCGCCGGTCTGCCGGCCCTGCGCGAGGCCATTGCGCGTTGGTACGGCACGCATTTCGGCCTGCAGATCGCCCCCGAGCGCATCGTGGTCACGGCCGGCGCCTCGGCCGCCCTGCAGCTGGTCTGCCTGGCCCTGTTCGAGCGCGGTGACCGGGTGCTGATGCCCGATCCCTGCTACCCCTGCAACCGCCATTTCGTGGCCGCGGCCGATGCCGAGGCCGTGCTGCTGCCCGCCGGACCGGAGCAGCGCTTCCAGCCCTCGGCGGCGCAGATCGAGGCCGCCTGGGACGCCCGCACCCGCGGCGTGCTGCTGGCCTCACCCAGCACTCCCACGGGCACCTCCATCGAACCGCAGGAAATGCGCGCCATCGTCGAGGCGGTGCGCGCGCGCGGCGGCATCAGCATCGTGGACGAGATCTATCTGGGCCTGAGCTACGAGGCCCACTTCGGCCACAGCGTGCTCGCCCTGGGCGAGGATGTGATCTCGGTCAACAGCTTCTCCAAGTACTTCGGCATGACGGGCTGGCGCCTGGGCTGGCTGGTGCTGCCGCCGGCCCTGCTGCCTGCGGTGGAGAAGCTCACGCAAAACCTCTTCATCTGCGCCTCCAGCGTGGCCCAGCATGCGGCCCTGGCCTGCTTCGAGCCGGAGCAGCTGGCGATCTACGAGCAGCGCCGCGCCGAGTTCCGTGCCCGGCGCGACTACATCGTGCCGGCCCTGCAGCAGCTGGGCTTCACGGTGCCGGTGATGCCCGACGGCGCCTTCTACGTCTGGTTCGATGTCTCGGCCTTCAGCAACAGCAGCTGGGACTTCTGCTTCGAGATGATGGAGAAGGCCCATATCGCCCTGACGCCCGGCAAGGACTTCGGCAAGCTGGGCGCGGAGCGCTGGGTGCGTCTGTCCTTTGCCAGCAGCCTGGACGATCTCAAGGAAGCCGTGGCCCGCCTGGCTGCCGCCCTGCCCGCCAAGAAGACAGCATGAGCGATTTCTCCCACGGTCTGCGGGTGTACTGGGAAGACACCGATGCCGGTGGCGTGGTCTTCTACGCCAACTACCTCAAGTTCTTCGAGCGCGCCCGCACCGAGTGGCTGCGCGCCCTGGGCTTCGAGCAGGAACAGCTGCGTGTCGAGGGCGGCGCCATGTTCATTGTCGGCAGCACCTCGGTGCGCTATCTGAGCCCCGCCCGGCTGGATGATTTCCTGCACGTCTCGGTGCGACTCACCGAGCGCGGGCGCGTCAGCATGACACTGTTCCAGCAGGCCCGCCGCGCCAGCGATGGCGCCCTGTTGGCCGAGGGCGAGATCCGCATCGGCTGCGTGAACAGCCACAGCTTCAAGCCCACCCGTATTCCCGCTCCCATCCTGCAGGCGCTGGACACCCACGCCACTCCACTCTTGCCCGTCACCACCCAAGAATGAACCAAGATCTTTCCATCGTCAGCCTGATCATGCACGCCAGCTTGCCGGTGCAACTGGTGATCGCGGGACTGGTGGGCATGTCGCTCGCCAGCTGGAGCGTGATCTTCAGCAAATTCTTCGCCCTCTCCAAGATCAAGGCCGGCAACGAAGCCTTCGAGACCGAGTTCTGGTCCGGCAAGAACCTCAACGAGCTCTACAACAACGTCAACGGCAAGCAGGGCAGCGCCCCGCTGGAGCGCATATTCGCCGCCGGCATGCGCGAATTCCTCAAGCTGCGTGAACGCCGTGTCAGCGACCCCAGCGCCCTGCTCGATGGCGCCCGTCGCGCCATGCGCGCCAGCTTCCAGCGCGAGCTCGACGCGATGGAGTCCCAGCTTTCCTTCCTGGCCTCGGTCGGCTCGGTCTCGCCCTATGTGGGCCTGTTCGGCACCATCTGGGGCATCATGCACGCCTTTGTGGGCCTGTCCAATCTGCAGCAGGTCACCCTGGCCACGGTGGCCCCCGGCATTGCAGAAGCGCTGGTGGCCACGGCCATCGGCCTGTTTGCGGCCATCCCGGCGGTGCTGGGCTTCAACCGCTTCGCCCGCCAGATCGATCGCAGTGCCATCACCATGGAGACCTTCATCGAAGAGTTCTCCAACATCCTGCAGCGCAATGCGGGCACGCCGTCGGGTCACCAGCACGGAGCCGATTGAGCCATGCCCGCGATGAGCTCCCGCGGCGGTGGCCGCCGCCGCACCATCAACGAGATCAATATGGTGCCCTTCATCGACGTGATGCTGGTGCTGCTGATCATCTTCATGGTCAGCGCCCCGCTGATCACCACCGGTCTGGTGGACCTGCCCAGCGTGGGCAAGAGTCGCCAGCAGCCCGATCAGGTGATCCATGTCATCGTGAGCAGCGATGAAAAGCTCCAGCTCAAGATCGACAAGGGTGAGCCCGAGACCGTGCAACTCAACCGCCTGGCCGACCGCGTCAAGCAGGCGCAAGCCGGCAAGGAGAACTCGCCCGTGGTGATCTCCGCCGACAAGGCCGTCAAGTACGAGGCCGTGGTCAAGGTCATGGATGCACTGCAGAGCGCCGGCATTCCAAAGGTGGGCCTGGCCGTCAAGACCGGCGCCAGCAGCGGCGGCTGAGGCCGCCGAGTTCCGGACAACAGTAGCGAGAGAAGACGAGCGGTTCCGCAGATGAGCGCCTTTGCCGTGCGACATGATCCCTTGCGCCCGCCGCCAAGCCCAGGTCTGGGCCGCGGCATCGCCCTGGCCCTGCTTGCGCATGGACTGCTGCTGCTGGGCCTGACTGCCGGCCTGAACTGGCGCAGCCAGACCGAGCCGGCCATCGAGGCCGAGCTCTGGGCCGCCGTGCCCGTGGCTGCAGCCCCCCGCGAGGAGACGCCGCCGCCGGAGCCTCAGCCGGAGCCGCCCAAGCCCGCGCCCGAGCCGCCGCGTCCCGATCCCAGCATCGAGCAGCAGCAACGCCTGCAGGAGCAGCGCGAGGCCGAGATCGCCGCCGAGCGCGAGAAGAAGAAAAAGCTCGAGGACAAGAAGCGCGCCGAGGAAGAGGCCGAGCGCAAGCAGCGCGAGCAGGAGCTCAAGGAGAAGAAGGCTCGCGAGGAGCGCCTGAAGGCCGAGAAAGAGAAGAAGGAAGAGCAGGCCCGCCAGGAAAAGGCCCAGCAGGAAAAACTGGACAAGGCCAAGCAAGAGAAGGCCAAGCAGGACGCCAAGAAGGCCGAGGCCGCGCTGGAGAAGCAGCGCCAGGAGAACCTGCGGCGCATTCAGGGCATGGCCGGCGCCAGCGGCGCTCCCAATGCCACCGGCACGGCCCTGCAAAGCGCCGGCCCCTCGTCCAGCTATGCCGGCCGCATCAAGGCCCGCATCCGGCCCAACATCATCTACAGTGATTCGGGCCTGGGCAATCCGGTGGCCGAGGCCGAGCTGAAGGTCGCCCCCGACGGCAGCATCATCAGCAGCCGACTGCTCAAGAGCAGCGGCGACCCCGAGTGGGACAAGGCGGTGTTGCGCGCCATCGAGAAGACCGAGACGCTGCCGCGCGATGTGGACGGCCGCGTGCCGCCCCATCTGATCATCAGGTTCCAGCCCCGCGAGTGAGGCCGGCCCGCCAGCCGTCCACCGACCAGCGGCCCGCGCCGCACAGCAAGAGCGCCAGCAACAGCGTCCCCCAGAGCTGATGGCCCAGCAGCGCGGCCGGCGCGATCTCGGCCAGGCTGAGCACCGCCACCACATTCACCACCGAAAGCCCGGCCGCCGCAAAACGCGTGGCCAGGCCCAGGATGAGCAGAACCGGCAGCAGCAGCTCGCAACCGGTGCCAAGCCAAGCCGCCAGCTCGGGTGGCAGCAAGGGCACGTGGTACTCATCCTGGAACAGGGCCAGGGTGATTTCCCAGTCGCGCAGCTTGCTCAGGCCCGACAGAAAAAAGACCTGCGCCACATGGAGCCGGGCCAGCAGCAGGGCCAGCCAACGCAGCTGGCTTGTCAAGGCGGCCGGTGCTGCGGCCATCTGGCGGGGCCGCTCCAGGCCGGCATCGCAGGCGGCTCGCCACAGGCTTGTCAGAACTGTCTTCATCATGTGCTTTCTTGCGCGCAGGGCGCCTCGTCCAGCCCCAGCAGCCAGCCCTCGGACAGCGCCTGCTGCAACCAGGCACTCATATCGAACTCGGGATACCGGCTCAGGCAGGCCTCTAAGGCCGTGGCAAGCACCGGATTCACCATCAGTTGCCTGAGGAAATGCAGCACG
Source organism: Roseateles sp. (assembly GCF_046300915.1). GTDB lineage: Bacteria > Pseudomonadota > Gammaproteobacteria > Burkholderiales > Burkholderiaceae_C > Kinneretia. The sequence continues at coordinate 26,527 of NZ_JBKCLH010000230.1, read as the reverse complement.
GCCGGCTGCTCGGCCAGGCTCATGCTGCGAGCGCGCCAGCCCTGGCGCCACACCAGCCGGTCGGGCGCCAGCCATTGCATGCCAGGAGCCAGTCGGGCACACCAGACCCGCTCGGGTGCGGCGGCCAGAGCGGCCAGGGTTTCGGGCGCAGGGCTCACATCGGGTGCACGCTCGGCGCAGTGGCAGGCCCATTCCAGGCGCGCCAGATCCACCAGTTCCAGATCCATGCCGGGCTGACAGGCCAGGTAAGCCGGCAAGGCCTGACCCCAATCACCGAGATCGCCACTGCGTGGCGGATGGCGGCGCCACAAGCTCCAGGCCATGGCCGCAAAGTCTGGCGGCCCCAACTCGGCCTGCAGCCTGGGATAGACCGCCGCCAAGGCCCGCTCTGCCAGGGCCTGCACATTGCGACGGTATGCCAGCAAGCCCGACTCCGCCGAGACCTGCACGCCCAGGGCCCGCGGCGCGCGGCCCGGGGCAAAGCCGCGCACCTGCCCGCTGTCCACGGCAGCCAGCAGGGCCTGTTGGCGCTGCATCTCCGCAGCCACGGCATCGCGCGGCGGGTTCACGGCAGCAACTCCTGGGCCGCGATAGCGTCCGCCTCGGCGGCCTCCTGAAGCAGTTCTTCAAGGACCGGGATATTGTTGTCCCGCTCGATCAGGGTGGGCTGGGCACCCACGCGCCGCAGGGCGTGACGGTAGACGACCCAGACCGAGGCATGGACCGCGCTGCCATGGTCATCGATCACCAGCCCCTGTTGCCGACTATGCCCGGCCAGATGGATCTCGGCCACGCAGTCCGGGCGCAGCGCATCGATCCAGGCGCAGGCGCTGTCGCGTGCCGCGTCCAGGTCTTGGCCACGGTTGAGCGCGTTGACGACGAGATTGTTCACATCCAGCAGCAGCCGGCAGCCACTGCGCTGCACCAGCGCGTTGAAGAACTCCGGCTCCGCCAGGGCATCGTCCTCCCAGGCCAGATAGGCGCTGAGGTTTTCCACCAGCAGCGGCCGCCGCAGCCGCTCCTGCACCTGCTGCACATGGGCCACCATCAGGTCCAGGCTGGCCTCGGTGAAGGCGATGGGCAGCAGGTCCTGCCCGTGTCGCGGCCCCACGCGGGCAAAGCTGGCATGGTCCGACACACGGACCGGCTCGATGCGCTCCACCAGGCGGGCCAGACGCTCCAGATGCCAGACATCCAGACCGCTGGCCGAGCCCAGGGAGAGCCCCACACCGTGCAGGCTCACCGGGTAGCAGGCGCGCCCCGCCTCCAGCACCTGCAGGGCTGCCCCACCCTCGGCAAAGAAATTCTCCGAGTGCACCTCGATGAAGCCGAGGGAGGGTCGCTGCACCATCAGCGCGGCATAGTGCGGCTGGCGCCAGCCTATGCCGGCCTGCGGCCGCAGGGGCGTGGGGCTTGTGTGCATGCAATGGGCTCCGGTCGCCTGCCTACTTCTTGCCGCCGTGCTTGGCCTTGGCCTCATCGGCCGTCATGCCCTTCATGCTCTTGCAGCTGCCCTTGGGCACGTACTTCCACTCGTCCGGCGCCATGTCCACCTTGGCCTGACCGGCGCAGGAGTGGGTGCCGCTGAGATTGGCGCAGTCGTTCTGACCGGCCTTGGCGATGCCAAAGCACTTTTCCTTGCCGCTGTCCTGGGCGGCAGCGGGCTGGGCCAGACCCAGGGCCAGGGCGGCGGCAAAGGCCGAGGACAGAATTTGCGTGCTGCGAATGCTCATGAGGATCTCCTAAGGGTTGAGCAAGGGGTTTGGCAAGATCGGCGTCTTGATGTCCGACCTGCGGGTCTGTCGCCATGGCCACCGGAGTCCTTACACTCGGCCCCATCTTTTTTGCACCGCTGCCCGCGCAGCGCCTGTTCCATGAGCGATTTCGCCAAGGCGCTTGAAACCCTCAGGCCCCAGCTGCTCAAGTTCGCGCGCCTGCAGCTGCGCAACCCGGACTGGGCCGAGGATGCGGTCTCTGAAACCTTGCTGGCCGCACTGGAGAAGCCCCAGGCCTTCGCCGGCCAGTCCCAGCTCAAGACCTGGCTGATCGGCATCCTCAAACACAAGCTGGTGGACCAGATCCGCAGCCACCGGCGCGAGATCAGCACCACGCCCGAGGATGATCAGGATCTGGACGAGTCCCTCTTCCACCCCGATGGCCACTGGCGCGAGGCGCCGCAGGATTGGGGCGACCCCGAGGCCGCGCTGCGCCAGCTGGAGTTCATCAAGGTGCTGGAGGCTTGCGTGGAGCATCTGCCCGGCCAGCAGGGCAGACTCTTCATGATGCGGGAGTGGCTGGAGCTGGAGACCGAGGAGATCTGTAAGGTTCTGGCCATCAGCCCGACCAATCTCTGGGTCATGCTGCATCGAGCCCGGCTGCGCCTGCGCGAATGCCTGCAGCTGAACTGGTTTGCCCCGCCTCTTCAACGCTCCTGAGCCAGCCCTTACCCGTCTGACACCACCATGTCTTTGCTCAAGAAAAGCTGCCGCGAGGCTGCGGCCTTGGTGCTCCAAGCCGAGGACCGGCCCCTGAGCTGGCATGAGCGCCTGGCCCTGCGCCTGCACATGCTCGCCTGCCGGGCCTGCCCTCGGTTCGCGCAGCAGGTGCAGCTCATGCGACGTGCCAGCGAGCGCTGGCGCCGCTACAGCGACGAGTCTGGAGGCTGAGCCGACTCAGGCGATGGTGCCGCCCTGCTCGCGCACATCCTCGCGGGTGCGCAGAGCCAGACTCAGCGCCAGCCTTGTGCCCTCCACCAGGGTACTCAGAGGCAGACTGGGCTGCCCCGGAAAGCGAGCAGCCTGTTGGGGCAGCAGCGGGATGTGCATGAAGCCGCTGCGCACTGGGCTGCCTGCCAAGCGATGCTGAAGCCCGTAGAACACATGGTTGCAGACAAAGGTGCCGGCCGTTTGCGAGACCGAGGCCGGAATCCCCGCCGCGCGCAGCCCGGCGACCATGGCCTTGATGGGCAGGGTCGAGAAATATGCCGCCGGCCCCGTCGCGAGCACCGGCTCATCCACGGGCTGTGCGCCGGCATTGTCGGGAATGCGGGCGTCGTCCACATTGATCGCCACACGCTCGAGCGAGAGGTCACATCGACCACTGGCCTGCCCCAGGGACAGAACCAGCAGGGGCGAATGCGCAGCCAGGGCTTGATCCAGGGAGCGAAGGGCCGCGCCGAAGACGCAGGGCAATTGCCAGGCCTTGACGCGCAGCCCTTCAACAAGCTCGCCATCCAGCTCGCGTGCAATCTCCCAGGAGGGATTGAGGTTCTCGCCGCCAAAGGGTTCGAAGCCTGTGAGCAGGAGGCTGGGGACGGAGTTGGAGATCATGGGCCCGATGCTAGCAAGGGTGCAGGGGCCGGGAAGTCGGCCGATGGAGCGCCGCAGCGTGACAAAGTTGCCACAGCCAAGCTGGTGCCAGGGATCAGCATGGGCGGGGCCCGGCTCTTCCTCCGATGCTGTGCGATACAAAGGCGCTAAGCTGGCGGCCGAGAACGGTTCCAGAAATTCACGCTCGCTGCCGGCCTGCAGGCCCCGAGCCCGCCAACCCGGAGAAGATCCCGATGCACGACCCGTCAGCCCCCCTGAACTGGCCCTATGCCAAGGCCCAGGACCCTGATGCGGCAGGCTCGGCAATGGGGGGGGCTCAGTTCCAGTGGCCCACGCCGCCCTATACCGCCTACCCCCAGCCCCAGCCGCAGACGGCCCCCGAGCCCTGCGAGATCCTGGGCCTGAACAACAGCCGCACCATGGGCCATGTGGTGCTGATGGCGATCAGCGAGCGCCTGGCCCATATCAATGTGCCCCCCGCCCGCAGCGCGATGCCCCTGAAGTTCTCGCAGTTCCGGGCCATCAAACTGCTGCGTCCCATACCGGCCACACCGCCCACACAGCTTGATCCCGCTGATGCGCTGAGCCTGGACCAACGCCCTCGCAACAAGTTCCGTCTCAGCTATCTCGGCGGTAGCGAGTTGGAGGGTGTGACCATCGGCCACTATCACGACGGCAACGGCCTCTATCTCTTTGCGCCGGTTTCCGACAGCGATGACTCGGTGCAGCGCATCTTCGTCCCGCGTGAGGTGCTGGCCGGCTTTGAACTCGGCGAGCGCCTGGGTGAACTGCTGGTGCGCGATCGCGCGGCCTCCGCAGACCAGATCGAGGCGGCGGCGCGCGAACAGAGCGAGCTGCGCACTCGTCGGGTGGGCGACATCCTGGTGGCCAAGCAGGTGGTCAGCTCGGCGCAGCTGATGCAGGCCATCGAGCAACAAGCCAAGATGCCCATGGTGCGCATCGGTGAGGCCCTGCTGGCACTCGAGCTGGTGACCCAGGAGCAGCTGGACGAGGCGCTGGCACAGCAGCGTGAAGACCGATCCGTGCCGCTCGGTCAGCTGCTGGTACGGCGCGGGGTGATCACGCGTCAGCAACTGCAGTCGGCCCTGGCTCGCAAGATGGGCTACCCGCTGGTGGACGTGGAAAATTTCCCGGTGGAGGCGGACGCGGTGCATACCCTGCCCTATGCGGTGGCCAAGCGCCTGGAGGTCCTGCCCCTGGTGCTGCGCGAGGGCAAGCTCATCGTGGCCATGGAAGATCCCACACGCCGCGACGCCATCGACGAGGTGGAGTTCATCTCCCAGCTCAAGGTCGTGCCTACCCTCACCAAGGTCGGCACCCTGCAGTTCGCCCTGCCCCAGATCTACGACCGCTTTGGCAGCGGCTCCTCAGCCGGCACCTCCTCGCCCAACGATCTGCGCATTCCCGCGCTCACCCTGGACTTCCAGCTCGACAATGCCGACAAGCTGATCGAGAGCCTGGAGCGCGACAGCCATGAAAGCACTGTCCGCGATGACGATGCCCAGGTCGAACAGTCCGACAACTCCCTGGTTCGCCTGATCAACACCATGATCATCGAGGCCCATGCCCAGGGTGTCTCAGACATCCATATCGAAACCTATCCAGGGCGCGAGAAGGTCCGGATCCGCTTTCGCAAGGACGGGCAGATGCAGCCCTATCTGGAGCTGCCCCATACCTACCGCAACGCCATGATCGCCCGCATCAAGATCATGTGCGATCTGGACATTTCCGAGCGGCGCAAACCCCAGGACGGCAAGATCAACTTCGCACGCTTCTCGGGTCAGCACAAGCTGGAGCTGCGTGTTGCCACCATTCCGACCACCAACGGTCTGGAGGATGTGGTGATGCGCCTGCTGTCCTCGGCACGCCCCCTGCCGCTGGACAAGCTGGGGCTGAGCCCCGCCAATCTCGAGGCGCTCAAGCAGGCCATCAGCCGGCCCTATGGCATGGTGCTTTGCGTGGGCCCCACGGGCTCCGGCAAGACCACGACGCTGCACTCCGCGCTGGGCCATATCAACACACCAGACCGCAAGATCTGGACGGCGGAAGACCCTATCGAAATCACCCAGCAGGGCCTGCGTCAGGTGCAGGTCAACCCCAAGATCGACTGGACCTTCGCCAAGGCGCTGCGTGCCTTCCTGCGTGCCGATCCGGACGTGATCATGGTGGGCGAAATCCGCGACGAGGAGACCGCCAATATCGCCGTCGAAGCCTCACTGACCGGTCACCTGGTGCTCTCCACCCTGCATACCAATAGCGCACCCGAGACGGTGACGCGTCTCTTGGACATGGGCATGGACCCCTTCAACTTCGCGGACTCCCTTCTGGCGGTGCTGGCCCAACGCCTGGTCAAGCGTCTGTGCCCGCACTGCCGCAAGGCCGAGCCCATGAGTGAGGCGCAGCTGCAAGAACTGCTGGAAGACTATCTCCATGTCTTCCCCAAGGACCAGCGCGGCGATCGCGGCACACTTCAAGCCGAATGGCAGGCTCAGTACGGCGACAAGGGCCAGCTCCAGCACTATCACAGCCCCGGCTGTGCGAAGTGCGACCACACCGGCTACAAGGGCCGCGCCGGCCTGCACGAGCTGCTGACCGTATCCAAAGACGTGCGGCGCCTGATCCAGACCGGCGCACGGGCCGAGGAGATCCAGCAATGCGCCCTGAGCGAAGGCATGCGCACCCTGCGCCAGGACGGCATCATCAAGGTGCTGAGCGGGATCAGCACTCTCGCTGAAGTCAGGTCCACCAGCAACGCCTGACCCCCAGAACGGGCAGCGCACGCGGGAAACCGGCTGTTTTCCCGCTTGTCAGGGCCGGGCGCATTGGGCCATATTCGACAACTCGCCCGCCCCACAGGGAGCCAGCATGCCTGCCGTCCCCAACAGCCCGACCGCACAGAGTGCCCCACGTCCCCCGCTGGATGTACGGCATGGTCACCAGATCATGGCCTCGCACGAGCGCTGCCGCGCCTTTGGTCTGCGCAGCGAGTCCGGAGCCGATCTGCATCGACTCGCCCCCTTGGCCTTGCGCGAGTTGCAGCAGCGCAATGCCCGTCTTTGCGCCCAGGCTCTGCCGGTGATGGAGATGCTCTACGAGCAACTCATGCATGGGCAGAGCATGGTGCTGCTCACCGATGCCAGTGGCTGCGTGTTGCACGCCCTGGGCGACCCCGGATTTCTGCAACGCGCCGACCAGGTGGCCCTGGCGCCCGGTGCGCTCTGGGCCGAAGCCGACAAGGGCACCAATGCCGTGGGCACCGCACTCATGACCGAGGCGCCCACCCTGGTCCATGGCCAGGAGCATTACCTGCGCGCCATGCATTTCCTGACCTGCTCCGCCGCGCCCATCTTCGACCACAAGGGTGCCTTGCTGGGCGTGATCGATGTCTCGGGCGACAAGCGCTCCTACCACCCCCACACCCTGGCCCTGGCCGGCATGTCCGCCAGGCTGATCGAAGCCCAGTGCTTTGGCGAGCAGTTCCGCCACAGTCACCGCCTGCATCTGCATGCACTGGTCTCGGGTCTGGGCACCCTGGCCGAGGGTCTGCTGGCTCTTGATGACGATGGCCGGGTGCTCGGCTGCAACCGGCAGGCGGCAGCGCTGCTGGGGCTCTCACCCATGGCGCTGCGGCGCGAGACCGTGTTGAGCCTGTTCGACATGGGCTTTGGCCACTTGGCGAGCTGTACCGAGCCCGTCTGTCTGCAGACCCGGCTGGCCCCCGCGCCCTGCTGGGCCAAGCTCAGTCTGTCCAGGCCGTGGCAGTCCAGGTCCGCGGCTGCGCTGGAGCCGCGACGCGCCGCCCCTGCGGGCCCCGCGCCAGCAGCCCTCGGTGCCACGGCAGTGCCAGCGCCCGCAACCGCGCCAGCGGCCCCCAGCCATGCCGCAAGCTCGTCGACGGGCCATCTCAGCCTGCGCGAGGCCGAACAACAGGCCATTGCCGCAGCCGTGCAGGCCGCGGCCGGCAATCTCTCGGAAGCCGCCCGGCAGCTGGGCATAGGCCGCAGCACGCTCTACCGCAAGCTCAAGACCATGGCCTGACCTATGATGCGGCGCCATGAGCGCCACATCGTCCACTCCCCAAGCCAATGTCCCCCGTCTCAGCAGCCTGTCCCATGGTGGCGGCTGCGGCTGCAAGATCGCCCCGGGCCTGCTGTCCGAAATCCTGAAAAGCAGCGGTGTGGGCGGCCTGGTGCCGCCCGAGCTGCTGGTGCGCAGCGAGACCGCGGACGATGCCGCCGTCTACCAGCTCAATGAGGAACAGGCCCTGGTCGCGACCACGGACTTCTTCATGCCCATCGTGGACGATCCCTATGACTTCGGCCGCATCGCCGCCACCAATGCAATCAGCGATGTCTACGCCATGGGCGGCCGCCCCATCTTCGCCCTGGCCCTGGTGGGCATGCCCATCAATGTGCTGCCGCCCGAGACCATAGGCCGCATCCTGGCCGGTGGCCAGGCGGTCTGCGCCGCGGCCGGCATCCCGATTGCCGGCGGCCACACCATCGATTCGGTGGAGCCCATCTACGGCCTGGTGGCCCTGGGCCTGGTCCATCCCAAGCGCCTGAAGCGCAATGCCGATGCGCGGCCCGGCGACCGCCTGATCCTGGGCAAGGCCCTGGGCGTGGGCGTGCTCTCCGCGGCGCTGAAGAAGGAACAGCTGGATGCCGCGGGCTATGCCCGCATGGTGGCCAGCACCACCCAGCTCAACACCCCGGGCATGGCCCTGGCGGCGCTGGACGGCGTGCACGCCCTGACCGATGTCACCGGCTTCGGCCTGGCCGGCCACGGCCTGGAGCTGGCGCGCGGCGCGGGCCTTGCCCTGCGCATCGACTGGTCGCGCGTGCCCCTGCTGCCGGGTGTGCGCGCCCTGGCCGGCCAGGGCTTTGTGACCGGCGCCTCGGGCCGCAACTGGGCCTCCTACGGCAGCCAGATCGCCCTGCCCGAGGGCTTTGCGGCCGAGGACCGCGCCCTGCTCAGCGACCCGCAGACCAGCGGCGGCCTGCTCGTCTCCTGCACCCCCGAGGCCGTGGACGAGGTGCTGGCCCTGTTCCGCCGCGAGGGCTTTGACTACGCCGCCGAGATCGGCGAGGTGCTGGACGAGCGCCCGGCCGAGGGCGTGCCGCGCCTGCGGGTGGTCTGAGGCGCTCCGGCTTAGACCGGCATCAGATCCAGGATTCGCGCGGCCATGCGCTCGGCCGCGCCGCGGTGGGTCGCGGCAAACTGCTGGGCGGCCCGGGCCATGTCGGCGCGCTGTGCCGCGGCCTCGCCCAGCAGGGCCTGCGCCTGGGTCAGGGCCTCGTCCAGATCGGCCACGCGGCGCGCGGCACCGGCCTGCAGGGCCAGCTCGGCCGCCTCGGCGAAATTGAAGGTGTGCGGCCCCATCAGCAAGGGGCAGCCGCAGGCCGCCGCCTCGATCAGGTTCTGGCCGCCCAGGGGCGCAAAGCTGCCGCCCAGCAGGGCCAGATCGGCCAGGCCATAGTAGAGCGACATCTCGCGCAGGCTGTCGCCCAGCCAGACCTCGGCCTGGGCCGCCTCGGGCGGTGGCGTCTCGCCCCAGGCGCTGCGGCGCGCCAGGTTCAGGCCTTGTGACGCCACCAGCGCCGCCACCTCGTCGAAGCGCTGGGGATGGCGCGGCACGATCAGCAGCAGCGGACGCTCGGCGGCTGAACGCTCGGCATAGCGGCGCTGGAAGGCGCGCAGCAGGGCAATCTCCTCGCCCTCGCGCGTCACCGCGCCCAGCAGCACCGGCCGTCTCAGGGCGGCGCGCCAGGCCCGGCCGCGCGCGAGCAAGGCTTCATCGGGCCGCAGATCGTATTTGAGATTGCCGGCCCGCTCCCAGCGCGGCACGCCGGCCAGGGCCAGGCGCTGGCCATCGGCCTCGGTCTGGGTCAGGGCCAGGCTCAGGGCGCCGGCCGCCGGCCGCATCAGGGCCGCCAGGCGCTGGCCCTGGCGCAGGCTTTTCTCGGACAGGCGTGCATTGGCCAGTACCAGGGCCAAGCCGGCGCGGCGGGCGCTGTGCTGCAGGCTGGGCCAGATCTCGGTTTCCATCAGCACACCCGCGGCGGGGCGCCAGTGGCGCAGAAAGCGCCGCGTGGCGCCGGGGGTGTCATAGGGCAGCCAGGCCTGGGTATCGCCCGGCTGCAGCAGGGCCTGGCCGGCCTCGCGTCCGGTGGCCGTGCCATGGGTGAGCAGCAGGCGCAGGCCCGGCCGCTGGGCACGCAGGGCCGCGATCAGCGGCGCCGCCGCTCGGGTCTCCCCCAGCGAAACCGCATGCAGCCACAGCCGTCCCGGCTCGGCTGCGGGCCCGCGGTACAGGCCCAGGCGCTCGCCCCAGTGCGCCCGGTACAGGGGCTCGGCCGCGCCCCGCCGCCAGAGCTTGAGCAGGTAGAGCGGCGTGGCCAGGCGCAGGGCCCAGCCATAGAGCCCGCGGGCCAGGGTCTGCTTCAATGGGCGGAGGCGGCGAAGGTGGCGTCGGGCTTCACGCGCTTGAGCTGGGCCAGCATGTCATGCTGGATGCGCTCCAGCGCCTCTTGCGTATGACCCTCGAAGCGCAGCACCAGCACCGGCGTGGTGTTGGAGGGGCGGATCAGGCCAAAGCCGTCAGCGTATTCCACACGCAGGCCGTCGATGGTGACGATCTCGGCCGCGCCGGGGAACTCGGCGATCTCCTTGAGCTGCTTGACCACCTCGTGGTGCTCGCCCTCGGCGCAGGGCACATTGATCTCGGGCGTGTTGAAGCTGGTGGGCAGGGCCTGGAGCACGGCGCTGGGGTCGGCCGAGCGCGAGAGGATCTCCAGCAGGCGGGCAGCGGTGTACATGGCGTCGTCAAAACCGTACCAGCGCTCGGCAAAAAAGATATGGCCCGAGAGCTCGCCGGCCAGGGGGGCGCCGGTTTCCTTGAGCTTGGCCTTGGCCAGGGAATGGCCGGTCATCCACATCAGGGGCTTGCCACCATGCTCGCGGATCCAGGGGGCCAGGCGCTGGGTGCACTTGACGTCGAAGATGATCTCGGCGCCGGGCTTGCGGCTGAGGATGTCGGCCGCGAAGAGCATGATCTGGCGGTCCGGCATGATCATCTCGCCGTCCTTGGTCACCACGCCCAGGCGGTCGCCGTCGCCGTCGAAGGCCAGGCCCAGATCGGCATCGGTGGCGTGCACGATGCTCTTGAGGTCTTCCAGATTCTCGGGGCGGCTGGGGTCCGGATGGTGGTTGGGGAAGTCACCGTCCACCTTGGAATAGATGTCGATCACCTCGCAGCCCAGGGCGCGCAGGATGGCGGGCGAGGAGGCGCCGGGGATGCCGTTGCCCGAGTCCACCACGATCTTGAGCGGGCGCTTGAGCTTGCAGTCCTTGACGATGCGGTGGCTGTACTCGGCCAGCACATCCATCTGGCCCACGCGGCCTTGGCCCGTCGCGTAGTCCTCGGCCTCGATGCGGCGACGCAGGCCCTGGATCTGCTCGCCATAGACGGCGGCGCCCTTGAGCACCATCTTGAAGCCGTTGTAGTCCTTGGGATTGTGGCTGCCGGTCACCTGGATGCCGGAGTTGCAGCCGTGCTTGCCGCGGGTGGCGGCCACGTAGTACAGCATGGGCGTGGTCACGGCGCCGATGTCCACCACGTCCAGACCGGTGGACTGGATGCCACGAACCAGTGCGGCCACCAGGCCCGGGCCCGAGAGGCGGCCGTCGCGGCCCACGGCCACGGCCTTCTCGCCGGCCAGCTTGGCTTCGGTGCCGAAGGCCCGGCCCAGGTGCTCGGCCAGGGTCTCGTCCAGGGTCTGACCCACAACACCGCGGATGTCATAGGCCTTGAAGATGGAGGCGTGGACTTGCATGAGTTTCCTTGCTGCGAAGATGAATTTCCGCGCGGATTGTAGGCAGCTGGCAAGACAGTCCTGACGCGGCTTCAATACAGCCGCGGCCCCCATTCACGGGGACCATGCACAGCCCCCATCCCGGCCGCTCGCCATTCGTCGCACGGGTCGTCCATTCGTCGCGCTCCACATGGACCCCAAACAGGGTCTGCCTACACTGCGCCCCCATGAACACCACCGCGCCCACCGCCGTCCTCCAGCACTTGCGCCAGGCCTGGAACCTGAGCTGGAAGCTCTACAAGCGCCGCGATGTGCCCCTGTGGGCCCAGCTCTGCGTGCCCCTGGGTATTGCACTGCTGGTGGGTCTGAGCCTGAGTGTGGCCGGTCTGGCCAGCCGGGATCAGCTGAGCCAGCCTCGCGCCTGGGCTTGGGCCCTGTTTGAGAACCTGGTGATCTCTGGCTGCGTCTCGCTCGTGATCTTTGCGGGTTATCGCGCGCTGGAGCGCATGCTGCCGGAATCCACGCTCGATCGCATCAATGCCGATCTCGGCTGGCGCGCGGCGCTGCTGCATGGAGGGCTGAACCTTGTCCTGGTGGTGCTGGGCTTTTTCATCGGCCTGAGCTTGCTGGGCACGGTGTTGCAGATCGACCTCTGGACCCGGCTGCTCAACAAGCCCGCCGTCTTGCAGGAATTCCTGCTCACCTCCCTGGTGGCTACCACCCTCGCCAGCCTGATCTTCTGGTGGCGGGAGCGCCGCCAGGCCGAGGCCCTGCGCGCCACCGAGGCCCAGTTCAAGGCTCTGCAGGCCCAGATCGAGCCGCACTTCCTCTTCAACACCCTGGCCCATGTGCACTGCCTGATGGACGAAGAGCCGCTGCGCGCCAAGCAGATGCTGGAGTCCTTCACCGACTATCTGCGCAGCAGCCTGGGCCAGCTGCGCCGGGAGGACGGCAAGCTGGGCGAGGAGCTGGACCTGGCCCAGGCCTATCTGCAGCTGATGCAGACCCGCATGGACCAGCGGCTTCGCTTCGAGATCGAGGTGGATCCCACGTTGCGCGGCACCCCCTTGCCTCCCCTGCTGCTGCAGCCCCTGCTGGAGAACGCCATTCACCATGGTCTGGAGCCCAAGGCCGAGGGCGGCTGCCTGCGCATCCATGCGCAGCAGCAGGACGGGCGCCTGGATATTTGCGTGGAGGATGATGGCCTGGGTCTGGAAACGGCCGCCCGCCGACCACGTCGGGGCAGCAATGGCATCGCCCTGGATAACATCCGGGCGCGACTGCAGTCCCGTTACGGGCAGGCCGCCCGTCTCAGCCTGGAACCACGCCCGCAGGGCGGCACGATAGCCCGCCTGAATCTGCCGCTGTACCGGGCCTGAGATCGCCGCCAAGCCACTTCACATCCCACAACGAAGAGACCATGCCCCGCGCCCTGATTGCCGACGACGAGCCCCATCTGGCCCAGTACCTCAAGAATCAGCTCGCCATGCTGTGGCCCGAGCTCCAGATCGTGGCCGTGGCCCGCAACGGCGAGGAGGCGGCGGCGCAGATCGAGGAGCTTCAGCCCGACTTGGCCTTTCTGGACATCCAGATGCCCGGACTTACCGGGCTGGAAGTGGCGCAAGGCATCGAGGGCGACACCCGGGTCGTTTTCGTCACGGCCTATGACGAGTACGCCGTCCAGGCCTTCGAGACGGCGGCCCTGGACTATCTGCTCAAGCCGCTCAAGCCGGAGCGACTGGCCCTTTGCGTGGAGCGGCTGCGCGCCAGCCTGGAACAGGCCCAGACGAGCGGCAGCGACGCCCAGCTGGCCCAGGCCCTGCAGGCGCTGCAAGCCCTGAGCCAGGGCACGGCCGCAGGTTCCGGCACCGGCGCCGCACCCCGCCTGCGCTGGCTGCGGGCCAACCAGGGCGATATCACCCACCAGATCGATGTGCAGCAGGTGCTCTTCTTCCACGCGGACGACAAGTACACGGTGGTGCAGACGGCCGAGGCCGAGTACCTGATACGCACGCCCATCGTCGACTTGCTGCCCCAGCTGGACCCGGGCCAGTTCGTCCAGGTGCATCGCTCTACCCTGATCAATATGGCCCATCTGGCCAGCACCCGGCGCGATTCAAACAGCCGTCTTTTCCTGCGCATGCGTGGCCAAGAGCGCGAACTGCCGGTCAGTCGGGCCTATGTGCACCTGTTCAAGTCCATGTAGCTGGGGCTTGGCGGCCAGATCAGGCCTGACGCTACACTGCGGGCGATAGGGGAGTTGGCGGCCCGCAACCGGCTTCAGATCCGGTCGGTCCTGGCCTGACCTTGGCATGAATCGATTCCGTCTTCCACAGCGCCTGGCCCTGGTGATCTTGGGATTGAGTCCGATCACGGGCGCCGCCGAAGCCCGCGACCCGTCGCCCGCGCCCGTGCGTCCACTGGCGTGGGTGGCCGGGGATCTGCCGCCCTTTGCCTGGGTCGGCCCCAAAGGCCCCCAGGGCTATGCCCACGAGCTCGCCATCCGCATGGCCGAGAAGCTCGGCCGGCCCGCCGATGTGAGCTACTACCCCTGGGCGCGGGCCGTGAAAATGACGCGAGAGGGGCAGCACTACGGCATCTTTCCCCTGGCTCGTACGCCGGACCGCGAGACACAGTTTCGCTGGCTGGTGCCCCTGATGACGGTTCGCTACAGCCTGGTGGGCCTGAGCGGACGCCCTGCACAAACCCTGGAGCAGCTGCGCACGCAGCGCGTGGGCGTGCTCCGCGGCTCACCCATCATCAACAATCTGCGCGCCGAGGGATTTACCGAGGTGATTGAAGCGCGGGACTACAAGGACTTGCTGCGTCTGCTGCACATGGATGCCATCAGCGCGATCTATGCCGGCGCTCCGATGCTCAATGCCGCCATCGACGAGTACGGCTACCAGCGCCAGCGATTCCAGGTCCACGCCAGCTTGGGCGAGGCCACGCTCTATATGGGCGCTTCCCCGGCGCTCTCGGAGGCCGAGGCCCAGCGCTGGATACAGGCCTATCAGCAGCTGCAGGCCGAGGGCAGCGTGGCCAAGTTGCAGCAGCAGTACCTGCGCCCCTGAACACGACCGGCCGGACGAGATGTCCGGATCCGGCCAGTCGGCCCCACGGGTCGCGCCTATGATGAAGCCCTCATGGACGCGAGCGACTCCCCTGCCCTGGACCCCGAGCATTGCTACCCGGCGCTGCAGGCGCGCGATGCCCGCTTTGATGGCCTGTGGTTTGTCGGTGTCACCTCCACGGGCATCTACTGCCGGCCGGTCTGTCGGGTTCGCACGCCCCGTCGGGACAACTGCCGCTTCTTTGCCAACGCGGCCCAGGCCGAAGCGGCACAGTTCCGCCCCTGCCTGAAGTGCCGTCCCGAGACCGCGCCCGCCCCGGCCTTGCGCTGGAGTGTGATGGATGCGTCCCGTAGCCTGGCCGTGCAGGCGGCTTTGCTGCTCGATCAGGGGCGCTGTGAGTCCGTCCAGTCGCTGGCCGCCCGCCTGGGCATCAGCGACCGGCATCTGCGACGCATCTTTCTTGCCCATCATGGCGTGGCGCCCCTGCAATACCTGCAGACACGCCGCCTGCTGCTGGCCAAGCAATTGCTGGCCGACAGCGATCAAGCCATCACCGAGATTGCCGCGGCCGCGGGCTTTGGCAGCCTGCGCCGCTTCAACGATGCCTTTGTGAGGCATTACCGGCTGCAGCCCTCGGCGATGCGGCGCGGCATGCTGCAAGGCGGCGGTGAAACACGGGCCAGTCTGCGCCTGGCTTTCCGCCCGCCCTATGCCATGGAGGCGATGCTGCAGTTTCTGGCAGCGCGCGCCATTCCTGGCGTGGAAACCGTGGACCTCGACCAGCACCGCATCAGCCGCAGCCTGCGGCTGACCCATGCCGGCCGCCCGTATGCCGGGCGCATTACCCTGCGCTTTGACCCGGCCCGCGCCCAGCTGCTGCTCACACCCGATGCCGCCCTGTGGCCTGCCTGTGCCTCGCTCATCCCGCTGGTGCGGCGCTGGCTGGACCTGGACGCCCAGCCCCAGGCCATTGACCAGGGCCTGGGGGCCTTGGCGCACGACTGCCCGGGCCTGCGTCTGCCCGGCTGTACCGACCGCTTCGAACTGGCCGTGCGCGCGGTGCTGGGCCAGCAGATCACGGTGGCCGGCGCCCGCACCCTGGGCGCACGCTTTGTACAGCGCTTCGGCCAGGCGCTGGCGCCGCAGCAGATGGGCGAGGGAGTGGACCGGCTCTTCCCGCAGCCCGAGCAGATCGCCAGCCTGGAGCCCTCGAACATCGCCGAGCTGGGCATCATCCGGCAGCGCGCCGAGGCCCTGATCGCATTGGCCAGGGCTTGGCCGCAACTGCGCTATGCGCAAGGCCCCGAGGGCATGGCCGGCATGGCCGAGCTGCAGCAGGCGCTGTCCGAGCTGCAGGCCTTGCCCGGCATCGGCCCCTGGACCGCCAACTACATGCTGATGCGCGGCTGGAGCTGGCCGGACATCTTTCCCCCCGGCGATGTGGTGCTGCGCAAGCAGCTGGCCGAGCGGCCCGCCGGGACTGTGCCTCAAGACTGGCAGCCCTATCGCAGCTATGCGGTGCTCCAGCTCTGGCGTCAGGCCGCCATGGCGCCACGCCCCGTCAAGAATAAGGACCAGTGATGAACCCCGAGTTGCATCAATTTCGCCTGGACACGCCCCTGGGCCCCTTGACTGCCCTGGTGGGCGAGAGCGGGCTGCGCGGCCTGTGGTTTGACGCCCAGCGCCACCACCCAGGCGCCTTGGCGGCTCGACACAAGCCCGCGCACCCCTGGCGTTCGACCCTGCAGGCAAGGCTGGATGCCTATTTCGCGGGGCAAGGCCTGGCCCTGGACGGCATTCCCCTGGACCCGCAGGGCACGGACTTCCAGCGCACGGTCTGGTTGAGCCTGCTGGACATTCCGCCCGGCCACTGCCGCCGCTACGGCGAACTGGCACGGCAACTGGGGCGCCCCCTGGCAGCACGTGCCCTGGGCGCTGCGGTGGGCCGCAACCCCATCAGCATTCTGATCCCCTGCCATCGCGTGCTGGGCAGCCAGGGCAGGCTCACAGGCTACGCCGGTGGACTGGCGCGAAAGCAAGCGCTGCTGCGCCTGGAGGGCGCGTTCTTCCAAGAGGAGCGGATCGCCGCATGATCAAACGTCTGGATCTGGGCGAGCTGCTGCTGCTGGCCGCCATCTGGGGGGCGTCCTTTCTGTTCATGCGCCTGGGTGCGCATGAGTTTGGCGCCATACCGCTGGCTGCGCTGCGGGTGGCTGGCGCCAGCTTGCTGCTGCTGCCCCTGCTGGCAATGCGACAGGGCCTGGGCGAGCTCAGGCAGTACTGGCGAGCGCTGCTGGTGGTGGGTCTGCTCAACAGCGCCCTGCCCTTTGCCCTCTACAGCTATGCGGCCCTGTCCATCAGCGCCGGCTTGTCCAGCATCCTCAATGCCACCACGCCCTTGTGGGGCGCCATCGTGGCCTGGATCTGGCTGGGCCAGGGTCTGAGCGGCAGCCGCATCGTGGGATTGGCACTGGGCTTTGCCGGCGTGGTCTTCCTGGCCTGGGAGCAAGCCAGCTTCAAACCGGGCGGCAGCGGCTGGGCGGTGCTGGCTTGCCTGCTGGCCACCTTGTGCTACGGCATTGCGGCCAACTACACCAAACGGCAGCTGAGCTCATGCAGCCCCCTGGCCGTGGCCACGGGCAGCCAGTTCAGCGCCGCCCTGCTGCTGGCCGGCCCGGCCCTGTGGCTGCGCCCCGAAGCACTGCCCAGCCCAGGCGCCTGGGCCGCCGCGGCCGGCCTGGCCCTGCTGTGCACCGGCGTGGCCTACATCCTCTACTTCCGGCTGATGAGCCGCATCGGCCCCAGCAACACCATTGCTGTGACCTTTTTGATCCCCGGCTTTGCCGTGGTCTGGGGCTGGCTGTTCCTGGCCGAAGCCTTCACGCTGCGCATGGCCTTCGGTTGCGCCATCGTGCTGCTGGGCACGGCGCTGGCGCTGGGGCTGCTGAAGCTGCGAGCTCAAGCGGCCGCAATGAGCGGTTCTTGAGCCCACCCAGCCTCAGTCAGCACCCTCGCTCAGCAAGGCCTGCAGCCCGGCCTCGTCCAGCACGGTGATGCCCAGCTCGCGGGCCTTGTCCAGCTTGGAGCCGGCTTCCTCGCCCGCCACCACATAGTGGGTCTTCTTGGAGACCGAGCCGCTGACCTTGCCGCCCGCATTCTCGATCAGCTCCTTGGCCGCATCGCGCGAGAGCGTGGGCAGGGTGCCGGTGAGCACCAGGGTTTTGCCCAGCAGGGGGCGCGGGCGCTCGTCGGCCTGGCCCTGGCTTTCCTGGGGCTGCACGCCCGCGGCCAGCAGCTGCTCCACCACCTCGCGGTTATGGGGCTGGGCAAAGAAGGCGTGCACGCTGGCCGCGACAATGGGGCCTACATCCGGCACCTCCAGCAGCTGCTCCACGCTGGCGCGCATCAGGGCCTCCAGGCTGCCGAAATGCCGCGCCAGGTCCTTGGCCGTGGTCTCGCCCACATGGCGTATGCCCAGCGCGAACAGAAAGCGCCCCAACGGCGGCTTCTTGCTGGCCTCCAGCGCATCCACCAGGTTCTGCGCGCTCTTCTCCGCCATGCGCTCCAGGGCCGCCAGCTTGGCCACGCCGAGCTTGTAGAGTCCCGGCAGGCTGAGCACGATGCCGCTGTCCACCAGCTGGTCCACCAGCTTGTCGCCCAGGCCCTCGATGTCCATGGCGCGGCGGCCGGCAAAGTGCAGCAGGGCCTGCTTTCGCTGTGCGGCACAGAACAGCCCGCCGCTGCAGCGGTGGTCGATGCCGCCCTTCTCGCGCAGCACCGCGCTGCCGCAGACCGGGCAGGCACGGGGCATGTGGAAATTGGGGATGTAGCGCTCGCGGGCCGCGTCCACCTTGCCAACCACCTCGGGGATCACATCGCCAGCACGGCGCACGATCACCTGGTCGCCAACACGCACGCCCTTGCGGCGCAGCTCGAAGACATTGTGCAGGGTGGCATTGCTGACCGTGGTGCCGCCCACAAAGACCGGCTCCAGCTTGGCCACCGGGGTGAGTTTGCCGGTGCGACCCACCTGGATCTCGATGGCGTTGAGCCGCGTCACCTGCTCCTGGGCGGGGTATTTGTGCGCCACCGCCCAGCGCGGCTCGCGGGTCACAAAGCCCAGCTGCTGCTGCAGGGCACGGCTGTTGACCTTGTAGACGATGCCGTCGATGTCAAAGGGCAGCGAGTCGCGCAGCGCACCCATGGCCTGGTGGAAGGCCACCAGGCCGGCGGCCCCCGCGCTCACACTGCGATGCTCGCAGACCGGCAGGCCGAAGGCCTGCAGCGCGTCCAGCAGACCGGCGTGGGTGGGCGGGATGTCCCAGCCCTGCACATCGCCCAGGCCATAGGCAAAGAAGCTCAGCGGCTTGCCCGCGGCGGCGGCCGGGTCCAGCTGGCGCACCGCGCCCGCGGCGGTGTTGCGCGGGTTCACAAAGGTCTTTTCGCCCCTGGCGCGCTGGCGCTCGTTGAGGGCCTCGAAGTCGTCGCGGCGCATATAGACCTCGCCGCGCACCTCGATCACGGCGGCGTCTGCCGCCTCGCCGCGCAGACGCAGCGGGATCTGCTTGACGGTGCGTATGTTCTGCGTGACATCCTCGCCGGTTTCCCCGTCGCCGCGGGTGGCGGCCTGCACCAGCACGCCCTGCTCATAGCGCAGATTGATGGCCAGGCCGTCGAACTTGAGCTCGGCGGCGTACTCCACCGCGGGCGCCTCGGCCCCCAGGCCCAGCTCGCGCCGAACCCGAGCGTCGAAAGCTTCGGCCCCGGCCGGGCTGGTGTCGGTCTCGGTGCGGATGGAGAGCATCGGCACCGCATGGCGCACCGGCGTGAAGCCGTCCAGCACCCGGCCGATCACGCGCTGGGTGGGGGAGTCCGCCGTGAGCAGCTCGGGATGCGCGGCCTCCAGGGCCTGCAGTTCCTGGAAGAGCTTGTCGTACTCGGCGTCCGGCAGGCTGGGCGCGTCCAGCACGTAGTAGAGATGGGCGTGGTGGTTGAGCAGCTCGCGCAGTGCCGCGGCGCGTGCGCGGGCCGCCCCGGAATCGGTGATCGTCATGGGGCGGAATTGTGGCGCAGCTGCAGCAGGCAAATATCACGCTGTCCCCTGCCAAGGGCAAAAACACAGCGGAGCTCAGGCCGTTTCTGGGGCTAGACTGCAGCCAACTTCCCGTCGGCGCCCGCACTCATGCCAGATGCCAGCCCCCTCGCCCCGCAGCTCATCTGCCTCGCGCTCAGCCTCTGGCTGGCTTGGCTGGGTGCCTTGGCCCTTGACAGACTTCCCAATGAAAGCCGGCTGGGCACCGCGGCGGGCACCCTGCTGCTGAGCTTGGCCCTGTGGTGGCCTTTGTGGCAGGGTCTTCCCCTGCCGCAGCAGGGCCAGGGATGGAAGGTGCTGGGCTTGGCTGCCCTGGCCGCACTGGCCACCCTGGCCGCGGTGTCCATGGCGCGCGCGAACACATCGGTGAAATCGGGCCAAGCTGTGCAACTGGCCCTGGCCTTGATCAGCTGCCTGACCCTGTGCATCGCAGCCCTGCTGCCGCGTCTGCTGGCTGATACCCAAGCCTGGCCCCGCAGTCCCAAGGACTGGCTCTGGCCCCTGCTGCTGGCTTCTCTGCAGAGCCTGGGGCTGCTGTTGCTGCGCCAGCGCCAGCGCTATCCGGCTCTGAGCAAGCTGTCATGGCCGGCCTTGGCGGCCCTGAGTCTGCCCGCCTGGCTGATCGGGCCGCCTGCTCTGGCCCCACTGAACGCACCGGCAGCCGCACCGTGGCTCCAGGCCGACCTGCTGTGGCTGCTGCTTACCGTACCCCTGGCCCTGGCTCTGGTGCTGAAGCTGGCCCTGCGGCATGGCATGGCCGCCCGCACGGCGGCGGACAATTTGCGCCGCCAGCAACTGCTGGACCCGCTGACCGAGCTGGCCAGCCGCCATGGCGTCGAGCAGCAGCTGGCAATGCAGGCCTTGCAAGCCGACCGCAGCGGTATTCCCATGGCCGGACTGGTCTTCAATCTCGACGGTTTTCGCTCCGTGAACACGGCCTTCGGCCATGAGCTGGGCGACACCCTGCTGCGAGAGACCGCCGAGCGCCTGCGTCGTGAATGCGCCAAGGACGAGTTCGTCGGGCGTGTGAGCGCCGATGAATTTGCCCTGCTGATGCCTCAGGCCGGCGATATGGAGCAGGTGGGCGCACGGGCTCGGCGCCTGCTGCAACTGCTGTCCCAGCCCTTTGCCTCGGGGGGGCGGGCCATCTCCCTGTCCTGCTCGGCGGGTATTGCCTTCTATCCGGAACATGGGGCTGCCAGCCGCCTGCTGGCCTGTGCAGAGCTCGCCGCCCAGCAAGCCAAGCGCCTGGGTGGTTCCAGCTTCAGCTTCTACGACCGCAGCATGGACGGCGACTCACGGGCCCAGGTCGAGCTGCTGGCCGAGCTGCGCCAAGCCATTGAACGCGATGCGCTGCAGCTGTATTTCCAACCCAAGATCGATGCGCGCAGCGGCCAGATCACGGCGGCCGAGGCCCTGCTGCGCTGGAACCACCCCAGTCGGGGGGTGGTCTCGCCCGCGGTCTTCATCCCCATCGCCGAGCGCTTCGGGCTGATGCGGGATCTGGGCAACTGGGTGATCAAGGCCGCCTGCGTGCAGGCCCGGTCCTGGCGCGAGCAGGGCTTGCGCATGCGCCTGGCCATCAACCTCTCGGCCCAGCAGATGCGTCAGGCCGATATCGTGGAACGCATCAGCACGGCCTTGCAGGAAAACCGCATCCAGCCCTCCCTGCTCACCTGTGAGATCACCGAGTCGGTGGCCATGGAGGACACCCATGCCACCCAGGAAACCTTCCGGGCCCTGGGTGAGCTGGGGGTGCACCTCTCCATCGACGATTTCGGCACCGGCTACTCCAGCCTGGCCTATCTGCGCCAGCTGCCCGCCAAGGAGCTCAAGATCGACCGCAGCTTCGTCGCCGAGATTGACACCAACTCCAGCGCCCTGACCATGGTGGACGCCATCCTGCGCCTGGCCCACGCCCTGAATCTGCGCGTGGTGGCGGAGGGCGTTGAACGCGAGAGCCAGCAGAAATGGCTGGTCAAGCTGGGCTGCGACGAGTTGCAGGGCTATCTCTATGCGCGCCCCATGTCCTCAGAGGCTTTGCTGATGTGGGCTCGCGGCGAACAAGGCGGCACGGCGCCCGAGTTCCGCGCCTCTCTGTTTGGCGAGACCGCGCCGCAGGAGTTGGGGCGCTGAAGCGGGACTCAGCCCGGGCTGCTGCCGGGCTGCACGCGGGTGATCATCACCTGATCCACCCGGTGGCTGTCCACATCCACCACCTCAAAGCGCCAGCCCTCCCATTGCACCTGGTCGGTGCGGCGCGGAATGCGGCGCAACATCACCATCAGGAAGCCGGCCAGGGTGTCGTACTGGCCCGCATGCGGCCAGGCCTCGATCTCCAGCGCACGCTGCACATCGGGGATGGGGGTCACCCCATCGGCCAGGAAGCTGCCGTCCTCCCGGCGCACGATCTGCTCCTCGTCATGGCTGGCAACGAGCGAGCCCATCACGGTGCTCATCACGTCGTTGAGCGTGATCACACCCACCACCAGGCTGTACTCGTTGACGATGACGGCAAAGTCTTCGAGCTTCTCGCGGAACTGAACCAGCACCTCGGCCAGGGTCAGGCGGTCCGGCACGATCAGCACCTTCTTCACCAGATCGGCACAGGTGCGCAGATTGATGGCCTCGTCGCGCAGCACGCGCTGGAAGAGATCGGTGGAGTCCACATAGCCCACCACGCGGTCGATTTCGCCGTCACAGACCAGATAGGTGCTGTGCGGCGACTCCGCGATGCGGGTGCGGATCAGGGCATCGTCCTCATCCAGATTCAGGAAGACGATGCGCTCGCGCGTGGTCATCGCACTCTCAACCGTGCGCGTGTCCAGTTCGAACACGTTCTCGATCACCTGCTGCTCGGCATCGGCCACCACGCCGGCCAGATTGCCGGCCTCGGTCATGGCCAGGATATCGTGGTGGGTGATGCTGTTGTCGCGCGCCGCGGGCTGACCCATCAGGCGCAGCAGCAGATCGCTGATGGCGTTGAAGCCCCAGGACAGGGGCTTGAGCAGGGACACCAGGCCCTGCATAGGCCCGATCAGGGCCAGGGCCACGCGCTCGGGCTCATTCATCGATAGGCGCTTGGGCACCAGATCGGCCATCACGATGAAGAGTGCCGTGATGCACATGAAGGACAGGGCAAAACCCAGATTCTGGGCCTGCTCCTCGGGCAGCACATAGGCCAGCAGCCCGGCGAAGTGGGGCGTGAATGCGCCCTCACCCACGATACCGCCCAAGATGGCCACGGTGTTCACACCGATCTGGACTACGGTGAAATAGTGCCCCGGCTGCTCCTGTACCGCGATCACCCGCGCCGCCCGTGCATCTCCATCGTCGAGCAGTTGCTGGAGCTTGAGGCGCCGCGAGGCCGCCAGCGAAAGCTCCGCCATCGAGAAGAAGGCGCTGCAGGCAATCAGGAGGGCAATCAGCAGGAGGCTTGTAGTCAAGGGCAGCACTGGGTCGTGGATCAGACCTCAGTGTACCCGCGCCCCTGCGGCGCCCCGAAAGGCGCCGATCAGCTGAACAGGCGCCGCGCGGCCAGCGAACCCGCTGCCAGATCCCGCTCGGCCAGGGCGCGATAGAGACCGCGCAGGCCCTCGTCGATGGCCGGGAAGGCGTGCAGATTGAGCGGGTAGCCCCTGTCGTCGCAGAGCTCGGCCTCGAAGTCGCGCGCCAGGGCGCGCGCGGCCTCCTGCCAGGCGGCAAAGGGCTCGGCGGACTCGGGCGTCTGGGGCACATCCAGACTCAGGGTCAGCTCGCGCAGGGCCGAGGCCTGCGGGTCTTCGGCCAGGGCCGCCTGGGCCTCGAAGCCCAGGGTCAGCACCGGCGGCAGGCCCTCCTCGGCGGCGGGCAGCACCAGGCGACCGGGCACGGCGCCGGGCACAAAGCCATGGCGCAAGGCCACTTGCTGCACATAGCCCAGGGTCCAGGCGGCCTCGCGGCAGCGCAGACGCACGGCCAGCTGGGCATCATGCTCGCCGGCAAACTGATCCAGCTCGCGGGCGCGGGCCACCACGTCCAGCATGTCCGGGAACTGCACAAAGCCGCCGATGGCATCCACAAAGGCTTGCAGCTTCTGCACGAACTCGCTGTACTCGATCTCGTTGAGCGCGCCGCTGCGATTGGCCATTTGCAGGCCGGCCTGGAACTCGCTGTAACGCTGGCCGGGCAGGGGCAGCTCCCATTCGCCGTTGAGAACGTTCAAGCCCTCGATATGAAAGGGCTTGGTGCCCGCGCGGCGGCTGCCGGGCAGATGGGCCAGGGCCATCTCGCCGCTGACCGGCCCCTCCAACGTGATGCTGGCGATCGCGTCGATCAGGGCATCGATGCGGGTGGAGGGTTTGCGCACGGGCCGGCCCGCGCCGGGCTCGCCCGCCGCCAGCTCCGGCGCGCCGCCCGGGGCAGCGAAGGGCTCGGCCACAGCGGCCTGGGCTTGCGCCATATCCGGCTCCTGCCGCTCGGCGGCCGACGGGGCGCCCGCGTGCAGGGACGGCTCGATCTGCGGGCTGGCACGCCGCGGTCCGGCCTTGCGGGCCACCCAGGCCCCATGAGCCACCACCCCGGCCAGCACCACGCCGCCCAGAATGGCCAACAGCTCGGTCAAACTCATTGAAGCAACTCCCTCATGCTCTTGATCGCCCGCCGGCGCGCGCTCACGCGGCCTCCGCCATGCTCAGCGCCGATTCCATATCCACCGCCACGATGCGCGACACGCCCTGCTCCTGCATGGTCACGCCGATGAGCTGCTTGGCCATCTCCATGGCGATCTTGTTGTGCGAGATGAAGAGGAACTGCGTGCCCTTCTCGCTCATCTCGGCCACCAGCTTGGCGTAGCGCTCGGTGTTGGCGTCATCCAGCGGCGCGTCCACCTCGTCCAGCAGACAGAAGGGCGCGGGGTTCAGCATGAAGATGGCAAACACCAGGGCGATGGCGGTCAGCGCCTTCTCGCCACCCGAGAGCAGGTGGATGGTGCTGTTCTTCTTGCCCGGCGGCTGGGCCATGACCTGCACGCCCGCGTCCAGGATCTCCTCGCCCACCATGGTCAGCTTGGCCTGCCCGCCGCCGAAGAGCTGCGGGAACATGCGGCCGAAATGCTCGTTGACCTGGTTGAAGGTGCTGGAGAGCAGATCGCGCGTCTCCAGATCGATCTTGTGGATCGCGTCCTCCAGGGTCTTCATGGCAGCCGCCAGGTCGGCGTTCTGCGAGTCCAGGAAGGTCTTGCGCTCGCGCGCCGCCGTCAGCTCGTCCAGCGCCGCGAGGTTCACCGCACCCAGGGCTGCGATCTCGCGGTTGATGCGGTCGATCTCGCCCTGCAGGCCGTAGAGCTTGACGCCGCCCTCTTCAATGCTGCGGGCCAGGGCCTCCAGGTCCACACTCGCTGCGACCAGCTGCTCCATGAACTGGGCGCCGCCCAGCTGGGCCGCCTGCTCTTCGAGCTGCAGCTTGGTGATGCGCTCGCGCAAGGGGTCCAGGCTGCGCTCGAACTCCAGACGCTGCTCCTCGGCCTTGCGCAGGCGCAGGTTCAGATCGTCATAGCCGCTGCGCACGGCGGCCAGCTCCTTCTCGCGCTCCAGCTTGAGGGCCAGGGCCTCCTGCAGGCCGGCTTGGGCGGCCGCGTCGTTGAGCGTGTCCAGCTCGCGCTGCAAGCCCTCGGCCGAGGCCTCGTTGGTCTTGACCTGGGCCAGGGCCGTCTCGATGGAACGCTGCAGCTCGCCGCGGCGCGAGGCCAGGGCGCGGGCGCTGAACTGCGCCTCCTGGGCGCGGCGCTCCAGGCCGCGCAGCGGCGCGCGCGCCTCGGCCAGGCGGCGCTCGGCCTGGATCACGGCCTCTTCCAGCTCGGCGTGGCGCTCCTGCGTGGTGGCCAGCTGCAGGTCCAGCTCCTCGAAGCGGGCCTCGCCGGTGACGCGGCGCTCCTGCAGTTCTTCCATCTGGCCGTCGATCTCGGCCAGCTCTTCCTCCAGCTGGCTGCGCCGGCTGCTGGCGGCCTCGGCCTGTTGCGAGAGGCGCAGCAGCTCCACCTGCAGCTGGTGGGCGCGGGTCTGGGTTTCGCTGGCCTCGCGGCGCAGGCCCACCAGACGCTGGGAGGCCTCGCTGAACGCGGCCTCGGTGCGCACCAGCTGGCTCTTGGCTTCTTCCGCGATCAGGGTCTGGGCGCGGCTTTCCAGCTGCAGCTGCTCGATCTCCTGGGCCCGCGCCAGCATGCCGGCCTGCTCGGAGTCGGGCGCGTAGAAGCTGACCGCGAACTGGCTCACCGCATGGCCCTCGCGGGTCATGATCAGCTCGCCATGGCTGAGCTTGGCGCGGCCGGCCAGGGCCTCGTCCATGGAAGCGGCGGTGTACACGCCTTCCAGCCAGTCGTTGAGCAAGGCCTTGAGCCCGGCGTCATCCAGACGCAGCAGCTCGGAGAGGCGCGGCAGGGTCTCGTGGGTGTTGGCGATGGCGGCCTGGGGCGGCGAGTAGAAGGCAAGGCGAGCCGGCGGCGCATCGGCCGCAAAGGCCCGCACCGTCTCCAGCCGGCCGACCTGCAGCGCGCCCATGCGCTCGCGCAGCGCCGCTTCCAGCGCGTTCTCCCAGCCCTGGGCGATGTGCAGACGGGTCCACAGGCCGGGCAGGCCGTCCAGCCCATGCTTGGCCAGCCAGGGCTTGAGCTTGCCCTCGGTCTGCACCTTCTCCTGCAGGGCGCGCAAGGCCTCCAGGCGGGCCACCAGCTCGGACTGCCGCGCCAGCTGGGCATTGGCATCCTGCTGCACCGCACGGCGCTGGTCTTCCAGCTGGGGCAGCTGCTCCTGCAGCTCGTGCAGGCGGGCCTCGGCCAGATCGCGGGCCTCGTCGGCGGCCTCGCTCTGTCGCTTCAGCTCGGCCAGCTTGTCCTGATCGGGCGCGGCCAGGCCCTGGCGCTCGGCGGCCAGGCGCTCACGGCGGGTGCGCAGGGCCCGGTTCTGTTCCTCGATATTGCGGCTCTCGGCGGCCAGCACCTGGATCTGCTGCTGAACCTGGACCACGGCGCCGCGCTGCTCGTTGGCGCGGCCCTGGGCGGCACGCACCGCGTCCTCGCTATTGGGCAGATTGGCGGCCTGCTCCTCGGCCTGGGCGGCCAGGATCTCACTTTGCTCCTCGGCCGCGGCGATCTGCTCGGCAATGGTCTCCAGCTCGTCCTGGGCTTGGACCGAACGCTCCTGCCACTGGGTGTTCTGGGCC
>NZ_JBKCLH010000229.1:0-3267 GCF_046300915.1 Roseateles sp. | reverse complement strand
GGCCCGCGGGGGCCCGCCGCGGGCGCGGCGCCGCGGCACGGGCCCGGGGCGGGCCATCGTTGTGGATCAGCGCGCGCCCCTGCGGGCCGATACCGGGCGGGAGCGCGTGGCCCCGGGCGCGCGCCTGCGCAGCCTGGGCAGCGCCCAGGCGCCACGCGCGCCCGGCATTGCCGACATCCTCTACGCGGCCGGCCATATCGGCGGCGCCAGCCAGCGCGCCCGCACCCTGGCCCAGGCCGATGTGTTTCTGTCCCCCGATGTGCGCGAGTTCGCCCTGATGGCCTACCCGCGCGCCGAGGAGATTGCCGAACGCGGCTACCGCCACGCCCTGGAACACAAGCATCTATGGCAGCCCCTGATCCCGGCCCCGACACCCCGGAGCTGAGCCTGCCGCTGTCTCTGAGCCAGCACGAGGTCTGGCTGGACCAGCGCCTGTGGCCGGACAGCGGCCATCTGCACATCGGCGGCTGCTGCCACCCCGAGGGACCGCTGGACCTGGACTGCCTGCAGCGCGCCCTGGAACTGATGGTGGCCGAGAGCGAGGCCCTGCGCCTGCTGCCCGAGCGCGGCGGCCGCCAGCGCCTGCTGCCCCGGGTGAGGCCGCCCCTGCAGCACATCGCCCTGCCGGCTCAGGGCGATGCCGAGGCCTTCATCGAACGCTGGTGGCTGGAGGAGCGCCAGCAGCGCTTCGAGCTGGGCCGCGAGCTGCCCTGGCGCCTGAGCCTGCTCAGCGATGGCCGGCAGCGGCATGCCCTGTATCTGCGCTTTCACCATCTGGTGATGGACGGCTGGGGCACCCAGCGCTTTCTGCAGCGCTGGACCGAGATCTACAGCGCCCTGCTGGTGGGCCGGCCCGTTCCGGCCTACGAGGGCGGCGCCTACAGCGAGCATGTGCGCGAGTCCCTGGCCTACCGCGACAGCCCCGCCTTCGCGCGCGACGCCGACTACTGGGCCCGCCAATGGCCCGCCCTGCTGCCCGCGGCCCAGGCGCCGCGCCAGCGCGGCACGGCCGCTGCGGGCCGCCTGCCTGCCCTGCATCTGGCGCGTCTGCGCATCAGCCGCCTTGAGCTGGACCCGGTGCTGCAAGGGCTGCAGGCCCGCGGTCACAGCCTCTTCGATGCCGCCGTGGCCGCGCTCTGCCTGTACCTGCATCGCGGCCAGGGCGCGGACGCCGTGGCCGTGGGCATGCCCAGCCTGGGGCGCTCCGGCGCGCGCTGGCGGGCCACCCTGGGCATGTTTGCCACGGTGCAGCCCCTGCTGATCCGCCCGCGGCCGGGCCTGAGCGTGGGCCAGCTGCTGGGCCAGGTGCATCAGCAGGTGGCCGGCGGCCTGCGCCATGCCCGCTACCCCCTGAGCGAGACCGCGCACCGCCTGCAGCTGCTGCGCAGCGGGCGCGACAGCCTGCTGGACGCCATGGTCTCGCTGGAACGGCAGAGCTATGCCCTGAGCTTTGGCGACAGCCCCCTGACCCGCGCCAGCCAGAGCTTTGGCACCGAGGCCCGCTATCCCCTGGCCCTGACCCTGTGCGAGTTCGGCGACAGCGAGGCGGTGGAGCTGGTGCTGGAGGCCGCCGACAAGCATTGCGGCGCGGCCGAGACCGCCCTGCTGCTGCGCCGGCTCTGGCATCTGATGGCCCAGCTGCCGCAGAACCTGGAGGCGCCGCTGGAGCGGCTGGAACTCTTGCCCGCCGCCGAGCGCGAGGCCCTGATCCTGGGCCTGCACCAGGACCTGGCACGGCTGGAGCGGCCCCAGACCTTCGTCCAGCAGTTTCTGCGCCAGGCCCGCCTGGCCCCGCAGGCCACGGCCCTGGTCTGGGAGGATGAGACGACCACACCAAGCAGCCACAGCCTGAGCTATGCCCAGCTGGACGCCGCCAGCCTGCATCTGGCCCGGCAGCTGCGCGGGCGCGGCCTGCGCAGCTGCGACTGGGTGGCCCTGCTGCTGCCGCGCAGCCCGGCCCTGCTGCTGGCCCTGCTGGCCACGGCCCGGGCCGGCGGGGCTTTTCTGATCCTGGACGCGGACAGCCCGCCCGAGCGACTGGCCGAGCTGCTGGCCCTGAGCGGCGCCCGCCTGCTGCTGTGCGCCGAGCCCGGGCCGCTGCATCAGGGGCTGGACCGCCTGGGCCTGCCGCTCTGGGGGCCCTGGCCGGCGGAGCGCGCGCCCGCGCAGGCCGAGGACGATCTGTCCGCCCCCGAGGGCCCGGCCTACATGCTCTTCACCTCCGGCTCCACGGGCCGGCCCAAGGGCGTGCTGATGGGGCACGACGCCCTGCAGCGCCGCCTGGCCTGGATGGCACGGCGCTGGAGCCTGAGCCCGCAGGACCGCGCGGTGCAGCAGGTCCAGCCCGCCTTTGACCCGGCCCTGATCGAGCTGCTGCTGCCCCTGACCCAGGGCGCCAGCCTGGCCCTGATGCCGCCGGGCCGCCACAGCCCGCAGCGCCTGACGGCCTTCATGGCGCGCCACCAGGCGAGCTTTTGCGCTCTGGTGCCGGCCACCCTGCAGGCCCTGCTGGAGGGCCTGCGCGAGCATCCGGTGCCCAGCCTGCGCCTGGCCTGCTGCGGCGGCGAGACCCTGCCGCCGGCCCTGTCCAACCGCTTTCTGGCCCAGACCGGGGCCAGGCTCTTCAATGTCTACGGCCCCACCGAGGCCTGCATCTTTGCCAGCGCCTGGGCCTGCGAGCCCTGGCCCGAGGACCAGGCCCTGCCCGTGGGCCGCGCCCTGGACGACACGCGCATCTATGTGCTGGACAGTGAGCGCCAGGTCCTGCCCTTCGGCGTCTGCGGCGATATCTGGCTGGCCGGACCGACCCTGGCCCAGGGCTATCTGGAGGCCGAGGACACGGCGCGCGCCTTCCGCCCCGATCCCTTTCACCCCGGCCAGCGCATGTATCTGAGCGGGGACCGCGGCTGGCTGGACACCGACGGCCAGCTGCACTTTGCCGGCCGCCAGGACCGCCAGATCAAGCTGCGCGGCCACCGCATCGAGCTGGGCGAGGTGGAGGCCGCCTGCCTGACCCTGCCCGGCGTGCGCCAGGCGGCGGTCCAGTGCCTGCAGGAGGGCCAGGGCCCCGCCCGGCTGCACGCCTGGCTGGCGGGCAGCGCCATGCGCCCCGCCGCCGAGCTGCTGGCCGCCCTGCGCTCCGGCGCCGGGGGCGCGGGCCTGGCCTGCCGTTCGATCGTGCCGGGGGCGCTCCGCGGCCGCTCGGGCATCAGGCGCAGGCCCGCGGGCACCATATAGGCCGGCCGGCGGCCGCGCCGGGCGGCCCGC
>NZ_JBKCLH010000228.1:0-3093 GCF_046300915.1 Roseateles sp. | reverse complement strand
GGGTAGCCGGGCTTGCTGGCCCAGCTGGCGAAGGAGAAGGTGTTGACCATGGCAATGGCTTGCTCGGGCGCGGTGCGGGCGGTTTCCAGCAGGGCGGGCGAGACCTTCATCGGGTAGGCCGTACCCACCAGAACCAGACGGCTGACCTGCTCGGGTGAGCGCGCGGCGGCCTCAAGCGCGATCAACGAGCCCATGCTGTGCCCGACCAGTGCGGCGGGGTGGCTCAAGCCCGCGGACTGCATCAGGGCCAGCAACCAATCGGCCATGGCCGGCACATCGGCCAGCGGTGCTTGCGCGCGGTTGCGGCCATGGCCGGGCAGGTCGACGGCCAGCACCGCATGGCCGTGGTGGGCGCACCAGCGCGCCAGCAGGGTCCAGACGCTGTGGTCGTTGAGGGCACCGTGGATGAAGACCACGCAGGGCAGGGCGGGATCCAAGGGCTTGCCGCCGGGGTAGGCGTAGGTCGGTTGTTCGTGGACGTTGAAGAGCATGGTGTGAGTCTCGGTGGCTTCGCTTCAGCGGGCGGCGATCTTGAGCGCGCGCTTCAAGTCGGCGATCAAATCCTCGGCGTCTTCCAGGCCGATGGACAGGCGGATGGTGCCGGGCGTGATGCCGGCCTGGGCCAGGGCCGCATCGTCCATGCGGAAATGGGTGGTGCTGGCCGGGTGGATCACCAGCGAGCGGCAGTCGCCGACATTGGCCAGGTGGGAGAAGATCTTGAGCGCTTCGATGAAGCGCCGGCCTTGCTCGCGGCTGCCTTGCAGATCGAAGCTGAAGACCGAGCCGCAACCGCGCGGCAGCAGCTGCTGGGCCAGGCCATGGTCGGCGTGGCTGGCCAGGCCGGGGTAGCCGACTCGGCTGACCTGGGGTTGGGCGGCCAGGAACTCGGCCACGCGGCCGGCGTTCCGCACATGGCGCTCCATGCGCAGGGACAGGGTCTCGATGCCTTGCAGAATCAGCCAGGCGGTGTGCGGGCTCATGCAGGCACCGAAGTCGCGCAGGCCCTCGCGGCGTGCGCGCAGCAGGAAGGCGCCGGTGCTGCTCTCCTCGCTGAACACCATGCCGTGGAAGCCGGCATAGGGTTCGCAGAGCTCCGCAAAGCGACGGCCGCCGCTGCGATCAAACGCGGCCTGCCAGTCGAAGCGGCCGCTGTCCACCAGCACGCCACCGACCACGGTGCCGTGGCCGGACAGGAATTTGGTGGCCGAGTGCATGACCAGGTCGGCGCCCTGGGCGATGGGCCGCTGCAGATAGGGCGTGCTCAGGGTCGCGTCTACCAGTAGGGGCAGGCCGGCCTCGTGCGCGATGACCGCGACGGCCGGGATGTCCAGCACGTCCATGCCCGGGTTGCCCAGGGTCTCGCCGAACAGCAGCCGGGTCTCGGGCCGGATGGCGGCGCGCCAGCCTTCCAGATCGCCTGGTTTCACAAAGGTGGTGCTGATGCCGAAGCGGGCCAGGGTGTAGTGAAGCAGATTGTGCGAGCCGCCGTAGAGCGCGCTGGAGGCGACGATGTGCGAGCCGGCCGCGGCCAGAGTCGTGATTGCCAGATGCAGCGCCGCTTGCCCGCTGGCCGTGGCGATGGCGCCGACCCCACCTTCCAGCGCGGCCATACGCTCTTCGAACACGGCCGTGGTCGGGTTGGAGATGCGGCTGTAGACATGGCCGGCGCGCTCCATATTGAAGAGCGAGGCGGCATGCTCGCTGTTCTCGAACACGAAGGAGGTGCTCAGATGCAGGGGCGTGACGCGTGCGCCGGTGGCGGGATCGGGGGCCGCGCCGGCATGCAAAGCCAGGGTGTCAAAGCCAGGGTCGCTGTAACCGGACATATGGACTTTCGTGATGTTGAATGCGCGGATTGTGTGCTATGTTCCCAAGCATCCTGCGGCGCAAGGTGCCGGGTCTTGCCGACAGTGCAGCAGGTTGTGTTAGGCAGTGGCAGGCAGTGACAACGAGGAGAAAGCTGATCATGAAAGTCGTCGACATTTTGCGCGTCAAGGGCGGCACGCTGTTCACCGTCACGCCCGACGAATTGCTGGCCGTGGCCGTGACCGCCATGGCCGAACGCGACATCGGCTCCCTGGTGGTGATGGAGCATGGCGATCTGGTCGGCATGCTGACCTTCCGCGAGGTGATCGCGGCCATCGTGCGCAATGGCGGCACGGTCGGCACCTCCCTGGTTCGCAGCGTCATGGACGACCATCCGCTGACCTGCACGCCCGAGACCGAAATCGACGAAGTCCGCCGCATGATGCTGGGCCGCCACGCCCGCTACATGCCGGTGCTCAACGGCCGCACGCTGATGGGCGTGATCTCCTTCTACGACGTGGCCAAGGCCGTGGTCGATGGCCAGGATTTCGAAAACCGCATGCTCAAGGCTTACATCCGCGACTGGCCACTGGAAGACAACCCGGCCGCGGCGGACGAATCCAAGCTCTGAGCGGCAGGCGCCTGAACGCCAGTTGCGCCTTCGGGTGCCTGAGCTGGCCTGAGCTCGCCTGAGCTCGCCTGAGTTTCACTCCTGCTTTCACACCCACAGAGAAGCGCGGCTCGGCCGCCTTCTCTGTTTTGTTTTCAGCCTCGGCCTACGGGTGCCAGGCTATGTGCCGAAGGACGCTCCGAGATGACAAGCCTGCAGCAACTCTTTGCCCAAAAGTCCTGGGCCAACCAGGAACTGTTTGCCGTGCTGGCGGACGTGGATGCCAGCCTGCACGCCGAGGCGCTGCATGCCGCGCTGCGCATGCTCAACCACATCTACGTGGTGGACCGCATCTTTCACGCGCATCTCTTCCAGCAGGCGCATGGCTACACCCGCAGCAACACCGATGACACGCCGAGCCTCGAGGCCCTGCAGTTCGAGCAGGCGGAGCTGGATGCGTGGTTTGAGCGTTATGTCGCCGGGCTCTCGCCCGAGCAGGCGGCCGAGCGCCTGCACTTCCAGTTCACCGATGGCGACGCCGGCTGCATGAGCCGGGAGGAGATGCTGCTGCACCTGATCACCCCCGGCGCTTATCACCGCGGCAATGTGGGCCAGATGCTCAAGGCCATCTCGGTCGCGCCGCCGCGCGACCTGCTGACCCGCTTCCTGCATGTGAG
>NZ_JBKCLH010000227.1:0-4598 GCF_046300915.1 Roseateles sp. | reverse complement strand
CTCTCAGGTTCAGGCCTGGATGGGGGCCTGCATAGGCCCCGAGGCCTTTGAGGTGGGGCCTATGCCGGCCCCCAGCCAGGCCTGGACCAGAGAGGGCGGTCAGCCCGCGGCCTCACACAGCGCCGCCACCGTGCGCTCCAGCACCCCGGCGGCCAGGCCCCGCCAGCCCGCATGGGCGCCGCCCACCGCCCCTGGCGCGGCAAAGAGCACGGGCAGGCAGTCCGCCACCTGGATCGCCACGCCCAGGCCCGGATCGGTGCTGATGGCCGCATCGGCCGGCGGAGCAGCTTCCTGCAGCCAGCGCCGCTCTAGGCGCAGCACCTCGGCACCATGGACCTGGCGCAGAAAGACCGCCGGCGCCCCCAGCGCCGCCTGCAGGCGTGCGCGGTTCTCGGCCACGGCCGCCGGATCGTCACCGACCGCGACACCCAGGTTCATGCTCTCGAACTCGCCACGGCTCACGCCGCCGGCCCGCGTGCTCATGAAGGCCTGCACATCGGGCCGCGCCCAGTCGGGCTGCAGCCAGTCGGGATGCGGCAGACTCATTCGGCGTCCGGGCAGGCCGAGGGCTGGGTCTTGGCAAAGGCCTCGTGCGCCATGCAGCGCTCAAAGATCTGCATCAGGCGCGGCACATGGTCCAGCTTGCAGTCAAAGCGGCGGGCATTGAAGATCTGCGGCACCAGCACGCAGTCCGCCAGGCCCGGCTGATCACCGTGACAGAACTGGCCGGCCTGACCATCACCCAGGCGCCGCTCGAACACGGCCAGTCCCTCCTCCACCCAGTGGCGGTACCAGCGATTCTTGGCCTCCTCGTCCACCGCCAGCTCGCGCGTCAGATAACGCAGCACGCGTAGATTGTTCAGCGGATGGATCTCGCAGGCGATGTCCTGGGCCAGGGCGCGAACGCGGGCCCGCCCCAGGGCGTCGGCCGGCAGCAGGGGCGGCTCGGGATGGGTTTCGTCCAGATACTCGATGATGGCCAGGGATTGGCCGACATAGGACTCGCCATCCTTGAGCAGGGGCACCAGGCGCGAGATGGAGGCCGTGGCATAGGGCTCGGCCTGCTGCTCGTTGCGCACCAGATGCACCGGCCGGTACACATAGTCCAGGCCCTTGAGCGCCAGGGCGATGCGCACGCGGTAGGAGGCCGAGGAGCGGAAGTAGTTGAAGAGTTCCATGGCCGCATGATGCCATCGGCAGCGCGGCTACACTGCGGCGCATGTGGCTCACGCGTCGTTTCAAACACTGCCCAGACTGCGGCCAAGCCGTGGAGTACCGCGTGCCGGCGGATGACAACCGGGAACGCGCCAGCTGCACCGGCTGCGGCGCCATCCATTACCAAAACCCCATCAATGTGGTGGGCACATTGCCGGTCTGGGAAGACGGTCGCGTGCTGCTATGCAAACGTGCCATCGAACCGCGCTACGGCCTGTGGACCCTGCCGGCGGGTTTTCTGGAGCTGGGCGAGACGGCCGCCCAGGGTGCCCAGCGCGAGACCGATGAGGAGGCCGGCGCCCAGATTGAGCTGCTGCCCCTGTACTGCATGATGAATGTGGTCAAGGTGGGCCAGATCCATCTGTACTACCGCGCCCGACTGCTCTCCACCGAGTTCAATCCCGGCCCCGAAACGCTGGAAGCCAAACTCTTCCACGAGCACGAGATCCCCTGGGATCAGCTGGCCTTTCGCACCGTGCGCGAAACCCTGCATCGCTTCTTCGAGGATCGCCGCCTGGGTCGGCCCTTCCAGTTGCACAGCGACGATACCGGCTGAACAGGCTCCTCAGCCTTGTGCGGTTGCCCAGGGGCCGGTCACACCGTCCAGCTCGCAGTCCCACAGGGCCTGCACATCCAGGGCCTCGACCACGCCCTCGGCATAGACCTTGAGCGCCAGGCTGCGCAGCATGATGACCATGCCGCGCACAAAGGCGGCACGCGCCGCATCGCCCGAGACGCCCACCACCACGGCGGCGTCCAGCTTCACATAGTCCAGCCCGGCCTGGTAGAGGCGGTCCACATGGGACAGGCCCGGACCCGCATGTTCCAAGCCCAGCTTGACGCCCAGGGGGCGCAGCTGGCGCCCCATCTCCTGCAGCAGCTCGAAGTGCTGCAGGGCCGCACTCTCGGCCAGCTCCAGGCCCAGCTTGCGGGCGGCTTGCGGCGCGTGGAAGACCTGCTCGCGCAGTCGGGCGACAAAACCGCCCTCCAGCAGGGAGGCCGGCGCAATATTGACGCAGCGCGGCCGGCCGTCCTGGGCAATGGCCTCCAGCGCCAAGGCCGTGGCATGCAGATCCACCTCGGCGGTGAGGCGGCTGCGCTGGGCCAGGGGCAGCCAGCGCGCGGCAGTCTCGTAGCCGGCCTGGGGTTCGAGCTGCAGCTGCAGCGGACACTCCAGATGCAGCAGCTGCCCCTGCTTGTCCAGCACCGGGTATTCGCGCAGCCGCCCCTGGCGTGCTGCAATGGCGTCCAGGATCTGGGTGCGCCAAGCGCGTTCGCCCTGGATGCTGGTGTCGGCCGGCGTGCTCAGCACTTCCACAGCAAAACCACCCCGGGCCTCGGCGCGGGCCAGAGCCGAGTCGGCCGCACCAAACCAGTCGCTGAGCGGCCGCTCGCGAGCCAGCTCCACCGCGCCCATGGCGACTTGCACCGCAGTGCCAAAGCCGGCCAGACCGGCCTGCAGGGCCTGGGACAGCGCTTGGGCGGTGTCCTGGGCCACATCGGGCGCCGGCAGCCACAGGGCGAAGTCGGCACCGTTGAGCCGCCCGGCCAGACAGCCATTGACCCGCTCCGGGTACACGGCCACCACATGCCCCAGGGCCGAGAGGACCTGATCCACGGTCCCTCGTCCGAGCTGTTGATTCAGGCCCTCCAGATCGCGCAGGCGCAGCAGGAGCAGGCCCGCGCGGGCCGGACCATCGTCCCGGTTGAGCGCGGACTCCAACTCGGCCAGGAAGTGCTTGCGCTGGTTCAGCCCGGTCAGGGCATCGCAGTGGGCCTGGCGGCGCAGTACTTCCAGCTGCTCAGCCTGGGCCTCGAACATCTGGCGCACCTTGGCCACCATGGCATTCATGGCCTGGGCCAGGCGCGCCAGCTCGGGCACGCGGGGCTCATCCACCAAGGTGTACTGGCCCTGCACCAGGGCCTGGGCCTGGGCCACGGCATTGTCCAGCGGGCGGCGTATGCGGCTCAGGGCCAGGTAGGCGGCGCCTGCAGCCAGCAGGCCCAGCGCCACCAGCAAGACCGCCATGCGCAGGCTGGCGGCCCAGAGCTCATCGTGCGCATAGGCGGCCTGGCTGTGAACCTCCACGGCGCCCGCTGCCTGCCAGCCATTGGACACCTTGGCACTGCCTGAGGGCACCTCGATGGGTGTCAGAGCCACGAACCAGGCCGGGGCCGTGCTGGCCTTGGCCGGGGCCTGGCGCTCGAAGGCCACACTGCCGTCGGCGCGACGCCAGGTCACGCTCTGGTAGTAGCCCGTGTCGAACTGGGCCGACACCAGCAGCTCCATCAGCTGCGCATCCCCACCCTGCTGGGACATGGCCAGGGCCAGGGCGGCCGCGTTGTCATTGTTCTTGAGCTGCAGCTGGGTCTGCATGAGCTGGCGCATGGACAGGGCCGACACCGCAGCGCTGCCCAGCAATGCCGCCAGCATCAGGGCCAGGAGAAGCAGCCAGACTTGGCGTATCAACGACATGGATTGCTTTCGTTCATGCTCATGATTAGAACCCCTCGGCACGGATCTTGGCCAAGGCCTCGCGCCAGATGGACAGACGCGCCACGGCGCTGCCGGCGCTCGCTCCCGCCACGCCCTGCCAGACACCTTCGCTGTTGAAGCTGAAGACGGGTGCGAGATCGCCCCGGGCCGAGGCCGGACGCACCTCCGGAACCAGATTGTCGAGAATCAGCGGCTCCGCATCGGGCTGGGCGTAGTAGGCCAGCACCATATGGGCCTGGGGACGCCCGTCCAGCATGGCACGCACATAGACCAGTCGAAGTTTCGCCTCGGGCAGGCCCGTGGCCAGCAGGCTGAAGTACTTGGCAATCGCGTAGTCCTCGCAGTCGCCCTGCCCCTTGTCCAGCAGCTCCAGCGGGCTGGCCCAGTAGTCCACCCGGCCCCAGACCTGCTGGTCCTCTCGAAAGGCAATGCGCTGGTTGAAGAACTCATTGATGGTGCGCAGACGCTGCGACTCGTCCTGGGGTCCAAGACGCTCCAGCAGCTGCAGCAGCTGGCGGGCCGAGCCCAGGGTGCGCGGGCCGAAGCGGTTGGCCGCCTCCAGCACCCGCTCGGCCTCCAGCGCGGGCGTGGGGCCCGGCAGCAGGAGGCCGCTCAGCAGGACCAGGCCAGCCAGCCAGCAGCCCGCAAGCTTCGGCCGGCGGTAATCCTGCATGAATGAACATGCCCAAGAGGGGGGACTGGGCTGAGCCTGCGCCATACTTGCGGCCACTTTACCGTGCGCAACTGTCGCCGCCGCATGCGGCGTCGCGTTATCGTTCACGCTGCACCCCGTCTTTGCGTGCCGGAGCCGATCCGGTCCCCCCGTCCTGAGCCCCCCGCCCCCCGCCCGTCCCCCGGCCCAGACCCGCGCCCCTCTCCGCCAGGA
>NZ_JBKCLH010000226.1:0-37533 GCF_046300915.1 Roseateles sp. | reverse complement strand
GCGCTCGATACAGCTCCGCTTGCGTTGCCGCTACCGCCCGCGCCGCTACCCGCCTTCCCCTGCGTCAGCGCGTGCTCTCCCACCGCCACCAAGGCTCCCAGCCGTGTAGAGAAAACAGTCTTGAAGCAATGTGCGTTCATGAGCTCACACTCCCCTTCACAGATGAAACTGGCCAATTTCAGATTGCGATCATTTTTATCATTTAAATCTTTTTCAAGGAGATTCACGGTCTATTGCGTCGTGAAAAAAGACGCAAGCAATTGGCCTGCGCTGCAGCAGTGGCCCGCTTAGCGTGCGCCTGCGAGGCCTCAGCGCCTTGGAAGACAGGACAGGCATTTCGCCTCCTGATCGCAGGCCGCCTTCAGACTGCAAGCCCAACTCAGGGAGGAACAGCGCCGCCTAAACCGGCCAGACGCACGTACGCCTGCTGGCGACAAGACACACGCCCAGCAAGCAAAGACAACATTGCCGCAGCCCGGTTGACAGACCGGTGCTTGCAGCAAAGGTGCAACAAGGAAAAGATGGCCCTGACGCTGAGCGAGGTCTCCCGACCCGCTCAGCGAAGGTCAATAGCGGACAGACCACCAACCGGCACACGGCCGCGCTGTAGCAGGTGGCCCTTCAGCACACCTCAGGCGCTGGCAAAACCCGTCCCGCCAGCACGGCTCAAGGCAGGCGCAGCAGCTCGAAGGGACCGCGGCCGCTGGCCGCGGTGATCAGGCCCAGCACCCGGGCCGGCTCATTGCCACCGGCCACATCCAGCATCTCCCAGCTGAAGCGCCAGCCCCAGTTGCCGCCCAGCACGCCGGGCACATTCATGCGGTGCTCGCTGCCCAGGCCCAGCACATCCTGCAGGGGGAAGACCGCCATGCTGGCCACCGAGTTGCAGCAGGCGCGGATCAGGGCCCAGTGCACATCGTGCTCGCCGCAGGCCAGGTAGGAGCCGGCAAAGGCGCGCTCGCGGGCGCTGGCGGCGTTCCACCAGCCGCGGGCCGTGTCGTTGTCGTGCGTGCCGGTGTAGGCCACGCTGGCGCGCGGCCACATATGCGGCAGGAACTCGTGCGAGCCATCGCCGCCAAAGCCGAACTGCAGGATCTTCATGCCGGGGAAGCCGCAGGCATCACGCAGGGCATGCACATCCTCGGTGATGAAGCCCAGGTCCTCGGCCACGATGGGCAGGCGACCCAGGGCCTGCTCGATGGCGTCGAACAAGGCCTTGCCCGGGCCCGGCAGCCAGCGGCCGACCTTGGCATCCATGCGCTCGCCGGGGATCTCGTAATAGCCCGCGAAGCCGCGGAAATGGTCGATGCGGAACACATCGGCCTGCACCAGGGCGCGGCGCACGCGCGCCGTCCACCAGGCATAGTTCTCGGCCGCCATGCGGTCCCAGCGGTAGAGCGGGTTGCCCCAGCGCTGGCCTTCGGCGGACATGGCATCGGGCGGCACACCGGCCACCACCGTGGTGCGGAAGTGCTCGTCCAGGTGGTAGAGCTCGGGGCGCGACCAGCAGTCAGCGCTGTCATGGGCCACAAAGATGGGCAGGTCGCCCATCAGGCGCACGCCGCGCTCATTGGCATAGGCCTTGAGCGCACGGATCTGCACATCGAACTGCCACTGCACGAACTGCCAGAAGGCGATCTCGTCCGCATAGCTCTGGCGCGCAGCCTGCAGGGCCACGGCCTCGCGCCGTGCCAGGGCCGGGCTCCACTCCCACCAGGGCTGGCCCTTGAGCGGCGAGCGGATGGCCATGAAGAGCGCATAGTCCGCCAGCCAGTCGGACTCGGCCTCGCACCAGGCGGCGAAGGCCTGGCGGTCGGCCGCGCTGGCCCGGGCGAAGAAGCCGGCCGCCGCTGCGCGCAGCTGCTGCTCGCGCCAGGGGCAGACGCGGCCATAGTCCACTTTCAGCGCCTCGAAGTCCGGCAGCGCCGGCTGGCTCAGCCAGCCCTTCTCGATCAGGGGCTCCAGGGCCACCAGCCAAGGATTGCCGGCAAAGGCCGAGACGCCCTGGTAGGGGCTGTCGCCGGGGCCGATGGGCGTGGTGGGCAGCATCTGCCACAGGCCCTGGCCGGCGCTGGCCAGCCAGTCCACGAAGCGGTAGGCCGCGGGGCCGAAGTCGCCGGCGCCATGCGGGCCGGGCAGCGAGGTCGGGTGCAGCAGCACGCCAGCGGTGCGTTGGTTCAGATCCATGTCTTGACTCGTCTGGAGTTCGGGCGAAAGTTAGAGGGCACGCAGCAGCAAGAGGCTGCGCGCCGGCACGCTCAGGGGCTGGCCCGGGGGCAGCGGGCCGGCCGGCAGCTCGCCGCTGCTGTCCAGCAGCAGGGTCCAGGGCCCCTGGGTCAGGGTGAAGATCAGGGTCTGCGGCTCGGGATTGAACACCAGGGCCAGGTCTTGCGCGCGCCCGTCGGGGCAGCGCAGCTGGCCGGCAAAGCCCAGGCTCGCGCCATCATGCCAGTCGCGCACCTGCATCTCGGCCCCACCGGGGGTGAACCAGCGGATGCAGGCGTCGCCCGGCCCGCCCGGCGGCTCCACAAACCAGCGGCCGTGGTGCAGCAGGGCATGCTCGCGGCGCAGGCGCAGCAGCTCGCCCACATAGGCGCTCAGACCCGTGTCGGCCTGGGGCCAGTCCAGCCAGCCGGTGGGGTTGTCCTGGCAGTAGGCGTTGTTGTTGCCACCCTGGCTGTTGCCGATCTCGTCACCCGCATTGAGCATGGGCGTGCCCTGGGCCAGCAGCAGGCTGGCCAGCATGGCGCGGCGCACGCGTTCGCGGGTGGCGCGCAGGGCCGGGTCCTCGCTGGGGCCTTCCACGCCGAAATTGGCGCTGAGCT
This sequence comes from Roseateles sp., assembly GCF_046300915.1. Taxonomy (GTDB): domain Bacteria; phylum Pseudomonadota; class Gammaproteobacteria; order Burkholderiales; family Burkholderiaceae_C; genus Kinneretia. Next base: position 34,708 of record NZ_JBKCLH010000226.1, on the reverse strand, counting down.
CGCCGTCGCGGCCGTCGCGGTTGTCCTCGCCATTGGCGTGGTTGTGCTTGGCGGCGTAGCTCACCACATCGCTCAGCGTGTAGCCGTCATGCACCGCGATGAAGTTGACCGAGGCCGTGGGACGGCGCTGGGCGTGATGGAAGAGATCGCTAGAGCCGGTGAAGCGGCGCGCGAACTCGCCGCGCCCGATGGCGCGACCGTCCGGGCCGCGGCCCAGCCAGAAGCCCCGCACCGCGTCGCGGAACTTGTCGTTCCACTCCAGGAAGCGCCCCGGAAAGCGACCGAGCTGGTAGCCATCGAAACCGGCGGCATCCCAGGGCTCGGCGATCAGGTGCACACCGCTGAGCACCGGGTCCTGGCGCAGGGCGGTGAAGAAGGCGGCCTGCGGCTCATAGGCGCCACCGGCCACGCGGCCCAGCACCGGGGCGAGGTCGAAGCGAAAGCCGTCCACGCCCATCTCCTGCACCCAAAATCGCAGGGAATCGAGCACAAACTGGGTGACGCGGGGATGGGCCACATTCAGCGTGTTGCCGCAGCCGGTGAGGTTTTCGCTGCGGCTGCGGTCATCCGCCACCAGGCGGTACCAGCTGGCATTGTCCAGGCCGCGGAATGAAAGCGTGGGTCCAAACTCATTGCCCTCGGGCGTGTGGTTGTAGACCACGTCCAGCACCACCTCCAGGCCCTCGGCGTGCAGGGCCGCCACCATGGCACGGAACTCGGCCGCCACCGCCGCGGGGTCCTCGCGGTGCGCGCGCTGGGCCAGGCGCGGGCTGGGCGCGAAGAAGCCCTGGGAGTTGTAGCCCCAGTAGTTGCGCAGGCCCTTGTCGGCCAGATGCGGCTCGTCGATGGCGTAGTGCACCGGCAGCAGGCTGAGCGTCGTCACGCCCAGGGCCTTGAAGTGGGCGATGGCGGCCGGATGGGCCAGGCCGGCATACGTGCCCTGCAGCTCGGGCGGGATCTGCGGGTGCTGGCGCGAGAAGCCCTTCACATGCACCTCGTAGAGCACCACGGCCTCGGGCGCAATGCGCGGCGCGCTGGCGCGTGGCGAAGCCGCCAGCGGCGCGGGCACGCGGGCCTTGAGCGCATGCAGGGCGTTGTCGCGGGTGTCGAAGCTGCGCGCGCCCTCGGGATGCCCCAGCTCATAGCCGTGGTGCTCGGCTCGCCAGCCAAATTGGCCCACGATCTCGCGGGCATAGGGGTCCAGCAGCAGTTTGTGCGGATTGAAGCGCTGGCCCTGCGCCGGCGCATAGGGCCCATGGGCGCGCAGGCCGTAGACCAGGCCCGGACCCACGCCCGGCAGAAAGCCGTGGAAGACACCGTCATGCGGGCCGTGCAGGGCGTAGCGGCGCAGCTCGCGCTGGCCGCCGGCCTCGAAGAGGCAGAGCTCAATCTTCTCTGCGTGCTCGGAGAACACGGCGAAGTTCACGCCGCCGTCGCGCGCCAGGGCGCCAAAGGGCTCGTGGCGACCGGGGGCCAGCAACTCGGGCAAAACAGGGGCGCTCATCTCAATCAGGCTTCAAGAACAGGGTCGCCAGGGGCGGCAGGCTCAGCGAGATGCTGCCATCGGCGCGGGTGGGCAGGCTTGCGCCCTGGTTGCCCACCTGGCTGCCGCCATAGATCTCGGCATCGGTATTGAGCAGCTCGCGCCAGGCGGCAAAGCCGGCGGGAACGGGCAGGCGGTAGTCATGGCGCGGCACCGGGGTGAAGTTGCACACCACCAGCACCACGCCGCCCTCGCCATCAAAGCGGGCCCAGGCCAGCACCGAGTGCTCGCGGTCCTCGGCCTGCAGCCAGGCAAAGCCGGCCGCCTCGCAGTCCAGGCGGTGCAGCGCGGGCTCGCGGCGGTAGAGCTGGTTGAGATCGCGCACCAGGCGCTGCATGCCAGCGTGGCGCGGCTGCTGCAGCAGGGCCCAGGGCAGCTCGGCCTCGAAATTCCATTCCGTGGGCTGGGCGAACTCCTGGCCCATGAAGAGCAGCTTCTTGCCCGGGTGGCCCCACATAAAGCCGTAGTAGGCCCGCAGGGTGGCGAACTGCTGCCAGGCGTCGCCCGGCATCTTGCCCAGCAGGGAGCCCTTGCCGTGCACCACCTCGTCGTGCGAGAGCGGCAGCACAAAGTTCTCGTTGAAGGCATAGACCAGGCCGAAGGTCAGCTTGTCGTGGTGCCAGCGACGGTGGATGGGGTCCTCGCGCAGATAGGCCAGGGTGTCGTTCATCCAGCCCATATTCCACTTGTAGTGGAAGCCCAGACCGCCCGCATGCACCGGCGCGCTCACGCCGGGAAAGCTGCTGGACTCCTCGGCCAGGGTGATGGCCCCGGGCGCCTCGGCGCCCAGGCTGCGGTTGATCCGCTGCAGCAGGCTGATGGCTTCCAGGTTCTCGCGCCCGCCCTGCACATTGGGCAGCCACTCGCCGGCGGGGCGCGAGTAGTCGCGGTAGAGCATGGAGGCCACGGCATCCACGCGCAGCCCGTCCACGCCCCAGCACTCGGCCCAGTAGAGCGCGCTGCCGGCCAGGAACTGGCGCACGCCGGGCTTGCCGAAATCGGGGATCAGGGTGTTCCAGTCGCGATGAAAGCCCTCGCGCGGATCGGCGTACTCATACAGCGGCGTCCCGTCGAACTGCGCCAAGCCATGGGCATCGACCGGGAAATGCGCCGGCACCCAGTCCAGCAGCAGGCCCAGGCCCCGGGCATGGCAGGCGGCCACGAAGCGCGCCAGACCCTCGGGTGGGCCGAAGCGGGCGCTGGGCGCGTACAGCCCGAGGGTCTGGTAGCCCCAGGAGCCGTCGAAGGGATATTCGGTGATGGGCAGCAGCTCGATGTGCGTGAAGCCCAGGGCGGCGGCGTAGGCCGGCAGCGCGTCGGCCAGCTCGTCCCAGCTGGGGAAGCGTCCATCGGGCCGGCGCCAGGAGGCGGGATGCACCTCGTAGATGGCGATCGGCGCATCGCGCCGGTTGGCCGCGCGGCGCACCGGGGCCAGGTCTTGCCGTGCCGGCAGCGGGCCGGGCACGATGGAGGCGGTGTCGGGCCGCAGCTGGGCGGCCCGGGCATAGGGGTCGGCCTTGAGCGGCAGCAGGCGGCCGTCGGGCCCCTCCAGCTCGTATTTGTAGAACTGGCCCGGTCGCGCCTCGGGCACGAGCGCGGCCCAGAACGCGACGCCCTCGGCGCCCGGCTCGCCCTGACGCTGCAGCGGGTGGTGCCGGCCGTCCCAGCCATTGAAGTCGCCCACCACGCTGACACGGCGCGCGGCTGGCGCCCAGACCGCGAAGCGCACGCCCTGCCCCGGCAGCACGTGGGCGCCCAGATGCTGCCAGGGGCGCGGGTGCTCGCCCCGCGCCAGCAGGGCGAGGTCGTCCGCGGCGAGCAGCGTGGTCGGCATCAGCGCAAGCTTTGCACCGCCCAGACGCGCTCGATGTACTCGGCGATGGTGCGATCCGAGGAGAACCAGCCCATGCCGGCGATATTGCGCAGCGCGCGCTCGGCCCAGGCCTCGGGCTGGCGGAACAGCGCGTCCACGCGGGCCTGGGCGGCCAGGTAGTCGGCGAAATCGGCCATCAGCAGATAGGGGTCGCTGCCCAGCAGCTTGTCCACCAAGGCGCGGTAGCGGCCGGTGTCGCCGTTGGAGAAGTCGCCCTGGGCAATGGCCTCGATCACGCGCTTGAGCTGCAGGTTCTCTTCCACATACAGACGCGGGTCGTAGCCCAGGGCCTTGATCTGGGCCACGGCCTCGGTGCGCAGACCGAAGACGAACATATTCTCCACGCCCATGGCCTCGGCCATCTCGATGTTCGCGCCGTCCCAGGTGCCGATGGTCAGGGCGCCGTTGAGCGCGAACTTCATATTGCCGGTGCCCGAGGCCTCGGTGCCGGCGGTGGAAATCTGCTCGCTGAGATCGGCCGCGGGAATGATGGTCTCGGCCAGGCTCACGCCGTAGTTGGGCAGGTAGGCCAGCTTGAGCTTGTCGCCCACGCGCGGGTCGCTGTTGACCACGCGGGCCACATCATGGGCGAGCTGGATGATGCTCTTGGCCATCTGGTAGGCCGAGGCCGCCTTGCCGGCGATCACCACGGTGCGCGGCGTCCAGTCGGCACCCGGGTTGGCCACGATGGCCTGGTAGCGCGCGATCACATGCAGGATGTTGAGCAGCTGGCGCTTGTACTCGTGGATGCGCTTGATCTGCACATCGAAGAGGCTGTCCGGGCTCACCACCAGGCCCAGCTCGCGGCGGATCAGCGCGGCCAGCTTTTCCTTGTTGGCCCGCTTCACGGCCTGCAGCTCACGGCCCAGGCCCACATCGGCGGCCAGGGGCTTGAGCTGGGCCAGCTGGCCCAGGTCCTGTCGCCAGCCGCGGCCGATGCGCGCATCGATCAGGGCAGACAGGGCCGGGTTGGCCTGCTGCAGCCAGCGGCGCGGCGTCACGCCATTGGTGACATTGTGGAAGCGCTCGGGGAAGAGCCGGGCGTAGTCGGCAAAGATGGTCTGCACCATCAGCTCGGAATGCAGGGCGGCCACGCCGTTGACGCGGTGCGAGGCCACGATGGACAGTGCGGCCATGCGCACGCGGCGCTCGCCCCCGTAGGTGCCGCCCTCATCGATCAGGGACACGCGGGCGATCAGACCCTCATCGCCCGGGAAGCGCTGGCGCACCTCGGCCAGGAAGCGGTGGTTGATCTCGTAGATGATGTCCAGATGCCGCGGCAGCAGGGTCTCGAACATGCGCACCGGCCAGGTCTCCAGGGCCTCGGGCATCAGGGTGTGGTTGGTGTAGGAGACGGCCTGGCGGGTGATGGCCCAGGCCTCGTTCCAGCCCAGGCCCTGCTCGTCCATCAGCAGGCGCATCAGCTCGGCCGGCGCCAGGGCGGGATGGGTGTCGTTGAGGTGGATGGCATTGCGCCGGCCCAGGCTGCGCAGCTCGCCGCCCTCGCGCAGATGGCGCTGGATCAGGTCCTGCAGCGAGGCGCTGACCAGGAAGGCCTCCTGCTTGAGGCGCAGCTCGCGGCCGGCCTCGGTGCTGTCGTCCGGGTAGAGCACCCAGTTCAGCGCATCGGCGGCCACGCGGTGCTTGGCAGCGGCGGCATAGTCGCCCTGGCAGAAGGCCTTGAAATCGATAGGCGCCTCGGCCGCGGCATGCCATTGGCGCAGGGTGGAGACGCGCTCGCTGTGGTGGGCGGGCACGATGAAGTCATAGGCCTGGGCCACCAGGGTCTCGGCCGGCAGCCAGCGGCGGGCGCCACCCTCCTCCACCTGCACGCGGCCGCCAAAGCCCACGGGGTAGCGCAGCTCGGGGCGGTGGATCTCCCAGGGGTTGCCGGCGCGCAGCCAGTCGTCCGGTGCCTCGACCTGGCGGCCGCCCTGGATGCCCTGGGCAAACATGCCGTACTGGTAGCGCAGGCCGTAGCCGAAGGACGGCAGGCCCAGCTCCGCGAAGGAGTCCAGGAAGCAGGCCGCCAGGCGCCCCAGGCCGCCATTGCCCAGGGCGGCATCGGGCTCGCGCTCCAGCACATCGGACAGCGACTGACCCTGGGCGTCCAGCGCGGCGCGCAGCGGCGCGTCCAGCTGCAGGGCGGCCAGGGCATTGGCCAGGGCGCGGCCCATCAGGAATTCCATCGAGAGGTAATGCACCCGGCGCACCGGCGCCGCTTCGCCCCGCGTGGCATCGGCCTGCTGGGTGGCGGCCCAGCGCCGGGCCAGCTGCTCCCGGCAGGCGCTGGCGGCGGCGCGCATCAGGCTGTCGCGGTCCGGGCCGCCGGGCAGGCCACGCTGGGCCAGCTCGCGCTCCAGCGCAGCGGCAAAGGCCTGGGCGGCAAGGTCGGCGGCATCGGAGGCAGGCTTCTTGGACATGGCGTGGCGGGTGGCGAGCGTGGTGTTCATCGGGTGTTCAGCAATGCAGGCCCGACGGCGCGGGGCAAGAATCGGTAGACGTACAGGAGGGCGGACGCGTTCCGCCATGGATTCAAGTATCCCCCAAGCTCGATTGTTTGTGTAGTTTGACTACATCGGGTTATCCCGAGAACCAAGATAAGTCTTTGATTTTATGCGCGATCAAGCGGCTCCATCAGGGTTGATCACGTTGTAGAACTACATGTCAGCCTGTATATTCTCTACAAACACGGTACAGGCCCCGGCCGCGGCCCGCGGTCGCGCGCAGCCCCCTGCATCGATTCCCCCTACAACGGAGACAGGCCTCGCCCACGCGGTGCGCGGCCCGGAGGTAGCCCTGTGGCAGACGTGAAGCTGCAATCGGTGGTCAAAGCCTATGGCGAGACCAAGATCCTGCACGGCATCGACCTGGAGATTCGCGACGGCGAGTTCATGGTCTTCGTCGGCCCCTCGGGCTGCGGCAAGAGCACCCTGCTGCGCAGCATTGCCGGCCTGGAAGACATCACCGGCGGCGAGCTGCGCATCGGCGGCCGCCTGGTCAATGATGTGCCGCCGGCCGAGCGCGGCATCGCCATGGTGTTCCAGAGCTATGCGCTCTACCCGCACATGAATCTCTACGAGAACATGGCCTTCGGCCTGGAGCTGGCGCGGGTGCCCAAGGCCGAGATCGAGCGCGCCGTGCGCCATGCCGCCAAGATCCTGCACATCGAGCATCTGCTGGACCGCAAGCCCAAGGACCTGAGCGGCGGCCAGCGCCAGCGCGTGGCCATCGGCCGCGCCATCGTGCGCAAGCCCGAGGTCTTTCTCTTCGACGAGCCCCTGTCCAATCTGGACGCGGCCCTGCGCGTGCGCATGCGCTATGAGTTCGCCAAGCTGCACGAGGAGCTCAAGACCACCATGGTCTATGTGACCCACGACCAGGTGGAGGCCATGACCCTGGCCGACCGCATCGTGGTGCTGAGCGCGGGCCGCATCGAGCAGGTGGGCACGCCGCTGGAGCTCTACGAGCATCCGGACAATCTCTTCGTGGCCGGCTTCATCGGCAGCCCCAAGATGAATTTCCTGCCCGCCACCCTGGTGAGCGCCACGCCCGGTGAGGCCCTGCTGCGCCTGGCCGGCGGCCAGACCATGCGCGCCCTGGTGGACGCCACGCGCGCTCAGCCCGGCGAACCGCTGACCCTGGGCGTGCGTCCCGAGCATCTTCGCCTGGGCGGGTGCGAGAACCTCTTGCCCAGCACCGTGGCCTTTGTCGAGTCCCTGGGCGGCACCACCTTCGCCTACTGCCCCTACCCCGGTCTGGACGAGCCCCTGACCTGCCAGTTCGAGGGCCGCAACGGCCATGACCGCCTGCGCAGCGGCGACCAGCTGGACCTGCAGCTGCCGCCCGAGGCGCTCTACCTCTTCGACGCCCAGGGCCGCGCCTTCCGCCGCCAGGCCGCGCCGGAGCTGGCAGCATGAAGCACCGCGCCGCACGCGGCCTGATCGCCACGGGTCTGCTGAGCGCCGCACTGGGGGCCGCCGCCCAGACCGCACCGCGCCTGCTGGTCTGGATCAATGGCGACAAGGCCTACAACGGCCTGCAGCAGGTGGGCAATGCCTTCGAGCAGCGCTCGGGCGTCAAGGTGGTGGTGGAGCATCCGGTGGACGCCACCGACAAGTTCCAGCAGGCCGCCGGCGCCGGCAAGGGGCCGGACATCTTCTGCTGGCCGCACGACCGCGTGGGTGAATGGGCCAAGGCCGGCCTGCTCAGCCCCATCCGCCCCGGCCCCGCCCTGCTCGCCGAGATCGAGGACGCCGCCTGGCAGGACTTCCGCTACCGCGGCCGGATCTGGGGCTATCCCCTGGCCATCGAGACCACGGGCCTGATCTACAACAAGGCCCTGGTGCCCAAGCCGCCCGCCAGCTTCGAGGAGCTGATCGCGCTGGACCGCCAGTTGCAGCGCCAGGGCAAGCGCGCCATCTTGTGGGACTACAACAAGAGCTTCTTCAGCTGGCCCCTGCTGGCCGGCGCGGGCGGCGAGATCTTCGGCAGCACGCCGGAGGGCGAGTACGAGCCCGCCCGGGTGGGCGTCAACAATGCCGGCGCGCGGGCCGGCGGCCGCATGATCGAGCGCCTGATCAAGGACGGCCATATGCCGCGCGGCGCCCGCGATGCCGAGATGGAATCGGCCTTCGCTCGGGGCGAGGTGGCCATGATGATCTCCGGCGCCTGGGCCTGGGACAACGCCCGCCGCGCCAAGATCGACTTTGGCGTGGCGCCCATCCCCGCCGTCGTGCCCGGCAAGCCCAGCAAACCCTTTGTGGGCGTGCTGGGCTGCATGATCGCCGCGCCCTCCAAGCTCAAGGACGTGGCGCGTGAGTTCCTGGAGCAGCATCTGCTGCGGCCCGAGGCGCTCAAGCTGCTGGATGCCGACGTGCCCCTGGGCGTGCCGGCCAACAAGGCCTTCTACGCCGAGCTGGCCGCCAACCCGCTGATCAAGGCCAGCATGGAGAACGCCCGCGCCGGTCAGCCCATTCCGAATGTGCCCGAGGTGGGCCGTTTCTGGACCGCCATGGACGCGGCCCTGGAGGCCATCACCAACGGTCTGCAAAGCCCCCAGGACGCGCTGGACGGCGCGGCCGCCCGCATGCAGCTCAAGCCATGAACGCCAGCACCGCCTTCTCTGCCCCGCCGGCCGGCTCGCCCCTGGCCCGGGCCTACACGGTGCAGCCCCCGGGGCGGGCCCAGCGCCTGCTTCAGGCCCTGTACTGGCCGCTGGTGGGCCTGCTGATGCTGGCCGCGCTCTATCTGGTGATGCGCCTGTACCTGGCCGGCCAGACGGCCTGGGGCCTGGGCACCCTGACCCTGTTCGCCGCCGGCTTCTACATCTACCTCTCAAAGGCCGCCCTGGCCTGGCGCTACCTCTTCCCCGGGGTGGCGGGCATGCTGATCTTCATCGCCTTTCCCCTGCTCTACACCACGCAGATCGGCTTCACCAACTACTCCTCGGCCCATCTGCTGAGCCAGGAGCGGGTGCGCGACTATCTGCTCGAGCAGCATGATGTGGTGGAGGAGCGCGTGCTGGGCTACAGCCTGCACGCCGTGGGCGGCGGCGAGTACCGCCTGGCCCTGGGCCCGCGCGAGGGCGGCGCGCCGCAGTGGGTGAGCCCGCCCCTGGCCCTGCGCGGCCAGACCACGCCGCAGGCGCTGCTGCCGGCCGGTGGCATCAGCCTGGGCGAGGCCCTGCCGCTGCGCGAGCTGATCCGCCACCGCGAGGCCCTGCAGCGTCTGGAGTTGCGCCTGCCCGGCGAGAGCGCGCCGGAGCTGGCCAGCCTGCGCTACCTGGGCCTGCGCGAGTTCGGCCCGCTGCGAGCGCATTACGAGGCCCTGGCCGATGGCGGCCTCAAGCGCCTGAGCGACGGCCAGGTCTTCCAGCCCGATGCGCAAAGCGGCTTCTTCAGCGCCGCCGCCAGTGGCGAAACCCTGCAGCCGGGCTACAAGGTCTCGGTGGGCTGGCGCAACTACGCACGCATGGTGCTGGACGCCGAGTTCCGCGGCCCCTTCCTGTCCATCTTCAGCTGGACCGTGATCTTCTCGGCCCTGACCGTAGCCTTCGCCACCGCCATCGGCATGCTGCTGGCCGTGCTGCTGAACTGGGAAGACCTGCGCTGGCGCAACACCTACCGCACCCTGCTCTTCCTGCCCTATGCGGTGCCCGGCTTCATCTCCATCCTGGTGTTCAAGGGCCTGTTCAACCAGAACTTCGGCGAGATCAACGCCATCCTGGATGCACTCTTCGGCGTGAAGCCGGCCTGGTTTGCCGACCCGCTGCTGGCCAAGACCATGCTGCTGATCGTCAACGTCTGGCTGGGCTACCCCTACATCATGATTCTGTGCGCCGGCCTGCTGAAGTCCATCCCGGCGGATCTCTACGAGGCCTCGGCGATTGCCGGCGCCGGGCCGCTGACCAATTTCCGCCGCATCACCGCGCCCCTGATCATCAAGCCGCTGGCGCCGCTGCTGGTCTCGGCCTTCGCCTTCAACTTCAACAACTTCGTGCTGATCGCCCTGCTCACCGACGGGCGGCCGGACTATCTGTCCACCAAGATCCCGGCCGGCCAGACCGACATCCTGGTGAGCTACACCTACCGCATCGCCTTCCGCGACTCGGGCTCGGACTTCGGCCTGGCGGCCGCGATCTCGACCCTGATCTTCATCCTGGTGGCCGCGATGTCCCTGATCAATCTGCGCCTGATGAAAAAGGGAGGGCACTGAAATGGCCATCGTCCGAGGCAAGCAAGCCCGTTGGCGCGTGTTCGCCGCCCATGCCCTGCTCTGGGTGTTTCTTGCCATCACCCTCTTCCCCCTGCTGGCGGTGCTGTCCATCTCGCTGCGGCCGGGCAATTTCGCCACCGGCAGCCTGATCCCCACCGAGATCAGCCTGGAGCACTGGAAGCTGGCCCTGGGCATCCCCTACCAGGGCCCGGACGGCGCCCTGGTGCAGCCGCCCTTCCCGGTGCTGACCTGGCTGTGGAACTCCATCAAGGTGGCCACGCTCTCGGCCCTGGCCATCGTGGGCATCTCCACCACCGCGGCCTATGCCTTCGCGCGCCTGCGTTTTCCCTTCAAGGGCGGCATCCTCAACAGCATGCTGCTGCTGCAGATGTTCCCGCCGGTGCTGGCCCTGGTGGCCATCTACGCCATCTTCGAAACCCTGGGCAGCTTTGTGCCGGCCCTGGGTCTGGAGACGCACGCGGGCCTGGTGGTGGCCTATCTGGGCGGTGTGGCCACCCATGTGTGGACCATCAAGGGCTATTTCGAGACCATTCCGGTGGAGATCGAGGAAAACGCCAAGGTGGACGGCGCCTCGCACTGGCAGGCCTTCCGCCGCGTGCTGCTGCCCATGGCCGTGCCCATCCTGATGGTGGTCTTTGTGCTGGCCTTCATCGGCACCATCATCGAGTACCCGGTGGCCTCGGTGCTGCTGCGCGAGGAAGGCAATCTCACCCTGGCCGTGGGCTCCAAGTATTTTCTGCATGACCAGCGCTTCCTCTGGGGCGACTTCGCCGCCGCGGCCGTGCTCTCGGGCCTGCCCATCACCCTGGTCTTTCTGCTGGCCCAGCGCTGGATTGTCTCGGGCCTGACCGCGGGCGGTGTGAAGGGTTGAGGCGCAGCGTGGCGCCGCGCTAGGCTGCCGCCTCCAAATCCGGGTTGCCCCGGGCAGCGCCCGGGCGGCCGCGGCCTAGACTGCGCAGCACCATGCTCAACCCCATCATCTACGCGGTCCCGGTCTTCCTGCTCCTGATGGCGCTGGAGTTCTGGTGGAGCCGGCGCCGCGGCCTGCAGGTCTATCGCGCGGCCGATACCGTGTCCAGCCTGTCCCTGGGCGTCATCAGCCAGCTGGTGGCGGTATTCACCTCCCTGCTGATGCTGGGCATCTACAGCGCGGTGTGGCAACACGCCGCCTTGCTGCCCGAGTGGTCCCTGAGCTCACCCTGGGCCTGGGCCGGCGCCCTGCTGCTCTACGACTTCCTCTACTACTGGAAGCACCGCCTCGGCCACGAGGTGGCTGTGCTCTGGGCCGCGCATGTGGTGCACCACAGCAGCGAGGAATACAACCTCAGCACCGCGCTGCGCCAGACCGGCAGCGACTTTCTGCTGGGCTGGATCTTCTACCTGCCACTGGCCCTGCTGGGCGTGCCGCCCCTGATGTTCGTGGTGGTGGGCCTGATTGATCTGCTCTACCAGTTCTGGGTCCACACCCGTCTGGTGGGCAAGCTGGGCTGGTTCGACCGGGTCTTTGTCTCACCCTCCAACCACCGCGTGCACCACGGCCAAAACGACTACTGCCTGGACCGCAACTACGGCGGCATCCTCATCCTCTGGGACCGGCTCTTCGGGACCTTTGTGGAGGAGCGCGAGGACGAGCCCATCGTCTACGGCGTGCTGGGCCAGCTCAAGGCCTGGAATGCCTGGACCGCCAACACCCGAACCTATGCCGATCTCTGGCGCGATGCGCGCCTGGCGGACAACTGGGGCGACCGCCTGCGTATCTGGTTCAAGCCCCCGGCCTGGCGCCCCGCCGCGGCCGCGCGTGCCTATCCCAAGCCCTTGCCAGACCTCAGCCGTTTCGAGCCCTACGCCCCCGCGCTGCCCGCGGGCCTGGCCGGCTACGGCCTGCTGCAGCTGGCCATGCTGCTGGTGCTGGGCGTGTATTTCCTGGCCGTGGAACCCGGGCTTGGACGCGCTCAGGCCCTGGCAGCCGCGATGGGCCTGGGCCTGAATCTGGTGATGCTGGGCCGGCTGCTGGAGCAGCCTGCGGGGCGGCTGGGTCAGGAGGCCCTACGCCAGGTCGGCCTGGCCGGCCTGAGCGGGCTGGCGCTGATCCAGCTGCTTGGCAGCGCGCCAGCAGCGCAGGCACTGGTCCTGCTGCTGTGGCTGTGCGTGCTCGTGAGTGCAGTGGCCGGCTTTGCCTGGATGGCACGCCTGCGGCGTGCCCCCCGAGCGGCTCCCGGCTGAAGCGTGGGAGCGCCGCAGCTCCCTTCTTCAGCTCAGTGCAGCGAACGCGCGGTCTTGCGCGATTTGCCGGAGGCCGTCAGGGCCTTGGCGCCGGCCTTCTTCTTGCCTTTCTGGGCGGCGCTCGCCTTCGTGGCCTTCTTCTTGCCGGCCTTGCCCTTGGCCGCGGCAACGGACTTCTTCTTCGCCGACTTCGCCGACTTCACCTTGGCCTGCGGGGTGCCGGTCTGGATCACACGCCCTTGGGCGGTCTCGGTCCAGGCCGAACCAGCGCCAGGAGCCTGGGCTTGGGCCAGCGGGGCACCGAGGGTGAACAGGCCCGCCAGGGCCAGCAAGGGCAGCGTCTTCTTCATCTTGATTTGTGTGGGTCGGTGAGGACGGACCGATTCTAGGCGTCCGCCAGGGTCGGACATGGGCTGGCAGCAATGCCGGCTCATCGCCCGAGTTCGAACCGCCCCTCAGTCGAAACGGCCCTCGCGCAGCCATTTGGTCGCCACCCATTTCTCACCGGCCAGGACGGGCGAGCCACCGTGCAGGCTGCGCGTCATGGGGTGCGGCCTGTCATAGGCGAAGAAGACCGCATTGCCCTTCACCGGCGCCACCTCAAGACCCACATCCGGGAAGATGGTGCCGCCGCCACCCGCGGGGGTATTCAGGTACATGACCAGGGTGCCGACGCGCTGGCCGCCGCGCTGCAGGATGGCGGGCGTGCTGGCGTGGCGAGGGTCGAAATAGTCGTAATGCGGCAGGTACTCGGCCCCAGGGAGGTAGCGCAGCACCTGCAAGCCCTCGCCGTTCTCCACCGGCCAGTTCACCAGGGCCGCGATGCGTGCCTCGATGCGCTTGCAGATATCGTTCTCACCACGCTCGAAGAACATGCCTTCGCTGGTGCGAGCCGCATTGACCTCGCTGCCGTCGCTGGCGGCGGCCACCGTTTCCGAGCGCGCCAGCCGGCCGGCAGCCGCCGTGCGCAGCAGATCACATTCCTGGTCGCTGAGCAGATGGCCGAACAGCACCAGCTGGGGATTCTTCAGGGTGAGCAGCACCTTCACCTCATGCCCGTCCACCACCAGGTTGGCCGGTGCTCCCGCCAGGTCCGGCAGCGGCACACGCGAGGGCGGTGGCAGGCTGTTGGCACTGGCATGCTGGTGCAGATAGCCTTCCAGGGTCTGCTCCAGGGCCTGGATGGCGACGGCCTCTTCCCAGCCGCTGCTCATCATGGCCTTGAGCACCTGCTCCGGACCGACACCCGCTCGGGCCTGTTCAACAATCCACTGACGCAGCTCGGGCGTGATGGTCTGTGCAGCATTCATGAGCCGCGATTCTGCAACAAGCCGGGGCGAACTCAGTCGACCAGACGGCGCCGGAACAGCAGTCGCTGCGGCGTGGACAGCTCGGCCTGATAGGCATAGCCCTCGACGTTGAAGCCGCACAGGCCCTCGGGGGTGTCGATGCGCTGCTCGATGCAGTAACGCGCCATCAGGCCGCGGGCGCGCTTGGCGAAGAAGCTGATGATCTTGTACTGGCCGTTCTTCCAGTCCTCGAACTGGCACTCGATCACGCGCGGCTGCAGCAGCTTGCGGTCGGCAGCGCGGAAATACTCCTGCGAGGCCAGGTTCACGATGACGGGCACCTGGCTGGCCGCAACGCGACGGTTCAGGTGCTCGGCCAGGCTGTCGCCCCAGAACTCGTAGAGGTTCTTGCCCTGTGCGGTGGCCAGCCGTGTGCCCATCTCCAGTCGATAAGGCTGCATGCGATCCAGCGGGCGCAAGACCCCGTACAGGCCCGAGAGAATGGCCACATGTTCCTGGGCCCACTGCATCTGCGCAAGGCTCAGGGTATGGGCCTGCAAGCCCTCGTACACATCGCCATTGAAGGCCAGCACCGCCGGCCGGCTGTTGGCCTCGGTAAAGCGCGGCTCCCAGGCCTGGTAACGCTCCACATTGAGGGTGGACAGGGCCTCGGAGAGCTCCATCAGGGCCGAGATATCGGCCGCGCTCTTGTGGCGCAGCACCTCGATCAGGGCGCTGGACTGAGGGATGAACTGGGGTTCGGTGGCCAGGGCCGCCAGCGCGGGTGGCACGGGGGTCTCATAGTCAAGCGACTTGGCGGGCGAGAGCAGATAAATCATGGGCCGGCATTGTGCCGCGCCCCAAGAAAAAACGCCGGCCACCGCGGTTAAGCGGCGCCGGCGTGGCTCATTGACTTGAATTGCTTCAGGCCGTCAGCCCAAGACTCAGGGAGTCCTCACACAATCGTTACGCCTCTGACGGGCATCACTCATTGCTGCTGCCGAAGCCGAAGAGGCTGAGCAGAGCGGAGAAGAGATTGAAGATCGAGACGAACAGGCCCACCGTCGCCAGGATGTAGTTGGTTTCACCGCCGTGCACGATGCGGCTGGTCTCCATCAGGATCAGGCCGCTGGACAGCAGCACCACCAGACCGGACACCGCCAGCGCCAGGGCGGGCAGTTGGAAGAACATGGCGGCCAGACCCATCAACAGCGCCACCACCATGCCGGCAAACAGAAAGCCGCCCATGAAACTGAAGTCGCGCTTGCTCGTCAGCACCCAAGCCGACAAGGCGAAGAAGGTGGCCGCCGTGGTGCCCAGGGCCAGGGTGACGATCTGAGCACCACCGCTCATGCCCAGGTAGTGGTTGACGATGGGGCCCAGGGTATAGCCCATAAAGCCCGTCAGGCCGAAGACCGACAGCAGACCCCAGCCGCTGTTGGCCAGCTTGTAGGTCAGGAACAGCAGGCCGAAATAGCCGCCCAGGGTCAGCAGAATGCCGGGGCGCGGCAGTCCCAGGGCGGCGCTGCCGCCCGCCACCGCGGCGGCCCACAGCAGGGTCATGCCCAGCAGGGCGTAGGTGTTTCGCAGCACGCGATGGCTGGCCAGCAGCCCGTCGCGACGCCCGGCGGCCTGCTGCTGCGGCAGCACCGCGACACCGAGATCCGAAGGTTGACGCGAGGTATCCATGCTGAAGTCCTTTCTAGACAACGCGTCGACGATGGGTCGACAGGCTGAAATTTAGACGCGACGATACTTCGCGTAAATTCGATTTTTCAAGTCGTATATTTCGATTTATACGAATCTTCAAGGCACCCGATCATGAACTTCAAGCATCTGCAGTACTTCTGGGTTACGGCCAAGGCGGGCGGCATCGTGCGCGCGGGTGAGCAACTCAACACCACACCGCAAACACTCTCCAGCCAGATCAAGCTGCTCGAGGAGCGGCTGGGGCGCAAGCTCTTTCGCAAGGCCGGCCGACGGCTGGAGCTCACCGATGAGGGTCGGCTTGCCCTGAGCTACGCCGACCAGATCTTTGCCCTGGGCCAGGATCTGGAGTCCCGGCTGCGCCAGGCCCGCCAGGGCAGACGCCAGCTGGAGCTCAAGGTCGGCGTGGCGGACTCGGTCTCCAAGCAGGTGGCCTATCGCCTGCTGGAGCCGGCACTGAATGTGGAGGAGGACCTGCACCTGTCCTGCCACGAGGGCAAGTTCCAGGACCTGCTGGGCCAGCTGGCGGTGCACAAGCTGGATCTGGTGCTGGCCGATGAGCCCCTGCCCCACAAGGTCAGCGTCAAGGCCTTCAATCACGCCCTGGGTTCCAGCCCCCTGAGCTTCTTTGCCGCGCCCTCGCTGCGCAAAAAACTCAAGGGCCGCTTCCCCGAATGCCTGAATGACGCGCCCATGCTGATCCAGGGACAGGCCGCGGCCGTGCGCCCCCTGCTGGAAGCCTGGCTGGCCCGGCATGAGCTGCATCCGCATGTGCTGGCGGAGTTCGACGATGGCGCCCTGATGAGCGCCTTTGGCCGTCAAGGCCGCGGCGTGTTCACGGCCCCCACGGTGCTGGAGCAGGAGACCTGTGCGCAGTACGGGGTCGAGCTGCTGGGACGCAGCGATGAGCTGGTGCAGGAGTTCTATGCCATCTCGGTGGAGCGCCGGCTCACCCACCCGGGCGTGGTCGCCATCACCGAGGCCGCCCGCGGCAGGCTCTTCGGAAAGTAAAACACCCCGTCGCAGGGCTGCTGCGGCGGGGTGTGCAAGGGGAGACGAAGCAGCTTACTTGGCCAGCAGCTGGTTCACCGCCGCCACGTCTTCGGCCCGCAGCTGGCCCGAAGCCTGGCGCAGGCGCAAGCCGGTCAGCACCGTGTCATAGCGGGCCTTGGCCAGATCGCGCTGGGTGCTGTAGAGCTGGTTCTGGGCATTGAGCACATCCAGATTCACGCGCACGCCGACCTTGTAGCCCAGCTGGGTCGCCTCGAGGGCCAGCTTGCTGGAGACCTCGGCCGCCTCATAGGCCTTGACCTGGGCCTGCAGGGACTGCACGCCCAGGAAGGCTCGGCGTGTGCCCTCGGCCACCGAGCGGCGGGCGAAGTCCAGATCGTTGCGCGCCTTCTCCTCCAGGGAGAGGGTCTCCTTGATGCGGTTCTGGTTGTAGCCGCCCGTGTAGAGGGGCAGATTCATCTGCACACCCACGGTGGCTGCCGTGGTGGTACCCGGAACCTGGGCCCCGGAGCCACGGGCATCCGAGACACCCAGGCTGCCGGTCATGTCCACGGTCACACCGTTGGCGGCTTTGGCCTTGCCCGTCTCCAGCTGCGCCACCTCCAGACCCAGGCGTGCCTTGCGCACCAGCGGATGCAACTCATCGGCCTGGTTCACCCAGGGCTCCACATTCAGGGGCGCGACCGCCGGCAGGGCGACGGGCAGCGCCAGGGGCTTGGGCTCGACGCCGTTGCGGCCCACGATCTGGTCCAGGGTGACGCGCTTGACGCGCAGATCGTTCTCGGCCGCCAACTCCTGGGCGGTGCTCAGGTCAAAACGTGCCTGGGCCTCGCGGGTGTCCGTGATGGTGGCGGTGCCCACCTCGAAATTGCGCTTGGCCGAAGCCAGCTGCTCGGCATTGGCCGCCTTGTTGGCACGCGTGGCGGCCAGCACGTCGCGCGCCGCCAGCACATCGAAATAGGCCTGGGACACGCGCACGATCAGGTCTTGCTCGGCAGCCTCCAGATCGGCCTGGCTGACCCCGAGGGCGCGACGTGCCTGTTCAATGCTCAGGGCGTTGGCACGGTTGTAGAGCGCGTACTTGGCGCTCAGCCCGGTCTGCCAGGTGGTGGTGCCCACACGGTCGCCGCTGACCTGCACCGTCTGACCGTTGACCGTGGCGAAACGGCTCGGCGGGTCAGCCTGCTGATGCGTGCCGCTCAAGCCCAGACCCAGAGTCGGGCGTGCCAGGGCATTGGCCTGCTCCGCACGGTGCTGGGCCGACTCGGCTTGCGCACGCGCCGCCAGATAGGAGGCGTCGAAAGCGCGTGCTGCCTCGTACAGCTCCTGCAGACTCTGCGCCTGTGCCGCCGCGCCCGCGAGCAGCAAGCCCAGGGCCAAGGGAAGACGGGCCAGGCGCCCACAGGCGCTTGCGGCTCGAATCGTGGGGGTCTTCGTCTTCTTGTGATCGGCGAGCATGTGTCTTCCTTGCTAGGGCGAATTCGTGAACGGGGCGCTGTCAGTAACGCGGCACTGCGGGATCGACCTCCACCGACCAAGCCTCAATGCCGCCGGCGAGGTTATAGACGTTTTCGAAGCCCTGGCGCTCCAAAAATGCGACGACCTGCAGACTTCGCATCCCGTGGTGGCAATAAACCACGATGGACTGCGAAGAGTCCAGCTCTGCCAGACGCTCCGGAACCTGCCCCATGGGCATGAGGCACTGCGGTCCCGCCGTGGCAATCCGAGCGAGCCCGGCCTCCCAGGGCTCGCGAACATCCAGCAGCAAGGGGGGCTGCGCCGCGTTGAGCAGCATGACAGCCTCCTCGACCGGCAGTTGGCGCGGCATCAGAAGCTGAAGGCGGAGGCCTCGGCGAAACCTGCCAGGCGGGGAATCACGGTGTCGAACAGAACCTGTGTCTTGAACTCGTTACCCACGCGGGTGTAGAGCATGGCGCGCATCACGGGCTCGGAGCCCACGACAGCGGCCAGGCGGCCACCGGGCTTGAGCTGCTCCAGCAGGGCGCGAGGCACCTCGGCCACCGAGCCGGACAGCAGGATCACGTCAAAGGGCGCCTCGGCCGACAAGCCCTGGCTGCCGTCCTGGGCCAGCACCTTCACATTGAGCACCCCCGCGCGCTTGAGGTTCTCGGCCGCCTGCTTGGCCAGCTCCGGCTGGGACTCCAGGCTGATCACGCTCTGGGCCTTGTGGCCCAGCAGGGCGGCCATATAGCCGGAGCCCGTGCCGATCTCCAGCACCTTCTCGTGGCGGGTGACCTTGAGCTCCTGCAGCAGCCGGGCCTCCACACGCGGGGCCAGCATGAACTGGCCATGGCCCAGCGGGATCTCGGTGTCCATGAAGGCCAGGGCCTTGTGGGCGGCCGGCACGAAGTCCTCGCGCTTGAGCAGGGTCAGCAGGGACAGCACGCCCTGATCCAGCACGTCCCAGGGACGGATCTGCTGTTCGATCATATTGAAGCGGGCTTGTTCGACGTTCATGGTGGAGCGATCCTTCAAATACATGCTGCGCGGATTCTATTTCGCCGCTCGGCGAGTCTGATGTCAGGGCACCACGCGGGGCCGGGCGGCAGCCCGCTCAAACGGGAGGCGGGCGTTGCAGAAGGCCTTCCAGCATCAGGTCCATCTGCACTTCAAGCACTGCCATGGGGTCGGGCCAGGGCGGCTGCATATGGCAGGCGCCGAAGGCACTGAGGAACAGGATTTGCTGGAGCACCGGCGCTATCAGCACCTGTACCGTTTCAGCCAGAGGCAAGGGCCTGAACTCGCCGCAGTCCATGCCGCGCTGAAGCACGCTGCCGAGCAGGCTGTGGCTGGGCGCAATCACCTCGTCCACATAGAACTGGGCCAGCTCGGGAAAGTTGCGGGCCTCCGCAATCATGATCTTGCAGATGCCGCCCGCGGCTCCCTGCCCCACACGACGCCACCACTCGGTCATCACGAAGCGCAGCAAGTCAGCCACGCTGCCACGGTGCTGGGCCACCACCTCATGCCCCTCGGCAATATGCACCGCCAAGCTCTCGCGCACCACGGCCTTGAAGAGCTCCTCCTTGCTGGGGTAGTAGAGGTAGAGCGTGCCCTTGGACACGCCAGCACGGGCCGCCACCTCCTCGGCACGGGTGGCTGCAAAGCCCTTCTCCACGAAGAACTCCAGCGCAGCCGCCAGCAACTCCTGAGGCCTCGCCTCCTTCCGACGCTGACGCGCGGGCTGGGCGGTGGGTCGCGGTGGGCTGGACTTGGGCATCGAAATACTGACTGATTGGTCAGCAATGTAGTCAAGCACCCCCGGAGGGTCAAGTCATCGGGGGCGGCTATCATCGCCGCCCGCATCAAGTTTTAGGGAGCACACGCGTTGGATCTCATGCCATTGATCAAGGCCGCCTTCATGGGCGTGCTGGAGGGGCTGACCGAATTCCTGCCGATCTCCTCGACCGGTCATCTGCTGATTGCCCAGCAGTGGCTCGGGCCGAAGTCCGACCTCTTCAATATCGTGATCCAAAGTGGTGCGATCCTCGCCATCACCCTGGTGTTCCGTGAGCGGCTGCTGAGCCTCGCTGCGGGCTGGCGGCAGGCGGAGCAACGCGACTACCTGCTCAAGCTCGCACTGGCCTTCGTGGTCACCGCTGGCGTCGGTCTGCCGGTGCGTTTGATGGGCTGGAAGCTGCCCGAGACAGTGGTTCCGGTGGCCCTGGCCTTGATTCTTGGTGGCGTGGCGATGCTCGCCATTGAGCGCGCGCTCGCCCATCGCCCCGGGCAGACGCATATCGGCTGGAATGTGGCCGTGTGGGTGGGCTTGGCACAGGTGGTCGCAGGCGTGTTCCCCGGCACCTCACGCTCCGCGGCGGCGATCTTTGCGGCCATGCTGGCCGGCGCACTTGCGCGCCCGGCGGCGGCAGAGTTCGCCTTCCTCGTCGGCATTCCGACCATGTTCGCCGCCAGCGCGTTCGCCGTGCTGGAATATGCCTCCAACACGCAGGCACCACCAGAGAACTGGGCTGCGTTGGCCGTGGCCTTCGGCACGGCGGCCTTGACTGGCTTTGCCGTGGTTCGCTGGCTGATGGCCTGGATCAAGGGCCATAGCTTCGCGCCCTTTGCTTGGTATCGCATCGCCTTCGGCATCGCGGTGCTTGTGGCCGCCTGGACCGGCCTGGTCGCTTGAACGGATTGGGTACAGACTCCAGCGCGGCGTTGGCCCCTCTGAGATAATCCGACCATGACGATCACCATCAAGACCGGCGCCGACATCGAGGGCATGCGCATCGCCGGGCGCCTGGCTTCCGAAGTGCTGGACATGCTGACCCCCCATGTCAAGCCCGGGGTCAGCACCGAACAGCTGGACAAGCTGGCCCATGACTACATCGTCAATGTGCAGAAGGCCATTCCCGCACCGCTGAACTACCAGCCGCCGGGTTACACGCCCTACCCCAAGTCCATCTGCACCTCGATCAATCACCAGGTCTGCCACGGCATCCCGAATGACCGCCCCCTGAAGAACGGCGATATCGTCAACATCGATGTCACCGTCATCAAAGACGGCTGGCACGGGGACAACAGCCGCATGTATGTGGTGGGCGAAGGCTCCATCGCCGCCAAGCGCCTGTGCGCCTTCACCTACGACGCCATGTGGAAGGGCATCCAGAAGGTCAAGCCCGGCGCGCGCCTGGGCGATATCGGACACGCCATCCAGACCTTCTCGGAAAACGCCGGCTTCTCGGTGGTGCGCGAGTTCTGCGGCCACGGCATCGGCAAGAAATTCCATGAAGAACCCCAGGTGCTGCACTATGGCCGCCCCGGTACGCTGGAGGAACTGGTGCCGGGCATGATCTTCACCATCGAGCCCATGATCAATGCGGGCCGGCGTGAGATCCGCGAGATGGGCGACGGCTGGACCATCGTGACCAAGGACCGTTCGCTCTCCGCACAGTGGGAGCACACCGTGCTGGTCACCGACAGCGGCTACGAGGTGCTGACCCTGTCGGCCGGCAGCCCGCCGCCGCCTGACTTCATCACGGCCGCGGCCTGAACCTCCTCACCCCCATGAGCCAGGGCCCGGATATCGCCGAGCTGCGGCGCCAGTTCAAGCAGGACAAGCAGGCCCTGCTGGCCAGCTTCCTGCAACAGAAAGCCTCGGTCACGGCGGCTCAGCGGCTGATGCGCCAGTTGGCGCGCCAGGTTGATGCCACGCTGCAAGCCTTGTGGGCTCAGGCCGGCCTGCCCGCTGGCACCGGCCTGGTGGCCGTGGGCGGCTATGGCCGCGGCGCCCTCTTCCCGCATTCCGATGTCGATGTGCTGCTGCTGCTGCCCGACGGCATGGAGGCCCATCAGCCGGGCGCGCTCAAGAGCGCCCTGGAGAGCTTCATCACCGCCTGCTGGGATGTGGGGCTGGAGATCGGCTCCTCGGTCCGCACCCTGGGCGAGTGCATCAGCGAGGCCGCTGGCGATGTGACGGTGCAGACGGCCATGCTCGAAGCCCGGCTGCTGGCCGGCGACAAGGCCCTGTTCAAGCAGTTTGAGCGCCGCCTGATGCAGGCCATGGATGCCCGGGCCTTTTTGCGCGCCAAGCGCCTGGAGGCCCAGCAGCGTCACGTCAAGTACGACGACACGCCCTACGCCCTGGAGCCCAACTGCAAGGAAAGCCCGGGGGGACTGCGCGATCTGCAGATGCTGATCTGGATCGCGCGCGCCGCCGGACTGGGCAAGACCTGGCACGCGCTCAGCACCCGAGGCCTGATCACGCCCTTCGAGAGCCGGCAGCTGCAGCGCAACGAGGGGCTGCTATCCCTGATCCGCTGCCGCCTGCACGCGGTGGCCGGTCGGCGCGAAGACCGTCTGGTCTTTGACCTGCAGACGGCCGTGGCCCAGAGCTTTGGCTATGCCTCCACCGACAGCCAGCGCGCCTCCGAGGTGCTGATGCGCCGCTACTACTGGGCGGCCAAGGCGGTGAGCCAGCTCAACCAGATCCTGCTGCTCAATCTGGAAGAGCAGATCATGGGCTCGCAGCAAGCCCTGATGCGCCCGATCAATGAGCGCTTCCTGGACCGTGCCGGCATGCTGGAAGTCGTCAGCGACGACCTGTACGAGCGCGAACCCCACGCCATCCTGGAAACCTTTCTGGTCTACCAGCAGACCCCTGGCATCAAGGGTCTCTCGGCCCGCACCCTGCGCGCGCTCTACAACGCCCGCGAGCTGATGAACAGCGCCTTCCGGCGCGATCCGGCCAACCGGGCCCTGTTCATGCGCATCCTGCAGCAGCCCGAGGGCCAGACCCATGCCTTCCGGCTGATGAACCAGACCTCGGTGCTGGGGCGCTACCTCTGGGTGTTCCGCCGCATCGTGGGCCAGATGCAGCACGACCTGTTCCATGTCTATACCGTGGACCAGCACATCCTGATGGTGCTGCGCAATGTGCGCCGCTTCTTCATTCCGGAGCACGCCCACGAGTACCCGGCCTGCTCCCAGCTGGCGGCCCAGTTCGACAAACCCCATCTGCTCTACATCGCCGCCCTCTTCCATGATGTGGCCAAGGGCCGCGGCGGCGACCATTCCGAGCTGGGGGGCACCGAGGCGCGGCGCTTCTGCCGCGAGCACGGCCTGTCGCGCGAGGACACGGCCCTGGTGGTCTTCCTGGTGCAAGAGCACCTGACGCTCTCGCGCGTGGCGCAGAAGGAGGACCTCTCCGACCCGGACGTGGTGGCAGCCTTTGCCAAACGCATGGGCGATGCGCGTCGCCTCACCGCGCTCTACCTGCTCACCGTGGCCGATATCCGCGGCACCAGCCCCAAGGTCTGGAACGCCTGGAAGGGCAAGCTGCTCGAAGACCTCTACCGCCTGACCCTGCGCGCCCTGGGCGGGGCCAAGCCCAATCTGGATGCCGATATCGAGGCGCGCAAGCAGGAGGCACGCCAGCTGCTGGCCCTGCATGCCATGCTGCCCGACACGGAGGCCGGACTCTGGGCCACGCTGGAGCTCAGCTACTTTGCCCGGCACGAGGCGGGCGAGCTGGCCTGGCATGCTCGCTCGCTGTGGCGCCATGTGGATGGCGGTGCGCCCGTGGTGCGGGCCCGTCCCTCGCCCGTGGGCGAAGGCCTGCAGGTACTGGTCTATGCGCCGGACCGCCAGGATCTGTTTGCGCGCATCTGTGGCTACTTCGACGCTGCGGGCTTCAACATCCTGGACGCCAAGGTTCACACCACGCGCAGCGGCTATGCCCTGGACACCTTCCAGGTCATCAGCCCCGATCTGGACCTCAATCACCGTGACCTGGTCTCACTGGTGGAAGCCAAGCTGGCGCAGGCCCTGAACAGCGAAGGGCCGCTGCCCGAACCGCGGCGCGGACGGCTGTCACGCCGGGTCAAGAGCTTCCCCTTCACGCCCCGCATCGCCCTGCGCCCCGATGAGAAAGCCCAGCGCTGGCTGCTGTCCATCAGCACCAGCGACCGTGCCGGCCTGCTTTACGCCATTGCCCGCGTGCTGGCGCGCCACGGCATCAATCTGCAGCTGGCCAAGATTTCCACCCTGGGCGAACGCGTGGAAGACACCTTCCTGGTCGATGGCCCGGCCCTGCAACAGAACAAGAGCCAGTTGCAGGTCGAGACCGAGCTGCTGGACGCGGTCTCACTGCAAACATGACTCACCCCCTACCGGCTTCGCCGGCCCCCTTCGAGGGGGCACACCCGCAGGACCGGCAAAGCCGGATCCTCGGGCGTCGCTCGGTCAAGCCAGCGGATCACTGAGATGTCATTGGGTCACCTGATCAAGCCCGAGGAGGCGCTGTCCAACCTCCCGCAGTTCGACGCCATCATCGATGTGCGCTCGCCTGCCGAGTACGCCGAAGACCATCTGCCTGGCGCGATCAGCCTGCCCGTGCTGGACAACGAGGAGCGCCGCATCGTTGGCACGCTCTACAAGGAGTCGCCCTTCGAGGCCCGCAAGCTGGGTGCCGCCCTGGTGGCGCGCAATATCGCCCGTCATCTGGACGAGACCCTGCGCGACAAGCCCAAGCACTGGCGAGCCCTGGTCTACTGCTGGCGCGGCGGCCAGCGTTCGGGCGCCATGAACTGGTTTCTGGGCCAGATCGGCTTTCGCTCCCGCCAGCTGCAAGGCGGCTACAAGGCCTATCGCCAGCAGGTGCGCGAGGATCTGGAGCGTCTGCCCCTGGGCCTGAATCTGCATGTGCTGTGCGGCCGCACCGGCAGCGGCAAGACACGCCTGCTGCAGGCCCTGGCCGCCGAGGGCGCCCAGATGCTGGATCTGGAGGGCGCGGCCCGTCACCGCGGCTCGGTGCTCGGCGGCCTGCCCGGCGCGGCCCAGCCCAGCCAAAAAGCCTTTGATTCCGAGCTCTGGTTGCAGCTGCGCGGCCTGGACCGGGGCAAGCCCGTCTTCGTGGAAAGCGAGAGCCGCAAGATCGGGCAGCTGCGCGTGCCCGAGGCCCTGCACCGCCAGATGCGCGAGCAGGGCCATTGCCTGTGGGTGGAGATGCCCGAGGCGGCGCGGCTGGAGCTGCTGATGCAGGACTACGCCCATTTTCACGCCGCGCCCGAGGCCTTCTGCACTCTGCTGGACGGGCTGGTGGAGTTGCGCGGGCGCGAAACTGTGCGGCGCTGGCAGGCCCAGGCCCGCGCCGGCGACTGGGCCGAGGTGTTTGGCGCGCTGATGCGCGAGCATTACGACCCCGGCTACGAACGCTCCCTGCAGGGACATTACCGTCTCTTGCCGCAGGCGGTCACAGTCCGGCTTGAGGGTAGTGGTGAGACCCAGCTGCGGGCCGCTGCGCGATCGCTGATACTGGGCTGAAGCACCGGCCTGGGCCTCAGCCGGCTCGGGCAGGCCCGAGCCTTGACCCGCATCAAGGCCCTTCCCGGATCTCACTGGCAGCATGCCCCCCCAAGATGCGAAGCACCGAAAAAGCCTTGCAGGAGTCCCGCGCCTTTGGCGTACGCCCCATCCCCATGCTGCGCCCGCTGGGCTGGCTGGCGCGCGGCTGGCAGGATCTGAAGGCCTGCCCCGGCCCTTCCCTGTTGCAAGGCTTGCTGCTGGCCCTGGCGGGCGGCCTGATCCTGTTCTGGGCACGCCATCATTTCTGGCTGCTGGCCGTGGCCTTCTCGGCTTTTCTGCTGGTCGGGCCCATTCTCGCCACCGGCTTCTACGCCATCAGCCGCGCCCTCGAACGAGGCGAGCAGCCCGGCTGGCATACCGTGCGCAAGGCCTGGAAGCCGCAGCGCGAGCGCGGCGGCCGTCTGGTCATCTTTGGCCTGCTGCTGGCTTTTGCCGGCGCGGGCTGGGTCATCACCTCCGCCTCCCTGATCACGGCCCTGGCCACGGCGCCGGTGGACACACCGCTGGACTTTGCACGCCATGTGGTGCTGGATGAGCGCAGCATGCTCTTCGAGATCTGGCTGGGTCTGGGTGCCCTGCTGGCCGCCCCGGTTTTCGCCTCGACGGTCGTGGCCATCCCCATGCTGCTGGATCGCGACATCTCGGTGCTGGGCGCCGTCTACACCAGCTGGCGCGTGGTGATGGAGCACCCCGCACCCGTGGCCCTGTGGGCCCTGCTGCTGCTGAGCCTCAGCCTGCTGGGCATGCTCACGCTGATGCTGGGCCTGATTCCCCTGCTGCCGCTGCTGGGTCACGCCAGCTGGCATGCCTACCGCGACCTGGTGCGAGCCCTCTGATGTTTGGTTTCAGCGAAGAGCAGATTGCCACCTTCGGCCTCAGCTTCGGGGTCGGGGCCTTCATGCTCTATATGGTGTTCATCATCGTCCAGCTGGCGCGCGAGTCCAAGGCGGGCCGTTTCGGCACCTTCATCCTGCTGCTGGGCCTGGGTTTTGGCCTGGTCGGCTATGCCGCCAAGGGCGTGATCAAGTACTTCCTGGGCGGCCTGGAGCACTGAAGCCCGTCCCCGGCTCAGAGCAGCGCGCTGTACCAGCGCAGATCCAGCAGCTTGCGGGTCAGCTGGTGACTGCGGCCCTGCGGATCCACCAGATCGCGCAGGATGTCGAAGTGGTTCAAGCCCGGCAGTTCCTCGCAATGGGGCACCACGCTCTCGCCCCAGGCCTGCCGCAGCAACTGATTCTGGCGCCGGAACTCCTCGCTCTCCTGGGCGCCGACCACGCAGTAGACCGGCGCCTGGGGCGCCGGAAAATGCACCGGCGAGAGCCGTCGCACCGCGCGCGCATCCAGGCCAAGATCAGCCTGCAAAAAAGGCGTGCGGCGAATCGGCGCCAGATCATGCAAGCCCGAAATGGACAGCACGCCCTTGACCAGATGCCGCGGCAGATCCCGCCCCACGGCCTTCCAGTCGCAGCAGGCCAGCATCGCCGCCAGATGTCCCCCGGCTGAATGCCCGACCAGGATGATGCGATTGGGATCGCCGCCGTAATCGGCCACATGGCGCCAGGTCCAGGCCAGCGCCTGACAGAGCTGCAGAGCGATGTGCTCGATGCTCACCGCGGGACAGAGGGCGTAATTGGGCACGATCACCAGGGCACCCTCATCGCTGAACACGGGCGCGATGAAGGAATGATCCGACTTGTCCAAGGCGCGCCAATAGCCCCCATGCAGGAAGACCAGGACGGGCGCAGGCTGATCGACCTGGGCCGGAAACAGGTCCAGGCGCTCACTCGGCGCAGCGCCGTAAGCCAGATCCAGCGTCGCTTGCGGCGAGAGTTCCCGGCTCAGGGCCGAAGCCTCGGTCCAGCGCGCCATGATGCTGACGCTGTCGGGCACACGAGCCCGGTTGTTGTACTGCTCATCGAACCACTGCGGCGACGCGCCAGACATGGACACTCTCCTTGAGTCGAGCCCTGGGATTCTCTGCATCGTGCGGCCGACGCCATGCTTCGCGCCGCCCGGCTGGCCCCGAGTGTCGCAAAGCAAGCCCCGCCGGCTGTGGCAGAAAACCCGTAAGGTCCCCCACGAGACCGGGTGGGACAAGCTCAATTTCGCAGCGCTATACTGGCCCGCGCCGTAGGGGGTGTACTCAGCTGGGAGAGCGTCGCGTTCGCAATGCGAAGGTCGAGAGGTCGATCCTCCTCCCCAACACCGCATCTCAAGGCCTTGATCTTCAAGGCCTTTTTCATTGGCCGATTGCAAGCTCTCGCTCAGAAGGCGTGGCGAGAGTTCTCACACAGAAGCTGTCGAGGCTGGCAATGAGTTGGATTTATCTGGTTCTGGCGGGTCTGCTTGAAATTGGCTGGCCCGTTGGCCTGAAGATGGCGCAGGCGCCTCAGACACGTTGGTCAGGCATCGCGATTGCCGTGGCATTCATGGCGAGCAGCGGATTTTTCCTGTGGCTGGCCCAGCGCCATATTCCCATGGGCACGGCCTACGCCGTCTGGACCGGCATCGGTGCGGCGGGCACCTTCATGGTCGGCGTTCTGGTCTATGGTGATCCGAGCTCGCTCATGCGCTATGTCGGGGTGCTGCTCATCGTGGCCGGTGTGGCCACCTTGAAGCTGGCGCACTGACGCCCTACCCCAAAACGCGGCCTCGTGGCGCCGCCAAGCGCCATGCTGGCGCGGGCGGCGTGCCACGCCTGTCTGGGCTGGCGATGGAAAAGGGGCCTAGCTGACCTTGCTATCGAGCGGGAACTTGCTGCAGCCCAGGCGGGCCGAGATGTCGCGGCTGGCGTCCTGCAGCATCTTCACCACCTCCGGGGCCTTGGCCTCGTCGTAGCGGAAGGTGGGAAAGCTCACGCTCATGCCGGCGATGGGCTGGCCCAGGCGGTCGAAGATGGGCACGCCCAGGCAACGGATGTGGTCGTCGAACTCCTCGCGGTCCTCGCCAAAGCCCTGGGCCTTGACGCGTTCCAGCTCGGCGGCAAAGGCCGCAGGCTCGACGATGGTCTTGTCGCGAAAGCGCTTGAACTCCGCGCCCTGAAGCACGCGCTGGCGCCGCTCGGGATGCTCCCAGGCCATCAGCACCTTGCCGATGGCCGTGCAGTGGATGGGCGCGCGCCGGCCCACGCGGGAATACATGCCCAGCATGTGGCGCGAGTCGACCTTGTGCACATAGATGATCTCGGAGTCGATCAGGGTGCCCAGGTGCACGGTCTCGCCGGTGGCGTCGGCCAGCATCTGCATATGGTGCTTGGCCAGTTCCACCAGATCGGGATATTGCAGGGCCTTGGCGCCGAGCTCGAAGGCCTTC
This sequence comes from Roseateles sp., assembly GCF_046300915.1. Taxonomy (GTDB): domain Bacteria; phylum Pseudomonadota; class Gammaproteobacteria; order Burkholderiales; family Burkholderiaceae_C; genus Kinneretia. The sequence goes on along the minus strand of NZ_JBKCLH010000226.1, from coordinate 6,180 downwards.
ATGGTCAGACCGTAGCGCTCGCTGTCGCTCTCCTGGCTGACATAGCCCAGGGTCTTCATGGTCTGCAAAAAGCGGTAGACCGTGGCCTTGGGCATGGCCAGACGCACCGACAGATCGGAGATGCCGGTATCGCGCTGCTCGGACAGGGCCTGCAGGATGGCGAAGACCTTGAGCACCGCCGCCACCGATTCGGGCTGTTGTTTGCCGCCCTCGTTCAGATCGTCGTCCATGCCGTTTCGCTTTGTTTGGTCTGGCGTTTCAATTGGACTGGATTATTGCACCGGCGCCGGCACGCACCCGCTGCGCCACGGCCTCGGCCGGGTCCAGCGGGCCGCGCAGCAGCGGGCTCCAACCCGGCTCTTCGATCAGCGCGGCCTCGGGATGGGCCTCGCGCAGCAGGGCCATCAGATCGATGGGCCGGCCGTTGTGCAGGGAGCCGCTGTCGCGCAAGCCCTGACCCTTGAGCAGGCGCACGAGCTGGCGGCTGGGGATGTCGGGCGAGGTCTCGAAGACATTGGCCTCGCTCACGATGCGCGAGCGCAGGCCCACGCCGATGGAGTAGGCATAGGCATGGTCCCCGCCGCCGGCCGCCGCGCTGCGGCCCACGAAGAGGTTGTTGTAGAGGTGAACCTGGCCGTAGCGCACCCGCGGCGTGCGCTCCTTCACCGCCTCCCAGAGGTTGTGATGGAAGCTCACGCGCAGCCGGCCCTCGTCCTGGCGGTGGGCGTCGCTGCCGCCCACCAGGGTGGTCTTGTCGTGGCGGCTGAAGCGGTTCCAGGACACGGTGACCAGATCGGACTGCTGGGTGATGTCCAGCAAGCCGTCGTGATGCTGCAGGGGGCGGCCCAGGGCCACACGGGCCTGGCCGTCCACGCGCGGGCCGTCGTCAAAGCTGCAGTGGTCGATCCACACATGGCGGGCGCCGCGCAGGGCCAGGGTGTCGTACTCCGAGTTCCACTCGCCCGCCGCGTTGTCATTCGGGTCCCAGGCGGGGAAGAAGTCGTAGGCATCGGCGAAATGCAGGCCGCGCAGGATCAGGTTCTGCACCCGCTCCAGCAGCACCATGCCGTTGATGAAGCCGGCCTCGGGGCCCACGCCGATCAGGGTGGTGTTGGAGGGCAGACGCAGCACCACGCGCTCGGCCTGGCGCCGCACCGAGCGCTTGCGCGCTTCTTCCAGCGGCCCCTCGGGCGGACGCCGGCCCCAGCGCGCGGGGTCGTAGGCATGAACGTAGGCCTGGAAGTCGAAGTCCGGGTCGCGGTAGTCCTCATAGCCCAGCGGCCGGTCCTGCGCGTCGCGGCTGAGGTCGATGCGGCGGTGCAGGCGGATGATCTTGGGCCGGCTGCCCGCCGCCAGCGCCCGCTCCAGCTCGGCGCGGTTGTGCACCTCGTACACATCCTCGGGCGCCGCCGCGCTGCCGCCCGTGGTGCCGCCCTCGGCCGCGCCCCAGCCGTCATCCAGCGCCAGCCGTTCGCGGCCCCAGTCGCGCGGGGCGGCGCGGTTGTTGAATTCGCTCAGGCGGTTGATGCCGGCCTCAAAAGGGCGGCGCGCGGTGCTGGCCGCCCAGGGCCCCAAATGCGGACCCAGCTCGCTGTCGCGGATCAGGGCCTGGCCGTTGGGCCGTGCGTGGGCGGGCAGATCGGCGGGCCAGCTGCCGGGCTTCACGCCCTGGTCCCAGGCGCGGCCCAGGGAGGCACTGCCGGCCTGCAGGCCGGGCTCGGCCCGCATGCGCACGCCGCTGAGCAGAAAGCCGTAAGGCTCGCTCGCCAGGGTGCTGGGCGCCAGCACATGGCCCGGATCGCCCGGCGCACGGCGGCCGGCGCGTCTGAGGACGGCGCCGCCCTCGATCACCAGGCTGGCATTGCCGAAGATGAAATCCACATCGCCGGCGATCAGGCTGTCGCGCACATGGACGCGGGCCGGGCCCGGACGCTGCGCCTCGCGGGCGACGTAGAAGGTGTCCTGATGGCCCAGCAGCTCCAGCTGCTGCAGCTGGTGGCGGTCGCCCTGCAGCAACAGGGCCACGGCCTGGGCGCCGCCGCGCTCGCCCGCGCCGGGCGGATAGCCCTGGCCCAGGCGGACACCGTCCATCGCATCATTGACGATGCGCAGGTGCAGCAGCTGGATGCCCTCGCCGATCAGGGCCACGCTGGCGCTGCCGGCCGTGCCATAGCTCGCGGCCTCGGCCGCGCCCACGCAGGCCTTCGCCGCCTGCCCCACCGGCTTGGGCTGGGCGCTGTAGCGCCCCTCCACCAGGATGGGCCGCGGTGCGGCCGGATCGCCGTAGAGCGTGAACGGCGCCTTGCCGCGGGCGCACAGCGGCTCGCGGTACACGCCGGGCTTGACGAGGATGTAGCGCCGCCGCCCCTCCCCGGCCTCGGCGGTCGGCAGGGCATCGAGCGCGGCCTGCACCGTGCGGTGCGTGCCGCTGCCATCGGCCGCCACGACGAAGTCGGGCCGCCATGCACGCGCGTCCAGAGACTCCGGCTGCCAGCCCTGCAGATAGTCGGCAACACGGTGGTGCGCAGCTTGCTCGGCCGCCATCTGAGGCCGAGGCTGTGCGTGCACCACGGCAGCAGCCATGAGCAGCAGCGCCAGCGCGGCCAGTCTCATGCCTGTACGTCGGCCAGGTACAGCGCCGGCTCGCCCTCGGCGTCGCAGCTGTAGAGCACCTGCTTCTCGTCGGGCGTGAAGCTGGGGTGCGGGTGCGTGACCTGGCGGCTGTCCTTGTAGACGCCCCAGCTGCTGTCGTGGCGGGCAATCGGGCGGGTGGTGCCGGCCTTGAGGTCGAAGAGGTGCAGATAGGGGTCGCCCGTGAGCATCTCGTTGCTGGCGCTGGCGTCGCCGGTGGCCGGCCCGCAGCCGTCGCCGACGATCAGGCTGCCATCATGGTTGCTCATCAGGTGGGAGCATTGCGGCATCGCCGTGAGCAGCCTGTTCTCCAGCGTCACCGGATCCAGGCTGTAGATCCAGCGCTCCGGCGCGTCGTGCTGGTAGCTCACATAGATCATGGCGCTGCCATCCGGCACCCAGAACTCGTGGGTGCAGCTCTCGCCCGGCGCGTGTTCCTTGCCGCAGCGGCGGTTCGTGCCGTCCTCGTTGATGAACCACATGCGCGCATCGATCAGATCGTGCGGCCCCTCGTGGCAATAGGCCACGGTGTTGTCGTCAAAGGGGCGGTATTGCGGGTGACCCAGCCAGCCGCGCTGCTCCAGGATCACGCGGCGCTCGCCGGTGGCCAGGTCCACGCTGAAGAGCCGGCAGCGGGGTTGGCGGTGGAACATCTCGTTGAACTTCTGCCAGGTGTTGAGCGGGAACCAATCGTCGGCATGGATCTCGATGCCCACCATCTTGGTACAGGCGCTGTTGCTGACCCAGGTGCCATAGCCCACCCAGCCCTCGGGCACGGTGTAGACCACCTCCTCGCTGAGGTCGGCCAGGCTCAGGCGGATCAGCCGGCGCTCCTGGCGCACGAAGTACAGATATCTATCATCCGGCGAGAGAAAGCCGCCAAAGGTGTTTTCACCCGGCTGGTCCGTCAGCTGCAGCGCCACCTGGTTATGCAGATCCAGCAGGTGGTAGTTCCAGTCCTTGCCCGCCGGATGATCGAAGCCGCCGGCAAAGAGCAGCTTGCTGCCGTCATTGCTGAAACACTTCTGATAGAAGTAGTTGCGGTGGCAGGTCACGTCCAGGGGCGTGAGGCGCGTGACGCGGGCGCCGGTGTCGGGGTCTCGGCGGCTGATGAAATTGAGCTGGCGTTCGGTGCGCTTCATGGCTTCACTTGATGCGGTTGAGCAGGGCATTGCCCTCATCGACCAGGCGCTTGGCAGCGGCCGCGGCCGTGGTCTTGCGGTAGGCGACGGTCTCGAAGACCTCGCGCATGAACTTGTGCAGCCGCGCATGCTCGAACAGCGGCGAGGGCATGGGCACACGACCCGCCTGGCGCTGGGCCTTGATCTGCTCGTAGGCTGCCAGCTCCAGCGGCGGCAGCTTGCCGGCCTGCTGCAGCAGCTCGAAACTGTTCTTGGCAGCTGGCAGGCCGCGGCTGCGGCCCAGCACCTGGGCGGCCTCCGCGTCGGTCAGCAGGAAGTTGATAAAGCGCGCGGCCAGGGCCGGCTGGCGGCTGTTGCGGCCCACGGCATACATCAGCGTGGGGCGGCCGAACATGCCGCTGTTCTTCGCGCCCGGCAGGGTGGGGAATTCGCCCAGCACCAGCTTCTGCTGCTTGTCCAGGGTGGAGTTGCGCAGCGCGATCACCGAGTCCCAGGTGTAGTTGCCGGCCCAGCGGCCCTGCACCCAGTCCTGCTGCTGCTCGGTGGGCTTCTCGGCGCCGCCCAGAGAGGCGCGCAGCGGCAGCGGCACGGCCACATGCTCGTTCACCAGGCGCTCATAGACCTGTACCCATTCCAGGGCCGCGGCCGGGCTCATGGCCACGCGCGGCGCCGTGGGGTCCACATAGGGCGTGCCGTACTTCTGCTGCACCCAGCTCTGGGCCAGCAGAATCATGTCGTAGAGCTCGCCATCGATGGGGTAGGCCTTGTCGCCATACTTGGCGCGAAACACCGGGCCGGCGGCAAAGAGCTCGTCCCAGCTGCGCGGCAGGGCCAGACCGGCGCGCTGGAAGGCGGCCTCGTTCCAGAGCATGACGCGCGCGCTGTAGGACACCGGCAGGGCATTGAGCTTGCCCGCCACCCGGCCCATGGCCAGATCCTCGGCCTCGAACTGGTGCAGGGCCAGGTCTTGCCGATGGGCATCGAGATCGGTGAAGCCATTGCCGCGCTTGCTGAACATGGCGAGCCAGGCCCAGTTGATCTGCATCACGTCCGGCTCGGAGCGGCCGGCGATCTGGGTGGTGAGCCGTTCCAGATAGCCGTTGAAGCCCATGTACTCGGCCTTGATCTTCACGCCGGGATGGCGGCGCTCGAACAGGGCAATGGCCTTGAGCGTGGCCTCATGGCGAGCCGCGCCGCCCCACCAGGAGAAGCGCAGCACCGTGGGGGCCTGGGCGTAGGCAGCCAGGGGCAGCGCGGCGGCGCCCAGCAGAAGATGACGTCGGTCCAGCATCACAGCAAGAGATTGGCGCCGCTGGCGGCATCGAAGACATGGGCCTGGGCCAGCTGCAGCCAGAAGGCGTGCGGCGTGCCGCGCGGCTGCGCGACCAGATCACCCAGCTGATCGGCCGGCACACGGGCGCTCATGGGCACATCGCCAATGTCGAAGTGCACAAAGATCTCGCTGCCCATGTGCTCGGTGAACCGCAGCGTGCCCGGCACCTGGGTGGCGCCCGGGCGCGGCAGCACCGAGACATGCTCGGGCCGCAGGCCGAACTTGATGGAGGCGGCGCCCGCCGGCCGCCCCTGCAGCCTGGCCGCCTTGGCCGCCGGCAGGGGCAGGACCTGGCCGCCCAGCAGCACGGCCAGGCCGTCGTCCAGGGCCTGCAGGCGCGCGTCGTGGATGTTCATCTCGGGCGAGCCGATGAAGCTGGCCACGAAGGCATTGGCCGGGCGGTCGTACAGCGCGGTGGGCGTGTCCACCTGCTGGATCACGCCTTCCTTGAGCACGCAGATGCGCTCGCCCATGGTCATGGCCTCCACCTGGTCGTGGGTCACGTAGATGGTGGTGGCGGGCTGGCCCGACTCGCGCAGAGTGCGGTGCAGCTCGGTCAGACGCACGCGCATGCTGGCGCGCAGCTTGGCATCCAGATTAGACAGGGGCTCGTCAAACAGGAACACATCGGGCTTCTTGACGATGGCCCGGCCCACGGCCACGCGCTGCGCCTGGCCGCCGCTGAGCTGCTTGGGGTAGCGGTCCAGCAGATGCTCCATCTCCAGCAGCTTGGCGGCCTGGCGCACGCGCTGGTCCACCTCGGCCTTGGGCGTGTGGGCCAGCTTCAGGCCGAAGGCCAGGTTGTCATAGACCTTCATATGCGGGTAGAGCGCATAGTTCTGGAACACCATGGCGATGCCGCGCTGCTTGGGCGCCAGCTCGTTGACGGTCTTCTCGCCGATCTTGAGCTCGCCGCCGCTGATGCTCTCCAGCCCGGCAATCATGCGCAGCAGGGTGCTCTTGGCGCAGCCCGAGGGGCCGACGAACACCATGAACTCGCCGTCGCGCACTTCCAGGTCCACGCCATGCACGGCCTTGAAGCCGTTGGGGTAGACCTTTTCTATCTTGTTGAGG
>NZ_JBKCLH010000225.1:0-2512 GCF_046300915.1 Roseateles sp. | reverse complement strand
AGGCCCAGCTGGCGACCCAGCTGCCCAGAAAAACCTCGGCATGTGGGTCCGGTGCGCCGTCGCGCGCCGGTCCGCCCAGCAGGGCCGGCGCCGGTGGATGGCGCGGGCCCGGCGGCGGCCGACCGGGCGGGCGACCGTGGCGGCGCAGCGCCGCCATCAGGGCGGCCTGGCTGATGGGCTTGCTCAGATGGTCGTCGCAGCCGGCCTCGCGGCTGGCTTGGATGTCGCTCGCGAAGGCATGAGCGGTGAGTGCGATCACGGGCACATGCTGCCAGCCCAGGCGGGCCTCCAGGCGGCGCAGCTCGCGGGTGGCGCTGTGCCCGTCCATGCCGGGCATCTGCACATCCATCAGCACCAGGTCGTAAGCCCGCTCGCGCAGGTACTGCAGGCCCAGGGCGCCGTTCTCGGCCACGGTGATGTGGTGGCCCGCGGGCTGCAGCATGGCCTGTACCAGCAGCACGTTCACCTCGTTGTCCTCGCACAGCAGGATGTGCTGGGGTGGCAGCTCGGCTGCGGCTGGCGTGGGCGAGGGCTGCGGCGGACTGACGGCATGGCGTGTCACGGCCGGCAGGGGCAGGCGGATGAAGAAGCGGCTGCCCTGGCCGGGGGCACTCTCCAGCCAGATCTCGCCGCCCATCATCTGCACCAGGCTGCGGCTGATGGACAGGCCCAGGCCCGTGCCGCCGTAAAAGCGCGTGACGCTGCCATCGGCCTGGGTGAAGGGCTGGAAGATCAGCTCATGCTTGCTGGGCGCGATGCCGATGCCGGTATCGCTCACCATGAGCAGCAGGCGGCCCCCGGGCTCGCGCCGCGCGCTCAGCGTGACACGACCTTCACGGGTGAACTTGATGGCATTGCCCAGCAGATTGATCAGCACCTGGGACAGGCGCTGGGCATCGCCCTCCACCCAAGCCTTGGCCTCGGGGGCCAGCTCCAGCAGCAGGGCCAGGCCCTGGGCCTCGGCGCGCGGGCGCAGCAGCTCGGTGCAGCGGCGCAGCAGGGCCTCCAGCTCGAAGGGGGCCGGCTCCAGGCTGAGGCGGCCGGCCTCGATCTTGGAGATGTCCAGCAGGTCGTTGATCAGCTCGAACAAGGTCTGGCCCGCGCCGCGGAAGGCTTCCACATAGCGGCGCTGCTCGGCATTCAGCGGCGTCTTGGCCAGCAGCTCGGCCATGCCCAGCAAGGCGTTCATCGGGGTGCGGATCTCGTGGCTCACATTGGCCAGAAACTGGCTCTTGGCCTGGTTGGCCGCCTCGGCCACGGCACGCTCATGGCTCAGCTGGCGCTGGATGAGCGCGGACCAGCGCAGCTGGGCCAGGGCGCCGAGCGCCAGACTCAGGCCCAGCAGCGCCAGGGGACCGCCCGGCGCTGCCAGCCACTGCCAGCCCAGGCCCAGGGCGGTGAGGCCCAGCAGCGCGGCCAGAGCCAGGGCGCTGAGCGCGGCCTGGCGCGCCAGCTCGGGGCGGGGCCGGCTTGCGGCCCAGAGCAGGGGCGCCGCTGCCAGGCCCCAGAGCAGGAGCTGCCAGGGCCAGGGGGCGGGCTTCAGCAGCTCCCCCCGGCGCAGGGCCGCATAGGCAGCGGCTTGCAGGGCCGTGCCACCGCGCAGGCCCTGCGGCGTCAGCACCTGGTCGGCGAAGAAGGCGCTGCTCCCCAGAAACACCACCCGGCCCTTCAGCAGGGGCCGCAGGGAGGCATCCTCGCGTGCGCCCAGGGCCGCCTCCATCAGCTCGTCCCAGCCCAGGCGCGGAACCGCATCGGCGTGCTTGGACAAGCGCAGCAAGACCCGCCCCTGCGAGTCCAGCGGCCAGCGGCCCAGCTCGGAAGCCTGGCGGGCGCCGGACTCGCGCATCCAAGCCGCCAGGGGCAGGGCCGGCAGGCGCTTTTCGCCCACGCGGTGCAGCAGGGGCAGGCGGCGCAGGCGGCCGTCCTCGTCCAGGGGCGCGCTGATCAGGCCCACGCTGCCCGGGGTGGCGCTGGTCAAGAGATCGGGCGTGGGCAGGGTAAGGGCCGACCATTCGGTGGCTGGCAGGGGCGAGCTCTGAGACAGGCTCAGCCGCGTGAGCGTGTCGGACTGGGCCGCGTCCAGGCCCAGGGGCTGGCGCAGCCCGGCCGCGGCCAGCACCCAGTCGGGCCGCTCCTCCAGGCTGCGCGCCAGGCTGTCGTCGCCCGAGCGCTGCTCGGCAAAGACCAGGTTGATGACCAGCAGCCGCACACCCGCCTCGCGCAGATAGTCCTGCAGCAGGGCATAGGCGCCGCGCTCATAGGGCCAGTGACCCAGCAGGGGTTCCAGACGACGCAGTGCGGCGTCGTCAATGTCCACGGCCAGCACCTCCTCGTAGCGATGCTCGGGCGCGGCCCAGCGCAGTTGTGCATCTTCAAGCGCCCGGGCCGGGGCGCGGCCCAGCCCCAGCAGCACCGCCAGCAGCATCAGGGGCAGGGCCAGCAGGGGCAGCTGGGCGAGGCGCAGGCGCATGGGGTGAGGGCGGGGCCGGGCTCAGAGCGCCAGCAAGAGCAG
>NZ_JBKCLH010000224.1:0-17145 GCF_046300915.1 Roseateles sp. | reverse complement strand
GCCGCAGGCCTTGCTGAGCCGGCTCGATGCGGCACTGACGCATCGAGACGCGATCGTGTCGACGGACGTCGGGCAGCATCAGATGTGGGCGGCACAGCATCTGAAACAGCGGCGTCCCGGGCGCTGGTTGAGTTCGGGCGGTGCCGGCACCATGGGCTACGGGCTGCCGGCTGCGATCGGCGCGCAGATTGCGCATCCCGAGGCGCTGACGGTGTGTGTCAGCGGCGATGCCTCGGTGCTGATGAACATCCAGGAGATGTCCACCGCGATGCAGCATCGCACCCCGGTCAAGCTGGTGCTGTGCAACAACGGTCGCATGGGCATGGTCAGGCAGTGGCAGGAGCTGATCCATGGCGGCCGCTTGAGCCACAGCTACACCGAGGCCTTGCCGGATTTCGTGGCACTGGCGCGGGCCTTTGGCTGGCAGGCGCGCAGGGTTGAGCGGCGGGCTGAATTGGATGCGGCGCTGGACGAGTGCTTGCACAGCGTCGGCCCGTTCTTCCTCGATGTTGTGGTGGCGGCGCAGGAAAACTGTTTTCCGATGATGCCGGCCGGTGCCGCTCACAATGAGATCTGGCTGGGGCGTGATCGGCCCTATCTCAGCCAGGAAACAGGCGGCTGATCGCCGCTTGGCAATGGCGGGCGCCGCCCGAAACGAAAAAAGGCAGCTGACGCTGCCTTTTCGTTCAGAGCCGGGCACGGCTTAGACGCGCTTGCGGTACTCGTGCGTGCGGGTATCGATTTCGATCTTGTCGCCCTGGGCCACGAAGATGGGCACGGGGATTTCGAAACCAGTGGAGATCTTGGCGGGCTTCAGCACCTTGCCCGAGGTGTCGCCCTTGACAGCCGGCTCGGTCCAAGTGACTTCGCGCACCAGCGAAGTCGGCAGTTCGACCGAGATGGCCTTGCCGTCGTAGAACACCACTTCCACGGGCATGGAGTCTTCCAGATAGGACAGGGCGTCGCCCATGTTCTCGGCTTCGACTTCAAACTGGTTGTACTCGGTGTCCATGAACACATACATCGGGTCGGCGAAGTAGGTGTAGGTGCAGGCCTTCTTGTCCAGAATGATCTGGTCCATCTTGTCGTCGGCCTTGAAGACGGTTTCCGTACCTGCGCCGTTCAGCAGGTTCTTCATCTTCATGCGCACGGTGGCCGCGCCGCGGCCGCCACGGCTGTATTCGGTCTTCAGCACGACCATGGGGTCCTTGCCCTGCATGATCACGTTGCCGGCGCGGATTTCTTGAGCGATCTTCATAGGGGTTCCGAGTCTGGTGGGATTGAGTGATGAGGGCTTTTCGGGTTCAGCAACCCAGGCTTGGCCTGGGTTTGCGGGCTCCGAGGCCCGGCGCACGCCCTGTCCCTGATCTTCAATCACTCGGGCGGCAAAACCCCTGATTCTAGCCGCTTTCCGTGAGCTTTCTAGGCTTTGGCCCGGATGAACTGGCGCAGCTGCGTGAGCAGATCGACCTGCGCCGTCAATTGCGCACGCCAGGCCCGGGCATGGGCCTGGGCGGCCCGGGGCTCGGGCAGGCGGGCGGGCGCCCAGTCGCCCAGGCCGTTCCAGGCCCGCCACAGGCCACGCCAGCGGGCGGCCAGACCCGGCTCGGCCTCAGCCAGCCAGCGGTCCATAAAGGCCTCGAGCTTCGGGCCATGCGCGCCATCGTCCTGCGGGTAGATGTGCCAGAGAAAGGGCTTGCCGGCCCATTGGGCGCGCACGAAGGAATCCTCGCCGCGCACGCAGTTGAGATCGCAGGCCCAGAGCAGGCGGTCATAGTCGTCCTGGCTCAGATAGGGCAGGGCCTGCCAGCGCAGACCCGGGGGCAGGGCGGGCGCATCCGGTGCAGCCAGCGCCGCCTGGGCCGCGCCGGGGCAGACCAGGAGCAGGGTGGGCACTTCGCCCAGCCGTGCCAGCAGCTCGCCCAGGCCGGCATTGGGGTAGGCGAAGAGGCTCACCAGCCGCTCCCCCGGCTGTGGGGCGATGCCCTGCTGCGCCAGCCAGGCCGGGGCGTCGAAGGCTTGCTGTGCCGTCAGCAGGTCGGGCTCGCGCAGCAGGCCGCCGGTGCGCGTGCTGAAGCCGGGATAGAAAAAATGCTTGGACAGGCCCCGGCCGGGGCCACTGAACTGGGGCGAGGCCAGGCCGTGGCTGCGCTCCACATAGCTTTCGGCGCTGAGGTATTCCAGGTTGATCCAGGCCGGCGCCGGCTGCTGGCGGGCCATCAGGGCCACGAAGTCCTCGGGCAGCTCGCAGCCGAAGGCCTCGATCACCACGGCGCCGCAGTCGCTCGCCCGCGCGGCCTCGGCCCAGGGGTGCACGCTCAGCCCCGGTGGCGGGCCCTCGGGTGCCATCCAGCGCAGGGCGCTGGCGTCGTCGATCCAGAGCCGCACCGGCGTGCCACTGGCGGCCAGCGGGCGCGCCAGGCGCCAGCACACGCCGATATCACCGTAGTTGTCGATCACCCGGCAGAACAGATCCCATCTCGCTTGCGTCATCGCCCGCATTATCGAAGCCGTGCTGAAGTGCGGCCCCAAGTGGTTGCACAATCGCGGCCCATGCAAGAGAGTCCTGCCGCGCCCGAGTCCGCCGAACCGCTGGAGACGCCCCCCGAAGCAGCGCCCCAGGCCCGCGAGCGCCTGCTGGCGGAGGTGGCGGCCCTGTCCAGCCTGCCCGGCGTCTACCGCTATTTCGATGCCCAGGACCAGGTGCTCTATGTGGGCAAGGCCAAGAACCTCAAGCGCCGCGTTTCCAGCTATTTCCAGAAGGACCATGGCGGCAGCCGCATCGGCCTGATGGTGGCACGCATCGCGCGCATGGAAACCACGGTGGTGCGCACCGAGGCCGAAGCCCTGCTGCTCGAGAACAATCTGATCAAGGCGCTTACGCCTAAGTTCAACATCCTGTTCCGGGACGACAAGAGCTACCCCTATCTGCGCCTCTCGGGCCATGCTTGGCCGCGCGTGAGCTACTACCGCGGCGCGGTGGACAAGCGCCATCGCTATTTCGGACCTTTCCCCAGCGCCTGGGCGGTGAAGGAGTCCATCCAGCTGATCCAGAAGGTCTTTCGCCTGCGCACCTGCGAGGACACGGTCTTCAACAACCGCAGCCGGCCCTGCCTGCTTTACCAGATCCGCCGCTGCTCGGGCCCCTGCGTGCCCGAGGGACAGACCGAGGACTATGCGCGTGACGTGCGCCATGCCGAGCGCTTTCTGCTGGGCGAGACCCAGGAGGTGCTGGACGGCCTGCAGGCCCAGATGATGGCCCATGCCGAGCGCTTCGAGTACGAGCTGGCGGCCGAGCTGCGCAACCAGATCCAGGCCTTGTCCAAGGTGCTGCAGCAGCAGGCGGTGGACGAGAACAGCGCCACCGGCCGCGATCGCGATGTGGACATCCTGGCCGTCAAGGTACAGGGTGGGCGCGCCTGCGTGAACCTGGCCATGGTGCGCGGCGGCCGCCACCTGGGCGACCGCGCCTACTTCCCCAAGCATGTGGAGGACGCCACGGCCCTGCAGCTGGCGGCCCTGGAGGCCGAGGCCGCGGAGCAGGAGGGCGGCGAGGCGGCCCCGGCGACGGAGCGCCCCAGCCCCGAGCGCCAGGTGCTGGAGGCCTTCATGGCCCAGCACTATCTGGACGCCCAGGTGCCCTCGCTCATCGTGCTCAGCGAGGCGGTGGACGAGAGCCTGGCCGCCGCGCTCACGGCCCAGGCCGGCTACAAGGTCACCACCCAAGCCCAGCCGCGCGGCCAGCGCCGCGTCTGGCAGGAGATGTGCGTCAAGGGCGCCGAGCTGGCCCTGGCCCGCCTGCTCTCGGAAGAGGGCTCGCAGCAGGCCCGCACCCGCGCCCTGATTGAGGCCCTGGACCTGAGCGTGACCGAGCCCGAGCAGTTCCGCATCGAGTGCTTCGACATCAGCCACACGGCGGGCGAGGCCACCATGGCCTCCTGCGTGGTCTTCGAGGGCCACCAGATGCAGAGCAGCCAGTACCGTCGTTACAACATCGAGGGCATCACCGGCGGGGACGACTACGCCGCCATGCGCCAGGTGCTGACCCGACGCTACAGCAAGCTGGCCGAGGCGGCCCAGCTGGGCACGGGCCGCCTGCCCGATCTGGTGCTGGTGGATGGCGGCCGTGGCCAGGTGGCCATGGCGCGCGAGGTTTTCGAGGAACTGGGCCTGGACCTGTCCCTGATCGTGGGCGTGGAGAAGGGCGAGGGCCGCAAGGTGGGCTTGGAGGAGCTGGTCTTTGCCGACGGGCGCGAGAAGGTCTATCTGGGCCGCGACTCGGCGGCCCTGATGCTGGTGGCCCAGATCCGCGACGAGGCGCACCGCTTCGCGATCACCGGCATGCGCGCCAAGCGCGCGGCCGCGCGCACCGGTGGCTCGCGCCTGGAAGATGTGCCGGGCGTGGGCCCGCGCAAGCGTGCGCTGCTGCTGCAGCGCTTTGGCGGGGTGCGCGGCGTGGCCGCTGCCAGCGTCGATGATTTGGCCGGGGTCAAGGGCATCTCCCGTGAACTGGCCGAGGAGATTTACCGTGTCCTTCACTGAACTGATGCGCCGGCTGAGCGCCTGGGCCGGCCTGGGCCTGCTGCTGGGCTGGCTGGCTGGCTGCAGCGGCCCGCGCCTACCTCCTGGTCCGCCGCCGAGCGGGGCCCAGGGCAGCAGCGCGCCAGCGCCCAAGCCTGGTGCGGCCGAGGGCCCGCGTACGGCCGCGCCCGCCCCGACTCCGGCACAGCCCAAGCTCGGCCCCCCGCGTCCGGTACGCAATGCCATCGAGCTGCGCCAGCAAGCCGCCGAGCGTCTGGTGGCCGCCAACCCGGAGCGCAGCTATCTAGGCCCGGTGCCCGAGCCTCTGTTGGCGATTCCGGTGCTGGAGGTGGAGTTGCATGGCGACGGACGCGTGAAGCATATCGCCGTGCTGCGTCGGCCCGGTCAGGCTCAGGACACGGTGCAACTCGCCATCGATGCCGTGCACCGCGCTGCGCCGTTTGGTGATGTCTCGCGCATGCCGAGACCCTGGAAATTCAGCGAAACCTTTCTGTTTAACGACCAGCGCCGCTTCAAACCCCGCACCCTGGATCAGTGAGGGGCCCCTGAGGCCGTGCCTAGCGGCTTTCGCATGAAAGAGACAGCCCGTGGCAGGTCGCCTGCCTCGGGCACAATGCCCGCATGTTTTTCACCCTGCCAACCCTGCTCACCTGGGCCCGCATCGTCGCGATACCGCTGATCGTGGGGGTGTTCTATCTGGAGGAGTTTTCGCCGGCTCATCGCAATCTGTTCGCCACGGTGCTTTTTGTGCTGGTGGCCCTGACGGATTGGCTCGATGGCTATCTGGCGCGCAAGCTCAACCAGACCTCGTCCTTCGGCGCCTTTCTTGATCCGGTGGCGGACAAGTTCCTGGTCTGTGCGGCCCTCTTGGTCTTGCTCGAGTTGGGGCGGGTGAATGCCCTCGTGGCTCTGGTGATCGTGGGCCGTGAGATCGCGATTTCGGCCCTGCGCGAGTGGATGGCCCAGATCGGCGCCTCGCGCTCGGTGGCCGTGCACATGGTGGGAAAGCTCAAGACCACGGCCCAGATGGTCGCCATCCCTTTCCTGCTCTTCGACGGTCCGCTCTTTGGCCTGATCGACACCCGGCTCTGGGGGACCTGGCTGCTCTACATCGCCGTGGTGCTGACCATCTGGTCCATGGTGTACTACCTGCAAAAAGCCTTGCCCGAGATTCGCGCCAAGGTTCGTTGAGGCCAGCGCACGGGTCTTGAACCACCGGGTGCCTGGCTCTTGGTGACACCCGCTGCCGCGAGTCACTTTGTATCGGGACTTGCCCCTGCTCAGAGAGCCCGCGGATTGCGTCTAGAATCCGCTTCCCCGAGTTTCAGCCAGGCGCGGCCTTGGTGGCCATCTTCAAAATTCTTTGAGGGGTTTTTTGTGAACAAGTCCGAACTGATCGAGCACATTGCCAAGCAGGCCGACATTTCCAAGGCGGCGGCCGGTCGCGCGCTGGAGGCCTTGATCGGCGGCGTCAAGACCACCTTGAAGAAGAATGGCAGTGTTTCACTGGTTGGGTTCGGTACCTTCAGCGTGGCCAAGCGGGCGGCGCGAAGCGGACGTAATCCACGCACCGGCGACACGATCAAGATCAAGGCCGCCAAGGTGCCGAAATTTCGCCCTGGCAAGGGCCTGAAGGACGCGATCAACTAAGATCGCTGTTTCACCGGTTTCGACCGGGTGCTTAGCTCAGTTGGTAGAGCGCTTCCCTTACACGGAAGATGTCAGCGGTTCGAGCCCGTTAGCACCCACCATCTGCATGGCTAGAATGCCTGCGCGCAAAGGCGAACCATGGTTCGCCTTTGTCGTGTTTGAGCGCGGCACCCCAATCAAGACCGCGTCGCCCTTCGAGGACCCCGATGTTTGATTTCGTTCGCAAGCACAACCGCCTGTTTCAGCTGATGCTGCTGATCCTGATCCTGCCGGCCTTTGTGCTGGTCGGTGTCGAGGGCTACTCCCGTTTCATGGACGGCAGCAATGCCGGTGTTGCCACGGTGGACGATCGCAAGATCACTCAGGCCGAATGGGATGCAGCTCACCGCAATCAGGTGGAACGTCTGCGCTCGCAGATGCCCAATCTGGACATGAAGCTGGTCGACTCGCCGGAGGTTCGGCGTGAGTCCCTGGACGAGTTGGTGCGCGAGCGCGTGCTGCTGGCGGCTGCCAAGGGCCAACACCTGACCATCAGCGATGAGCGGCTGCAGCAGCTGTTCCGTAGCGACCCGCAGTTCGCCTTTCTGCGCAACCCCGACGGCACGGTCAACAAGAATCTGCTGCTGGCCCAGGGCATGAGCTCTGAAATGTTTGCCCAGCGTCTGCGCCAGGATCTGACGCTGAGGCAGGTCATGGTGGGCGTGGCGGGTACGGGTGTGGCCTCCAAGGCCAACTCAGCCCTGGCATTTGATGCCTTGCTGCAGCAGCGAGAGGTCCAGCTGCAGCGCTTCTCCGCCCAGGATTTCCTGGCTCAGATGAATCCGAGCGACGCTGAAGTCGAGGCCTTTTACAAGGAGCCGGCCAATAGCGCGCGCTTCCAGCTGCCCGAGATGGCCCAGATCGAGTATCTGGTGCTGGATCTGGAGACGCTCAAGAGTGGCGTGACGGTGAGCGATGACGATCTCAAGAAGTACTTTGAGGAGAACCGGTCCCGCTACACCGTGGCCGAGGAGCGCCGCGCCAGCCACATCCTGATCAAGGCCGACAAGGACACACCGGCCGCAGAGCGGGCCAAGGCCAAGGCCCGCGCCGAGGAGCTGCTGACACAGGCTCGCAAGAACCCTGCTGGTTTTGCCGAGCTGGCCCGCAAGAACTCTCAGGACGAGGGTTCAGCGGAGCGTGGCGGTGATCTGGACTTCTTCCCGCGCGGTGCCATGGTCAAGCCCTTTGAAGATGCGGCGTATGCGCTGAAGCAGGGGGAGATCAGCAATGTGGTGGAGTCCGACTTCGGCTACCACCTGATCCAGCTCACGGGTGTGCGCGGTGGCGACAAGAAGAGCTTTGAGTCG
The DNA here is from genome assembly GCF_046300915.1 of Roseateles sp. GTDB lineage: Bacteria > Pseudomonadota > Gammaproteobacteria > Burkholderiales > Burkholderiaceae_C > Kinneretia. The sequence continues at coordinate 9,604 of NZ_JBKCLH010000224.1, read as the reverse complement.
GTACGGGCCGATCTGGAGCATGAGGTTCGCCGCCAGCTGGCCCAGAAGCGCTACACCGAGCTGGCCGAGCAGTTCAGCAATGCGGTTTACGAGCAGTCCGACAGTCTCAAGCCCGCGGCTGACAAGTTCAAACTGAACCTCCAGACCGCCATGGTGCAGCGCAAGCCCGCGCCGGGCGCAAGCGGCGTGTTGGCTTCCGCCAAATTGCTGGAGGCCGTGTTTGGCAATGACGCCTTGCGCAACAAGCGCAACACGGAGGCTGTGGAAGTGGGGCCCAGCCAACTGGCCGCAGCGCGTGTGCTGGACTACAAGCCGGCACGCTTGCCGGACTTGGCGGATGTGAAGGCTCAGGTGCGCGCCCAGCTGATGCAGAAGCTCGCCGGTGAGGCGGCAGCCAAGCGAGGCAAGGAGCGACTGGAGGCTTTGCAAAAGGGCGCCGATGCCACCGGCCTGGAGCCGGCTCAGCTGATCTCGCGTGCCAAGCCCGCCAATCTCCCGCCCAAGGTGCTCAATGAGTTGCTGCGCGCCGAGGCCAGCACGCTGCCGACCTATGTGGGCGTGGACAGCGGCGAGGGCGTCTATGTCCTGGCGCGCATCAACAAGCTGCTGCCGCGCGATCCGGCCCTGATCGATGAGCAGCGTGCCAGCCAGCAGTATGCGCAGGCGTGGACTGCAGCGGAGTCGCAGGCCTACTACAACGCGCTCAAGACCCACTACAAGGTCAAGCTCAGCGTGCCTGCCGCCGCGGCTTCGTCGGCCGCGCCCTGACCCTGCCAGCAAGGCTTGGCGAAGTGCGCTCTAAGTTTTTTAAGTCAGTCTTGCGAAAAACACTTCCCAGCGTTTAATTTCTGTTTATAATCTATGTCTCTGCGGTGGCTATAGCTCAGTTGGTAGAGTCCCAGATTGTGATTCTGGTTGTCGTGGGTTCGAGTCCCATTAGCCACCCCAAGTAATTCGAAGGGCTAGCGTTGAAAAACGCTAGCCCTTTTTCCATTGGCGCGCCGAGTTTCTTCCTTTGGAAAAGGTGCTCGAAAAAAAGCCCGCCAAGATGGCGGGCATTCTTGCTGAGCGATCCGGAGTGTCAGGTCTTGCCCACCAGCTTGCTCAGACCAATCCTTGCTTGCTGGCCAGTACGGCGGCCTCGGCGCGGCTGGACACATTGAGCTTCTTGTAGATGCTCTTGATGTGATCGTTCACCGTGAACCACTTGATGCCCATCAGGTTGGCAATCTCCTTGATGGTAAAGCCCTTGCTCAGGTAGGTCAGAACCTCGTTCTCTCGCGGGGTCAGGCGTTCCCATTCCGGCGGGGGGTCAAGCGCCACGCTGCGGCTGTTGGGGCCGCTGCTGGACGACAGCGGGCTGAAGCCGGAGTTCAGGCCGCCCGACAGACTCATCGGGCCGGTATCTCCGGTGGTGCCGGGACGGAAGTGCGAGAGCAGGCGGCGTGCAATGGCGGGAGACAGCGGCGGCTGCCCCCGGACGATTCGCTGCAATTCCTCCACCAGCACCTCGAAGCGGTCTTCCTTGAGCAAATAGCCGTCGGCGCCGCATTGCAGGGCGGGGAAGAGATGGTCGTCATCGGAGTAGAGGGTGGTCACCACCTTGACCGCTGGCGACCCTGCCAGTTCGGCCAGCAATTCCATGCCGTTGCCGTCCGGGAGCTCCAGGTCCAGCAGGATCAGCTTGTAGCTTTGCTCCGGGTTCTCCGACTTGAGGCGAGCCACATGGCGGCGTGCGCCTTCGAGATCTCCGGCTTCGGTGATCTCCATGGCGTCGCTGAAGCTCTCACGCACGACGCGGCAGAGAAAGCTGCGGGCAACTGGGTTGTCTTCGATGATCAGTACTTTGACGGCCATGGTGCGAGGGGACTCCGCTCAGCGCGTCATCGTAGCGCACAACGCTCAGGGCACATGCCCCGCAAAAGGAGGGCATGCGTTGCGAGTTGTTGCCTTGAGGTCTTCTGGTGTCGGCGTTCATGCGGGCATGCGCAGTACCAGCTTGCCCACCACCTGTCGGCTGCTCATGCGGGCAAAGGCCGCGGGCAGCTCCTGCATGGGCAGCACCGCATCGAGCACGGGCTTGACCTTGCCCTGGGCATACCAGGCGGCCAGCTCGCCCAGCATCTTGGCGTTGCGGGCCGGTTCGCGACGCGCAAACTCCCCCCAGAACACGCCCACCAGGGAGGCTCCCTTGAGCAGGGCCAGATTCAGGGGCAGGGCGGGGATCTGCCCTTGTGCAAAGCCCACCACCAGATAGCGGCCGCGCCAGGCAATGCTGCGGAAGGCCGTCTCGGCCAGATCGCCCCCCACGGGGTCGTAGATCACGTCGGGTCCGCGCCCCTCGGTCAGGGTCTTGAGCTCCTCGCGCAGCTGGCCACGGCTGTAGTTGATGACGGCGTCTGCCCCCAGGGCCAGGCAGCGCGAGTTCTTCTCGTCGGAGGAAGTGGCCGCGATCACGCGCGCGCCCGCGGCCTTGGCGATCTGTATGGCGGCCGTGCCCACGCCGCCGGCCGCGCCCAGCACCAGCACGGTTTCGCCGGGCTGCAGGGCGGCACGGTCCAGCAGGGCGTGGTGGCTGGTGGCATAGGTGCAGAGAAAGGCGGCCGCATCCTCGAAGGGAAAGCCCGGCGGCAGGGGCAGTGCCTGGGCCGCGGGCAGGCAGGCATGGCTGCCGAAACCGCCGGTGCCGGCGAAGGCCGCGACCGCATCTCCGGGCTTGAGATGGCGCACGCCCTCGCCCACGGCCTCCACCACGCCGGCAAACTCGGCGCCCGGCACAAAAGGTGTGGGCGGCTTGACCTGGTACTTGCCCTGCACGATCAGCAGGTCGGGAAAGTTGAGGCTGGCCGCGCGTATGGCCACGCGGATCTGGCCCGGGCCCGGCTCCGGCGTGGGCAGTTCCTTCCAGCTCAGGGCGTCCGCGCCCACAGGGTTTTCGCACAGCCAGGCTTGCATGGTGTTCGCTCCTCGTCAGTTCCGGCGGGGGATGATAGGCAGGGGCGGGTTGCCAAGGGGTCGCGCAGGTGACGCGCTGCCTACAATGGCTGCATCATGCGTATCCTCATTGCGAACGACGACGGTTATCTGGCACCGGGCCTTGCGGCCCTGGTGAAGGCTTGCGAAGGGCTGGGGCGGATCGATGTGATCGCGCCCGAGCAGAACGCCAGTGGCACCTCCAATGCCCTGACCCTGGGCCGGCCCCTGTCGGTCTACACGGCGGCCAATGGCTTCCGCTATGTCAACGGCACGCCCTCGGACTGCGTGCACGTGGCCTTGACCGGCTTGCTGGACTACCGCCCCGACCTGGTGCTCTCCGGCATCAACAACGGCGCCAATATGGGCGATGACACGCTCTACTCCGGCACCGTAGCGGCGGCCACTGAGGGCTTTCTTTTCGGCATCCCGTCCATCGCCTTCTCCCAGGCGGACAAGGGCTGGGGCGAGCTGGAGGCCGCGGCGCAGGCAGCGCGCGCTATCGTCGAGCAGGTGATCGCGGGTGGCCTGGGCCATCCCTTCCTGCTCAATGTGAACATCCCCAACCGCGCCGACGCCGCCAGCCTGCCGCGCCGCATCACCCGCCTGGGGCGCCGCCATGCCAGCGAGGCGGTGATCCGCCAGACCAATCCGCGCGGCGAGCCCATCTACTGGATCGGTCCGGCCGGCGACGCCCGCGAGGCCGGCGAGGGCACGGACTTCCACGCCACGGCCAATGGCCAGATTTCGATCACGCCGCTACAGGTGGACCTGACCGACCACGCCGGCCTGCCGGGCTGGCGTCAGCGCCTGGGGTTGCAGTCGTGATGCGTGACATCACCGTGCACCGGGGTTCGGGGACTGTGTCATGAGCGAGGTACCCAAGCGCCGCTTTCCGCTGCCGCTGGACAAGCTGGGCTCGCAGCCAGCGCGGCCCGCGCGCGAGCTGCTGCGCCCGCAGCGTCCGCTGCATCAGGCGGCCCAGGATGCGGCGCGCCGGAGCGCGCCCAGCGGCCTGGGGCTGGACTCGGCCGGTGTGCGCCTGCGCATGGTGCAGCGCCTGCAGCGCGAGGGGCTCAAGGACGAGCGCGTGCTGCAGGCCCTGGCCAGCGTGCCGCGCCACGAGTTCGTGGACAGTGCCCTGGCCATCCAGGCCTATGAGGACACCAGCCTGCCCATCGGCCACGGGCAGACCATCTCCAAGCCCTCGGTGGTGGGCCGCATGATCGAGCTGCTGATGGCTGGCACCACCGCCCGCAGCGCGGGCCAGCTGGGCCGGGTGCTGGAGATCGGCACTGGCTGCGGCTACCAGGCCGCCGTGCTGGCCGCGCTCTCGCGTCAGGTGGTGAGCATCGAGCGCCTGCGTCCCCTGCACGACAAGGCCCAGGGCCATCTGCAGGGCCTGGGTCTGCTGCGCCAGATCCGACTGATCTATGGTGATGGGCGCCTGGGCCATGCCGGCGCGGGCCCTTATGACGCCATCATCGCCGCCGCCGGTGGCGAGGACCTGCCCGAGCCCTGGCTGACCCAACTCGCCCCGGGCGGTCGACTGGTGGCGCCCATGCAGGCGCCGGGCGGTCGTGGCCAGGTGCTGGTGGTGGTGGACCATGTGGTGGAGGCGGGGGGCTCGCGTCTTGTTCGCACGGTTCACGAACCGGTGCTGTTCGTGCCCCTAAAATCGGGCGTCATGTGAATTCCGCGCCTTTGCCAGCGCCTGGAAACGCCTCAAGCATGCAATACAACACGAACCGGATTCCGGCGGCCCTGTCCGCTCTCGCACTTGTGTCCATCCTGGCGGGCTGTGCCTCGCCCAAGCACAAGGCTCCCGTGGAAGACCGACCCATCAGCGGCGGCGCACGCAGCAGCGCGCCGGCCCCTGCGCCGAGCCCGGCGCCTGCTCCCGATACCAAGCCCCTGCCTGGCGCCGAGAACGCCGGCAAGCCCGGCTACTACACGGTGAAGCAGGGCGACACCCTGATCCGTATCGCGCTGGAAAATGGGCAGAACTGGCGCGATCTGGTCAAGTGGAACGAGCTGGAGAATGCCAACCGCATCGAGGTGGGTCAGGTCTTGCGCGTGGTGCCGCCCGGTATCGATGCGGGTGCCGTCAGCGCGCGTCCGGTGGCGACGGCCAAGGTGGAGAGCCGCCCTCTGGACAGCAAACCCGCCGCCGCGCCGGCCTCTGCAGCTCAGTCTCCAGCGGCTTCGGCGCCGAGCACGCCTGCGGCAACGGGCGGCGATGATGATCCGTCCTGGGGCTGGCCGGTGAACGGGCCGGTGACGGCAGGTTTCGATGACGCGCGCAACAAGGGATTGGCCTTTGGTGGCAAGGCGGGTGACCCGGTGCTGGCGGCAGCGGATGGCCGTGTGGTTTACGCGGGTTCTGGCTTGCGCGGCTACGGCAATCTCGTCATCATCAAGCACAACGCGACTTACCTGACGGCCTACGCGCACAACCAGACCTTGCTGGTCAAGGAGGATCAGGCAGTGCGCAAGGGGCAGAAGATTGCCGAGATGGGGTCCAGCGACGCCGAGCAAGTGAAACTTCACTTCGAGGTGCGCAAGCAGGGCAAGCCCGTCGATCCGGCCAAGCTGCTGCCAGCCCGTTAGGACACAGCATGGGGGCGATGAGCAAGGATCATGAAGCAGACTTCTTTGCACATAAGCCCCGCGGCACGGCCCGCTGGATTTGTTCCACCCGGGCCGTTGCGCTTGCAGGATCTTGACGTCCTGCCGGCCGTCCCGCTTGATGATGATGAAGGCGCCGCTGCGGCGCCAGTCCCTGTCCCTAGCGAAGAGGATGACGAGGCCGAGGCGCTGCGTGCCAACGGCCGTGGGCGCGCCGCCAGTGCGCCCGGTGCCGAGTTGGAGCTGGGCAATGCGCTGCAGGCCTATCTGCGCGACATCCGCCGCACCCCGCTGCTGACCCCCCAGGAAGAGTACGACACGGCGGTGCGCGCCCGCGCTGGTGAATTCGCCGCACGTCAGTCCATGATCGAGCACAACCTGCGGCTCGTGGTCAGCATCGCCAAGAACTACCTGGGCCGTGGCCTGCCCATGAGCGATCTGATTGAGGAGGGTAACCTCGGTCTGATGCATGCCATCGGCAAGTTCGAGCCGGAGCGTGGCTTCCGCTTCTCGACCTATGCCAGCTGGTGGATACGCCAGAGCATTGAGCGTGCCCTGATGCACCAGGCCCGCTTGGTGCGCCTGCCGGTGCATATCGTGCGCGAGCTCAACCAGGTGCTGAAGGCGCGGCGTGCGCTGGAGGCCTTGCGCAGCCAGGACGGCCAGGAGGCCGTGGTGCGCGCCGAGGAGATTGCCGCACGCCTGAACCTGCCCCTGTCTCATGTGTCCGATCTGCTGGCCTATGCCGAGCTGCCGAGCTCGCTGGACTCGCCGGTGGACCGCAATGGCGAGGGCGGCGAGTCCATGATGGACCTGGTGGCCGATGAGCAGGCGGTGGATCCGCTGGGCCAGCGCCTGAGTCATGAGCTGGAAGCGTTGCTGGCCCATGGCATGGCGGCCCTGAATGATCGCGAGCGCGAGGTGCTGGCCGGCCGCTACGGTCTGGCGGACCGGGAGCCCGAGACCCTGGATGTGCTGGCCATACGCCTGGGGCTGACGCGCGAGCGCATTCGCCAGATCCAGATCGAGGCGCTGAACAAGCTCAAGCGCAATATGCAGCGCCACGGCATCAACCGCGACGCCATCTTCTGACGCCTGAGCCGCGTCCCGCGCGGGCGAGCCCGGCGGGCCTGGGATAATCGCGCGCCATGACGCAAGAGAATGAATGGCTGAAGGTCGAGGCCCTGGACCTCGAGGCGCAGGGCGTGGCCCGCAATACCGAGGGCAAGGTGGTCTTCATCGATGGCGCCCTGCCTGGCGAAGAGGTACAGGTCAGCGTTGGCCGCAAGAAGAACAACTGGGAGCAGGGCACGCTGATGGCTCTGCGGCGCGAGAGCTCGCAGCGCGTGACGCCGGGCTGCCCGCATTTCGGCCTGCATGCCGGCGCCTGCGGCGGCTGCAAGATGCAGCATCTGCATGCCGGGGCCCAGGTGGCGGTGAAGCAACGCGTGGTGGAGGACAACCTCTGGCATCTGGGCAAGGTCAAGCCCGAGACGCTGCTGCGTCCTATTGAAGGCCCGACCTGGGGCTACCGCTACCGCGCGCGCTTCTCGGTGCGCTATGTGGCCAAGAAGGGCGTGGTGCTGATCGGCTTTCACGAGCGCAAGAGCCGCTATGTGGCCGATATGCAGGTCTGCAAGGTGGTGCCCGCCAGCGTCAGCGATCTGCTGATGCCGCTGCGCGAGCTGATCGCCAGCATGGAGGAGCGCGACCGCCTGCCGCAGATCGAGCTGGCCATGGGCGACAACGGCGAGGCCACCGTCATGGCCCTGGTGCTGCGCCATCTGAATCCGCTGCCCGAGGGCGACAAGGCCAAGCTGCGTGCGTTTGCCGCCGCTCACCCGATGGTGCAATGGTGGCTGCAGCCCAAGGGGCCGGACACCGTGCATCTGCTGGACGAGGGCGGGCCCGAACTGGCCTACACCCTGCCCGAGTTCGGCGTACGCATGCCCTTCAAGCCCACCGACTTCACCCAGGTGAATCCGCACATCAACAGCGTGCTGGTGGGGCGCGCGCTGCGCCTGCTGCAGGTGCACAAGGATGAGCGGGTGATTGACTGGTTCTGCGGCCTGGGCAACTTCACCTTGCCTCTGGCCACCCAGGCGCGCGAGGTGCTGGGCATCGAGGGCAGCGAGGCCCTGGTGCAGCGCTCGCGCGAGAACGCTCGCCGCAATGGCCTGGAGGCCAATACAAGCTTCGTGGCGCGCAATCTCTTCGAGATGACGCCCGAGCTGCTGGCCGCCGATGGCGTGGCCGACAAATGGTTGGTGGACCCGCCGCGCGAGGGCGCTTTCGCCCTGGCCAAGGCCGTGGCCGACATCGCCGAGAACCCGGCCCTGGCGCCGGGCTGGACCCCGCCCAAGCGCATCGTCTATGTGTCCTGCAACCCGGCCACCCTGGCGCGCGACGCGGGCCTGCTGGTGAATGTGGCCGGCTACCGCTGCACGGCGGCCAGCGCGGTGAATATGTTCCCGCACACGGCGCATGTGGAGAGCATTGCGGTCTTCGAACGCTGAAACAGAAAAAGGGCCGTAAGGCCCTTTCGTTTTTATGCGCCACGCAGTTGGCGCTCATCGCGCGGAGTCCGCGGATCCGGCTCTGCCGGGCCGTCGGACTCGCCCCCTTGAGGGGGCCGGCGCAGCCGGTAGGGGGTGTTAGTCCCTTTCCCCGCCAAAGATGCCCAGCAGGCCTTGCAGGCTCGGGGCGCTCAGGAAGGAGACGCGGCCCTGGTTGATCATGTCTTCATAGATCTTGGACTCGCGGCGGCCCAGCGCGGCCGTGTGAGCCTTGGCCGGGGCGATCTGGGCCGACGCCGGCGCTGCACCGTCCAGGCGTTGCAGCCACAGCAGATGGCCACCGTCGTCCACGATGGCGATGCTCACGGCCCAGCTGTTGTTGCGGGCCTCGGTCTCGGCCGCGGCGGCAATGCGCTTGACGTCGTCCAGGGTCAGATAGGGCTTTTGATTCATGGTCTTGGTCTTGAAATCCAACAGTGAGATGCTCACTTTAGCGTCCATGGGCTGCCGCATTCACACCCGGAGTGCAAAGCTGCCGCTACAGCCGCTCAAGCTCCCAGGGACAGTGAGGAGATAGGGCGCCGGCCCGGGCGCGATGCTGTGACTAGAATCGCACCAGAAGCCCGGCCTGCCAGGGCTCCAACGACGACATCTTCGGAGGACTTATGAACGAAAGCCTGCAAAACCAATACGGCGCCGCCTACGGCTCCGCGCTGGCCAGCGACCGCCAGCGCGTGCTGCGCAACACCTACTGGCTGCTGGCCCTGTCCATGGTGCCCACCGTGCTGGGTGCCTGGATCGGTGTGTCCACTGGCATCATGGCCAAGATGGGCTTCGGCCTCTCGACCCTGATCTTTTTCGTGGGCGCCTTCGGCCTGATGTTCGTGGTCGAGAAGACCAAGAACAGCAGCACCGGCGTGGTGGCTCTGCTGGGCTTCACCTTCTTCATGGGCCTGATGCTCTCGCGCCTGCTGGCCCAGATCCTGGGCTTCAAGAATGGCGCCAGCCTGATCATGACCGCCTTTGGCGGCACCGCCGCCATCTTCTTCGCCATGGCCAGCCTGGCCACGGTGATCAAACGCGACCTCTCGGGGCTGGGCAAGTTCCTCTTCGTGGGCGCCATCATCATGCTGGTGGCCGGCGTCGTGAACATCTTCCTGCAGTCCTCGGCCCTGATGCTGACCCTGCTGGTGTTGAGCATGGCTGTCTTCTCGGCCTTCATGCTCTACGACATCAAGCGCATTCTGGACGGCGGCGAGACCAACTACATCAGCGCCACCCTGGCGATCTATCTGGACATCTACAACGTGTTCCAGAGCCTGCTGTCCCTGCTGGGCATCTTCGGCGGCGAGCGCGACTGATCGACGCCACGACCGAATGACAAAAGGCGGCCGGTGGCCGCCTTTTTTTGTGTGCAGCGCGCCGCCCACGCTGACGATGCAGCAGCAGGCGCACTGGCCACGCGCATCACTTGCCCGGTGTGTAGT
>NZ_JBKCLH010000223.1:0-4218 GCF_046300915.1 Roseateles sp. | reverse complement strand
GGCACCTTGCTCACCCAGCCACGGGCAGCCATGGCCTCCACCGCGCGCCACACCCAGCTCTTCTCCAGACTCAGGCGCAGGCCCAGCTCCGACAGTGGCAGCGGGCCGGAGCGCGCCAGCTCGGTGAGCAGATGGCATTGGGTGCTGGTGCTGCGGCAGCAGTCGGCCACCACGCGCTGGGCCCGGGTGTACAGACGCGCCACCTCGCGCAGCAGATTGCCGGGGCTGGCGTCCGAGGGCAGATTCAAGTCGGGCATTTGGGTGTGTGTAGCAACTATCTGGTTTGAAACAAGGGGGCCGCAGCCCCCTGAGCCTATTCAGCTCACTCGGCTCGCTCAGCCGCGCTGGGTGCTGGCAGCGGCCATGGTCTTCTGTTCGGGTGCGGGGCGGCCTGGGGCGGCGCTCAGCAGGCGATGCACGCCCAGGGCGGCCAGAGCCCCCAGCAGCTGGGCCAGCACAAAGCCCAGGGCGCTGGCCGGGGCGATGCCGGCAAAGCTGTCGCTGAACATGCGGCCGAACACCGCCGCCGGATTGGCGAAGGAGGTGGAGGCCGTGAACCAGTAGGCCGCGCCGATATAGGCGGCCACCATGGCCGCCACCCGCGTGCCCGGCGCGCGCAGGATCACCAGCAGCAGGCCGAAGGTGGCCACCGCCTCGGCGATCCACTGGCCCGTGCCGCCGCGCAGCTTGCTGGAGAACTGCAGCAGGTTCAGCTCGAACATGGCGTGCGCCAGCCAGGCTCCGCAGGCCGCGCCCAGCAGCTGGGCCAGCACATAGGGCAGGAGCAGGCGCGGCGCCAGCTCGCCACGCAGGCTCATCACCAGGGACACGGCCGGATTGAAGTGCGCGCCGCTGAGCGGACCGAAGACCTCGATCAGCACATACAAGCCGCCCACCGTGGCCAGGGTGTTGGCCAGCAGGGCCAGGGCCACATTGCCGCCCGACAGGCGCTCGGCCATGATGCCCGAGCCGATGACCACGGCCAGCAGCAGGGCCGTGCCCAGGGCCTCGGCCAGCAGCTTCTGCGAAATGCGCGCGCTCATAGGGCGTCCTCAGCTCTTGGCGATGGCGTTCAGCGCGGCCGCCAGCTCGCTGCGGTCCATGCGCTCTAGCGGCAGGGCCAGCAGCTGCAGCATGCGGTAGCCGATGGCCTGGCGCGTCAGCTCGAAGGCGCGGCGCTTGCCCTCATCGCCGCCCTCGGCAGTGGAGGGGTCCGGGTAGCCCCAGTGCACCTTGACCGGCTGGCCCTGGCCACCAAAGAACACGGGGCACTGCTCGGCCGCGGCGCTGTCGCACACGGTGATCACGATGGACAGCGGCGGCGCCTCGGGGCCGGTGAACTCGTCCCAGCTCTTGCTGCGGTAGCCGCTGGTGTCCACGCCCGCGTTCTGCAGGGCCTCCAGGGCGAAGGGGTTGAGCCGGCCGCTGGGGGCGCTGCCGGCGCTATGGGCCTGCACATCCCGGCCCAGCCGACGGGCCAGATGGTTGAGCATGCCCTCGGACAGCACGCTGCGGGCGGAGTTGTGGGTGCAAAGGATCAGGGCGTGGGTGCTCATGCGTGTGCTCAGCAGCAGTTCTTGGTGGTTGAAGGGTTCAGGCAGGCCTGGCCCTGGCAGCAGTTCTCGGTGAGATAGGCCAGCAGCTCGTTCATCTGCCCGAAGGCCGCGCGGTAGACCAGATGGCGGCTGACCCGCTCCTGCGTCACCAGGCCGGCGTGGCTGAGCTCCTTGAGGTGAAAGGACAGGGTGGCCGCGGGCAGCTCCAGCGCCTCCGCCAGGGCCCCGGGGGTCAGGCCCTGCTGACCGGCCACCACCAGCAGGCGAAACACCTTGAGCCGGTGGGCTTGGGCCAGGGCGGCCAGGGCGCGAATGACGTCGGTCTCTTCCATAGTTAGATAATTCTATAGAATTGGAAATATTGACGCAACACAAGCCCTGCGTCAGAAAACCCGCGCAAACTGGCCCTGTGCCGGTTGGCAGACTTCAAGGAGTTCTCCATGCCCCAGATCCAGATCTTTGACCCCGCCCTGTGCTGCAGCAGCGGTGTTTGCGGCCCCGAGCTGGACGAGCAGCTGGTGCGCGCCGCGGCCGATATCGACTGGGCCCGCAGCCAGGGCGGTAGCGTCGAGCGCTTCAATCTGGCCCAGCAGCCCCTTGCCTTTGCCGAGAACGCCCTGGTGCGCGAATTTCTTGAGCGTGCGGGCCAGGGCGCCCTGCCCCTGACCCTGCTGGACGGGCAGCTGGTGCTGGCCGGCCGCTACCCGGGCCGTGATCAGCTGGCGCAGTGGCTGGGCCTGGCGGCGCAGCAGGCAGGCGCGCCGGTGTCGGCGTCCGGTGCCTGCTGCAGCGGCGGCAAGTGCTGCTGAGCGGAGGCCTGATGCGCTATCTGGAACAACTGCCGCGCTTTGCCTTCTTCACCGGCAAGGGCGGCGTGGGCAAGACCTCCCTGGCCTGCGCCACCGCGCTCAAGCTGGCCGATGCGGGGCGGCGCGTGCTGCTGGTCAGCACCGATCCGGCCTCGAATGTGGGCCAGGTCTTCGGCCTGCACATCGGCAACCAGATCACGGCGGTGCCGGATGTGCCCCGCCTGTGGGCGCTGGAGATTGACCCCCAGGCCGCGGCCCAGGCCTACCGCGACCGCATTGCCGGCCCGGTGCGCGGCGTGCTGCCGGCCGAGGTGGTCAAGAGCATCGAGGAGCAGCTCTCCGGCGCCTGCACCACCGAGATCGCCGCCTTTGACGAGTTCACCGGCCTGCTCACCGATGCCGCCCTGGAGCAGCGTTTTGACCATGTGCTCTTCGACACCGCGCCCACCGGTCACACCATCCGCCTGCTGCAGCTGCCCGGCGCCTGGGACAGTTTTCTGGAGGCCGGCAAGGGCGATGCCTCCTGCCTGGGCCCCCTGGCCGGTCTGGAAAGGCAGCGCAGCCAGTACAAGGCCGCCGTGCAGGCCCTGGCCGACCCGGTCCGCAGCCGCCTGATCCTGGTGGCGCGCGCCCAGGCCTCGAGCCTGCGCGAGGTGGCGCGCACCCACGACGAGCTGGTGCATGTGGGCCTGAGCCGCCAGCACCTGGTCATCAATGGCCTGATGCCGGCCAGCGAGGCGCCGCTGGATGCCCTGGCCGCTGCCGTGCTGCGGCGCGAGCAGGCGGCCCTGGCCGCCATGCCCGCCGTGCTGCGCGAGCTGCCGCGCGACGAGATCGCGCTCATGCCCTTCGATCTGGTGGGCCTGGCGGCGCTGCGCCAGCTGCTGGATGCGGGGAGCGCCAGCGTCAGCCCGCCGCCCCTGCCGGCCGCGGCCCAGGCGGCCGCGCCAGCCCTGCCCGGCGAGACGGCGCCCAGCCTGGCCCAGCTGGTGGACGGCCTGGCCGCACCGGGGCACGGGCTCATCATGGTCATGGGCCAGGGTGGCGTGGGCAAGACCAGCCTGGCCGCCGCCCGGGCCCTGGAGCTGGCGCGGCGCGGGCTGCCCGTGCACCTGAGCACCTCCGACCCGGCGGCTCATCTGGACGACACCCTGGCCGGCGCACTGGGCATAGAGCCCAGCCTGTTCAGCGTCAGCCGCATCGACCCGCAGCGCGAGACCCAGCGCTACCGCGAGCAGGTGCTGGCCACCAAGGGCCGGGGCCTGGACGCCCAGGGCCGCGCCATGCTCGAAGAAGACCTGCGCTCGCCCTGCACCGAAGAGATCGCCGTCTTTCAGGCCTTCTCGCGCATCATCCGCGAGGCGGGCCGCAAGTTCGTGGTCATGGACACGGCACCCACCGGCCACACCCTGCTCCTGCTCGACGCCACCGGCGCCTACCACCGCGAGATCGCCCGCCAGATGGAGGGCACGGGCCTGCACTACACCACGCCCATGATGCAGCTGCAGGACAGCAGCCGCACCAAGGTGCTGATCGTCACCCTGGCCGAGAACACCCCGGTCCAGGAGGCGGCGGGCCTGCAGCAAGACCTGCGGCGTGCTGGCATCGAACCCTGGGCCTGGATCATCAACAACAGCGTGGCCGCCACCGGCCCGCGCTCGGCCCTGCTGCGGGCGCGGGCGCTCAAGGAACTGCCCTATATCGAGGCCGTGGCGCGCCAGCATGCCGAGCGCTATGCCCTGGTGCCCCTGCTGGCCGAGGAGCCCGTGGGCGCCGACAAGCTCCAAGCCCTCTTGGGGCGGCGGCCCGACTGAGTTGAGCTGAGCCGCCGTGCTGAGCTGAGCCTTGGGGGT
>NZ_JBKCLH010000222.1:0-5897 GCF_046300915.1 Roseateles sp. | reverse complement strand
CACCCCGCCTCCGCCCCCCCACCCTGGGCCGTCATCAATCCCATCTCCGCGCTGCTGATCCGCACGCCGTGTCGCTCGGCGGTCATGTGCGCCAGGATCGAGAGCGCAATCTCCGGCGGGGTGCGGGCGCCGATGTGCAGGCCCACGGGGCCGTGCAGGCGGGCCAGCTCGGCCTCGGTCAGGCCAAAGTGCTCGGCCAGGCGGGCCTTGCGCTTGGCCTGGTTCACGCGGGAGCCGATGGCGCCCACATAGAAGGCGGGTGACTTGAGCGCCTCCATCAGGGCCAGGTCGTCCAGCTTGGGGTCGTGGGTCAGGGCCACCACGGCGCTGTGGCCGTCGGGGGCAAAGCTCATCACCACATCGTCGGGCATCTCGCGGGTGAGCCGCGCGCCGGGGATCTCGGGCTGGTATTCCTCGCGCGGGTCGCAGACCAGCACCTGGTAGTCCAGGGCCAGGGCCATGCTGGCCAGGTATTGCGTGAGCTGGCCGGCGCCGATGATCAGCAGGCGCCACTGCGGGCCGTGGTGGGTGATCAGCGTGTGCTCGCTGAGCTGCACCACATCGGCAATGATGCCTTGGCCGGCGGCCAGCGGGTCCAGCAGCTGCACCGCGCCGCTCTTCAAGTCCAGATGCCGCTGCACGCGCTCGCCGCGGGCCAGGCGCGCCAGCAGCTCGTCCAGCTGCGAAGCGGGGCCCAGGGGCTCCAGCATCACTTCCAGGGTGCCGCCGCAGGGCAGGCCAAAGGCCTGGGCCGCTTCGGCGCCCACGCCGTAGCGCAGCAGCTCGGGCCGGCTCAGGGCGCTGAGGGCGCCCTCGCGCACCTTGGCCACCAGATCGTCCTCGATGCAGCCGCCCGAGACGGAGCCGGCAATCAGCCCGTCCTCCCGCACCGCCACCACCGAGCCCACGGGCCGCGGGGCCGAGCCCCAGGTGCGGGTGATGGTGCCCAGCACCACGCGCCGGCCCTCGCGCTGCCAGGCCTGTACCTGGCGCAAGACATTCAGATCGACGTTGTCCATGGCTTGTTGGCCTTGTGCTTTGGGCTCACTCGCTGTCTCCCGGGGAGTCCGCACCATAACCCAGCCGCCGCGGGCCCGGCTGTGCCAAAGCGGAGCATCAACCCGGTGCACGGACGCCCTATGTATGGGCATACATGGGGGTAAACGGTGGATGGCGCCCCGGCCTGCCAGCCGCGACCATGCTTCTTGGCTTCACAAGGAAACGCCGGGCCGCCCCAAGTTTCCTTGACCCCCGCGGGGGGCGGGCTGGGCGCAGCCCGGCCCTGGGGGCGCTCAGAAGACCGACCAGAACATCAGGAGACAAGCGATGAGCAGCCAGAAGATCACGCTCAAGGTCAATGGCAAGCCGGTCACGCGCGAAGTGGCGCCCGACCGCTTGCTGGTGCAGTTCCTGCGCGAAGACCTCGCGCTCACCGGCACCCATGTGGGCTGCGACACCAGCCAGTGCGGCGCCTGCACCGTGCACCTGAACGGGCGCGCGGTGAAGAGCTGCAATGTGCTGGCGGTGCAGGCCGCCGGGGCCGAGGTCACCACCATCGAGGGCCTGACGCCACCCACGGGCAGTGGCGAGCTGCACCCCATGCAGGCGGCCTTCAAGGAGTGCCATGGCCTGCAATGCGGCTTCTGCACCCCGGGCATGGTGATGAGCGCCATCGACCTGGTGCAGCACCACCGCTGCGGCTCGGAGGCCGAGATCCGCGAGGGCCTGGAGGGCAATATCTGCCGCTGTACCGGCTACCAGAACATCGTGCGCGCCGTGCAGCTGGGCGCGCAGAACATGGCCAAGTGACGCACGGGGAGCCGAACCATCATGAATGCACCGAACGAAAAAGGATTCATCGGTCAAAGCGTGCGCCGCCGCGAGGACGGCCGCTTTCTGACCGGGCGGGGCCAGTACACCGATGACATCGTGCTGCCACGCCAGACCTATGCCTACTTCCTGCGCTCGCCCTATGCGCATGCGCGCATCAAGAGCATCGATACGCAGGCCGCGGCCGCGGCCGAGGGCGTGCTGGGCGTCTACACCGGCGAGCATTTCCGCGCCGTGGGCGGCCTGCCCTGCGGCTGGCTGATTCACAGCCTTGACGGCACGCCCATGAAGGAGCCCAAGCACCCCATCCTGGCGGACGGCAAGGCCCGCTATGTGGGCGACCAGGTGGCCCTGGTGGTGGCCGAGAGCTATGCCCAGGCCAAGGCCGCGGCCCAGCTCATCGAGGTGGACTATGAAGACCTGACCCCGGTGGTGGATACCGCAGCGGCCAAGGACTTTGGCAGCGCCGTGCACGACGAGGCGCCCGACAACGTCTGCTACACCTGGGGCTGTGGCGACAAGGCCGGCACCGATGCGGCTTTTGCCCAGGCGACCCACATCACCCGCCTGGAGTTCCGCAACAACCGGTTGATTCCCAACGCCATCGAGCCGCGCGCCGCCAATGCGTCCTACAACCCGGCGGACGACAGCTACACCCTCTATGTGGCCAACCAGAACCCGCATGTGGAGCGGCTCTTGATGTGCGCCTTCGTGCTGGGCATTCCCGAGCACAAGGTGCGGGTGGTGGCGCCCGATGTGGGCGGCGGCTTCGGCTCCAAGATCTTTCTCTACGCCGAAGAGACGGCGCTGACCTGGGCCAGCAAGCAGCTGGGCCGGCCCATCAAGTGGACGGCCGAGCGCAGCGAGAGCTTTCTCTCCGACGCCCATGGCCGCGACCACGCCACCGTGGCCGAGCTGGGCCTGGACGCCCAGGGCCGCTTTGTGGCCATGCGGGTCCACACCACGGCCAATCTGGGCGCCTACCTCAGCACCTTTGCCTCCAGCGTGCCCACCATCCTCTACGCCACCCTGCTGGCCGGCCAGTACACCACGCCCAAGATCTACGCCGAGGTGACGGGCGTGTTCACCAACACCGCGCCGGTGGATGCCTACCGCGGCGCGGGCCGGCCCGAGGCCACCTATGTGGTGGAGCGCCTGGTGGAGACCGCGGCGCACCAGCTCAAGATCGACCCCGCCGAGCTGCGCCGCCGCAACTTCATCAAGAGCTTTCCCTACGCCACGCCCGTGGGCCTGACGTATGACACCGGCGACTACGAGGCCACGCTGAACCAGGTGATGGAGCTGGCCGATGTGGCCGGCTACGCCGCGCGCAAGGCCGCCACCGAGGCCAAGGGCCTGAAGCGCGGCATCGGCTATTCCACCTATATCGAGGCCTGCGGCCTGGCGCCGTCCAATATCGCCGGGGCCCTGGGCGCGCGCGCCGGTCTCTTCGAGGCGGGCGAGGTGCGGGTGCACCCCACCGGCAAGGTCACCATCTTCACCGGCAGCCACTCGCACGGCCAGGGCCACGAAACCACCTTCGCCCAGGTGGTGGCCGACAAGCTGGGCATCCCGCTGGACGATGTGGACATCCAGCATGGCGACACCGGCAAGGTGCTCTTCGGCATGGGCACCTATGGCAGCCGCTCGCTGGCCGTGGGCGGCACGGCCATCGTCAAGGCGGTGGACAAGGTGATCGCCAAGGGCAGGAAGATCGCCGCCCATCTGCTGGAGGCCAGCGAGGGCGACATCGAGTTCGAGGGCGGCGAGTTCAAGGTGGCGGGCACCGACAAGAAGGTCCCCTTCGCCTCGGTGGCGCTGACCGCCTATGTGCCGCACAACTACCCGCTGGACAAGCTGGAGCCCGGCCTCAACGAGAACGCCTTCTACGACCCCACCAACTTCACCTACCCCGCGGGCAGCTATGTCTGCGAGGTGGAGGTGGACCCGCTCACCGGCGTGGTGCGGGTGGACCGCTTCAGCGCGGTGGACGACTTCGGCAATGTGGTGAACCCCATGATCGTCGAAGGCCAGGTGCATGGCGGCCTGGCCCAGGGCATAGGCCAGGCCTTGCTGGAGCATGGCATCTACGACGAGCACAGCGGTCAGCTGCTCACCGGCAGCTATATGGACTACGCCATGCCGCGCGCCGACGATCTACCCACTTTCAACGTCAAGACCGCCAAGGGCACGCCCTGCACGCACAACCCGCTGGGCGTGAAGGGTTGCGGCGAGGCCGGCGCCATCGGCTCGCCGCCGGCGGTGATCAACGCGATCTGCGATGCCCTGGGCATCTCGGATGTGCCCATGCCGGCCACGCCGCACAACGTCTGGCAAGCCATCCAGGCCAACCGCTGAACGCGAGGAGACGAAGACCATGACATTCGCATTCCAGCAAGCCGCCAGCCTGGCCGACGCTGCCCGCGCCGCCGCGGGCAACGCCGAGGCCAAGATCATCGCCGGCGGGCAGAGCCTGCTCGGCGCCATCAAGCTGGGCCTGGCCGCGCCCGAGGCCTTGATCGACATCTCGGGCCTGGCCGATCTCAAGGGCCTGCGCATCGATGGCGGCAAGGTGCATATCGGCGCCATGACGACCCACGCCACCGTGGCCGCTTCGCGCGAGCTGCAGCAGGCGATTCCGGCCCTGGCCGATCTGGCCGGCCGCATCGGCGACCGCCAGGTGCGCAACCGCGGGACGCTGGGCGGCAGCCTGGCCAATAACGACCCCGCCGCCTGCTACCCCGCCGCCGTGCTGGGCCTGGGCGCCACGGTGCACACCGACCGGCGCTCCATCGCGGCCGATGACTTCTTCAAGGGCCTGTACGAGACGGCGCTGCAGCCCGGCGAGATCATCAGCTCGGTGAGCTTCCCCATCCCCGAGAAGGCGGCCTGGCAGAAGTTCAAGCAGCCGGCCTCGCGCTTCTCCATCGTCGGCGTGTTCATCGCGAAGACGGCCGGCGGCGTGCGGGTGGCCGTGACCGGTGCCGGGTCTTGCGTGTTCCGCGCCACGGCCATCGAGGCGGCGCTGAACAGCAGCTGGAGCGCCGCTGCGGCCCAGGCCGTCAGCATCAGTGACGAGGGCCTGAACAATGATCTGCATGGCTCGGCGGCCTACCGGGCCGCGCTGATCCCGGTGCTGGCCGGGCGCGCGGTGGCGGCGGCTTGATGGTGGCCTTGCCGGCCAGCATCGACGAGACGGCGGCACAACTGCTGGCCCAGGGCTATGTGGCCCAGCGCGAACTGGCCACCGCCGTCTTCCTGGCCCTGCGCCTGCAGCGCCCGCTGTTTCTGGAGGGTGAACCGGGCACCGGCAAGACTGAGATCGCCAAGGCCCTGGCCGCGATGCTGGGCCGTCCGCTGATACGGCTGCAGTGCTACGAGGGTCTGGATCTGGCCAGCGCGGCCTACGAGTGGAACCATGCGCGCCAGATGCTGGAGATCAAGAGCGGAGGCCTGGGCGGCGACGAGGTGTTCGCGCGGCGCTTCCTGATCGCGCGGCCGCTGCTGCAGGCCCTGGAGCAGCCGGGGGTGTTGCTGATCGACGAGCTGGACCGTGCCGACGAGCCTTTCGAGGCCTTTCTGCTGGAGGTGCTGAGCGACTTCCAGCTCAGTATTCCCGAGCTGGGTGTGATCAAGGCCGCCGAACCGCCCATCGTGGTGCTGACCAGCAACCGCACGCGCGAGATCCATGATGCGGTCAAGCGCCGCTGCCTCTATCACTGGGTCGATTTCCCCGATGCGCAGCGCGAGCTGCAGATCCTGCGGCTGAAGGTGCCCGGCGCCGGCGAGGCGCTGTCGCGCCAGATCGTCGCCTTCATCCAGGGCCTGCGCACCTTGGATCTGTATAAGCTGCCCGGTGTGGCCGAGACCATCGAGTGGTCGCGCGCGCTCTTGGAGCTGAACGCCCTGGTGCTGGACCCGGAGACGGTCAGCAACACGCTGGGCGTGCTCTTGAAGTACCAGGACGACATCGCCAAGGTGCAGGGCTCGGAGGCGGCGCGGCTGCTGGAGCAGGTGAGGCTGGCCACGCATCATGGCTGAGACCCCCGATCTGCCGGCGCATCTGG